>DRNU01000047.1 GCA_011374975.1 Gammaproteobacteria bacterium | reverse complement strand
CGTGTCACCGAACAGCGTGATGATGGTCAGGCGGTTACCACCGAGACCGGTACCCAGGGCGGTCGCATCGAACACCCACACATCGGCGCGACCGATACCGGGCGTGGTCAATTCGCCGGGATTGGTGGCGCTGGTGTAAGGGCTGTTCTGACCACGGTGCGCGGTAGTAATGAACGCACGATTACCACTAGTACCGGCAAAGACGATGTCGCGGGGTTCATCCCCGACCAGCAGCGTGCGCACTACGCGCGGCGGACTGGACGCAACATCGACAATGCTGATGGAATCGGACAGGTGATTAACGACCCAGACCTCGGCGTTACTGCGCGCCGCCACCGCGACCGGCTCCAGGCCCACCGGCACCGAGTTGACAAGCGTCAGCCCCGCGGCCGTGACCGCGAAAATCTCCAGCCGGTTATCGGGTGTGTTAACAGCAAACAGGCGGCTGCCGTCCGGCGACATCGCCAGCGGCCTGACCTGCCCGGATTCAAAAGCAACAAATGAGGCGGCGCACGCCCAGGAACTGAACAGCACCAGTAAAACGCCCGCACAGAATACACGTCCCGTCTGCAAGGAACCCATATCTCCTCCTCCCTGGCTGCGTTTGCCAAAGCTGCTGCATGCGCGGCCGTTATTGTTGTTCTGATATTTTTATCTGTATCAAGACGATACAGTCTTTGCCGTATTCTGCCACGCCGCCCCGGGTTTCGCGAATCGGCGCAAAACGGGCTGGTTAGGGACTGCAGCGGCTTCCATGTTACACTCTCGCATCTGCGTTAGGCCATTGAAACCATTATGAAATCACTAGAAGAACTCCTCGAGGAGCGCATCCTCATCCTGGACGGTGCAATGGGCACCATGATCCAGCGCTACAAGCTGGACGAAGCCGGCTACCGCGGCGAACGTTTTGCCGACTGGCCGACCGACCTGAAAGGCAACAACGACCTGCTGTCGCTGACCCAGCCGCAGATCATCCGCGACATCCACAAGGCCTACCTGGAAGCCGGTGCGGATATCGTCGAGACCAACACCTTCAACTCCACCAACGTGTCGCTGGCGGACTACCAGCAGGAAGACCTGGTCTACGAACTGAACTACGAAGGCGCAAGGCTGGCGCGCGCCGCCTGTGATGAATTCAGCACCGAGGACAAGCCCCGCTTCGTCGCCGGTGTGCTCGGCCCCACCAGCCGCACCTGCTCCCTGAGCCCGGACGTCAACGACCCCGGCTTCCGCAACATCAGCTTCGACGAGCTGCGCGAGACCTATTACGAGGCCACCAGGGCGCTGATCGAGGGTGGTGCCGACATCATCCTGATCGAAACCATCTTCGATACCCTCAACGCCAAGGCCGCGACCTTTGCGGTGGAGACCGTGTTCGAGGACATGGGCAAAACCCTGCCGGTGATGATCTCCGGCACCATTACGGATGCCTCCGGGCGCACCCTGTCCGGCCAGACCGCCGAGGCCTTCTTCAACTCACTGCGCCACGTCAAACCGATTTCGCTCGGTTTCAACTGCGCGCTGGGCGCCAAACAGCTGCGCCAGTACATCGAAGAACTGGCCGGCACGGCGGACTGCTACGTCAACGCCCATCCCAACGCCGGGCTGCCCAACGAATTTGGCGAGTACGACGAATCCCCGGAAGAAATGGCCAAAGAGCTGGGGGAATGGGCGGAATCCGGTTTCCTGAACATTATCGGCGGCTGCTGCGGAACCACCCCGCCGCACATCAAGGCCATTGCCGAGGCGGTGTCGAAGTTCCCGCCGCGCAAAAAGGTCGAACCCGACTTCGTGCTGCGCCTGTCCGGCCTGGAGCCATGCAACATCCGCGATGACTCGCTGTTCGTCAACGTCGGCGAACGCACCAACGTGACCGGCTCGGCCAAGTTCAAACGCCTCATCCTCGAAGAGAACTACGACGAGGCACTGGACGTCGCCCGCGACCAGGTCGAGAACGGCGCCCAGATCATCGACATCAACATGGACGAAGGTATGCTCGATGGCGAAAAGGCCATGACCACCTTCCTCAAACTGATCGCCAGCGAACCGGACATCTCGCGCGTGCCGATCATGGTCGACTCCTCCAAGTGGCCGATCATCGAAGCCGGCCTGAAATGCATCCAGGGCAAGGGCGTCGTCAACTCCATCAGCATGAAAGAAGGCGAGGAAGCCTTCATCGAACACGCGAAACTGTGCCGCAAGTACGGCGCCGCCATTATCGTCATGGCCTTTGACGAAACCGGCCAGGCCGACACCCGCGAGCGCAAGGTCGAGATCTGCACCCGCGCCTATAAACTGCTCACCGAGCAGGTCGGCTTCCCGCCGGAAGACATCATCTTCGACCCGAACATCTTCGCCGTCGCCACCGGCATCGATGATCACAACAACTACGGCGTCGACTTCATCGAAGCCACGCGCGAGATCAAACAGACCCTGCCGCACGCCAAGGTCTCCGGCGGCGTCAGCAACGTGTCGTTCTCGTTCCGCGGCAACAACCCGGTGCGCGAGGCCATCCACGCCGTGTTCCTCTACCACGCCATCAAGGCCGGCATGGACATGGGCATCGTCAATGCCGGCCAGCTGGCCATCTACGACGACCTGCCGGAAGAACTGCGCGAACGCGTCGAGGACGTGGTTCTCAACCGCCGCGACGACGCCACCGAACGCCTACTCGACATCGCCGAAAAATACCGCGGCGACGGCAGCACCGCCGAAAAGAAAGAAGACCTGGAATGGCGCGGCTGGCCGGTCGTGAAACGGCTCGAACACGCCCTGGTCAAGGGCATCGACGCCTTCGTGGAAGAAGACACCGAGGAATGCCGGAAACAGTTCGAACGCCCCATCCAGGTCATCGAAGGCCCGCTGATGGACGGCATGAACGTGGTCGGCGACCTGTTCGGCGAAGGCAAAATGTTCCTGCCGCAAGTGGTCAAGAGCGCGCGCGTCATGAAAAAGGCCGTCGCCTACCTGCTACCCTACATCGAAGCGGAAAAAGACGAGAACAGCAAGGCCAAGGGCAGGATCCTCATGGCCACCGTCAAGGGTGACGTACACGACATCGGCAAAAACATCGTCGGCGTAGTACTGCAATGCAACAACTTCGAAGTCATCGACCTCGGTGTCATGGTGCCTGCGCAGAAAATCCTCGACGCCGCCAGGGAACACAAGGTCGACATCATCGGCCTCAGCGGCCTGATCACTCCCAGCCTCGATGAAATGGCGCACATGGCGAAAGAAATGGAGCGCGAAGGTTTCGACGTCCCGCTGCTGATCGGCGGCGCCACCACCTCACGTGTACACACCGCCGTCAAGATCGAACCGGGCTACCACGGCACCACCGTCTACGTAAAAGACGCCTCACGCGCCGTCGGCGTGGCACAAAGCCTGCTCTCCGACGACATACACGACGACTACGTGGAAAAAATCCGCACCGAATACGACAAGGTGCGCGCCCAGCACGCCGGCAAGCAGCGCAAAACCGAATGGCTGAGCCTGCAACACGCCCGCGCCAACAAAACACCGCTGGACTGGGACAACTACACCCCGCCGGTGCCGAAAACCCGGGGTATCACCGCGCTGGATGATTTCCCGCTGGAAGAACTGCGCGAATACATCGACTGGACGCCCTTCTTCAAGACCTGGGAACTGGCCGGCAGCTACCCGAAAATCCTCGACGACGAACTGGTCGGTAAACACGCCCGGGAACTGTTCGACGACGCAAAGGCCATGCTGCAACAGATCATCGACAAAAAATGGCTGCAGGCCAAAGCCGTGTTCGCCCTGTTCCCTGCCAACCAGGTGAACGATGACGATATCGAAGTCTACACCGACGAGTCACGCAGCAAAGTGCTGACCACCCTGCACCACCTGCGCCAGCAAAACCAGAAACCGCCGGGGCGCCCCAACCAGTGCCTGGCCGACTTCGTCGCCCCCAAAGACACCGGTCTGAAAGACTACATCGGCGCATTCGCCGTTACTACCGGCATCGGCATCGACGAACACGTGGCACGCTTCGAAGCCGACCATGATGACTACCACTCCATCATGCTCAAGGCCCTCGCTGACCGCCTGGCGGAAGCCTTCGCCGAACTGCTGCATGAAAAAGTGCGCAAGGAATACTGGGGCTACGCAAGCGACGAGACACTCGACAACAAGGCGCTGATCAAGGAGCAATACAAGGGTATCCGCCCCGCGCCCGGCTACCCTGCCTGCCCTGAGCACACGGAAAAGGCGTTGTTGTGGGAACTGATTGATCCGGAAACCAATGCCGGGATAACGCTGACCGAGCATTTTGCCATGCTGCCTACTGCGGCGGTTTCAGGGTGGTATTTCAGCCATCCGGAATCGAAGTATTTTGGGGTTGGGAAGATCAACCGGGACCAGGTGGAAGACTATGCGCGGAGGAAAGGGATGACGATGGAGGAAGCGAAGCGTTGGCTGGCGCCGAATCTTGGATACAACCCTGATGAAAAGATCGCTGCGAACAGATAAAAAGCAGATGACTCCCCACTGGTCTGGAGTACAATCAAGTCAAATCAACACCCCCGGAGCGACTAACCCCGAGCTTGCGCAAACAAGACCCGGGGCTGCGGAGAGTATGGCCAGGAAACTCAAACCCATCCACCCGGGCGCTTCAGTGAGATTGTGAATGGCAAGCGCGGTATAACCGCCGATACGGCGTTAAGACTGGCCCGCTATTTCAGCGTGTCGCCGGAGACCTGGATGGGCTTGCAGACGGAGTATGATCTTCGGGTGGCGGCGCAGACGGTGGGAAAAAGGTGCTGATCGATGCTAATTTCGATGCTGGCCCGAACCGCAAAACGTGTATTACACTGACACCTGTCTAATTCACAGCCTCTGATAACTGTAACCATGCTCGAACTCAACGAAGCCAATTTCCAACAGGAAGTAATACAAAAGTCACACGAAGTCCCCGTCCTGGTGGACTTCTGGGCCGACTGGTGTGCGCCCTGCAAGATGATCGCGCCGATCCTCGATCAACTGGCCGGCGACTACGGCGACCTGCTGCAGATCGGCAAGGTGAATACCGACCAGGAGCGCCACCTGTCGGAACAGCACGGTATCCGCAGCCTGCCCACCTTGCGCCTGTACCGTAACGGCGAAGTGGTTGAAGAAGTGCTCGGTGCGCAACCTGAATCCGCCCTGCGCGCCCTGGTCGACGCCTACCTGGTGCGCGCTTCGGACAGCAGCCTGGAACAGGCCCTGGCGGTGGCCGCCGGGGGCGACATCAGCGGGGCATTGCAGCTACTGGAATCCGCTTATGCGGAAGACCCCGGCAACCCGCACCTGCCACTGCCATTGGTACGCCTGTATATCCAGGATCAGCAACTGGACAAGGCCGCCGGCCTGCTGGATACCCTGCCGCGCGAGTTACGCGATAGCGACGAGGGCAAGGGCCTGCGGCAACTGGTGGAGTTTGCGACCATCGCGGTGCAGGCGCCCGACCCCGCAACCCTGGAGCAGAACCTCGCGGATCACCCGGACGATGCGGAAGCCCGCTACCAGCTGGCCGCACGGCAACTTGTTGCGGGTGACTATGATGCCGCGCTGGAAAGTTTCCTGGAACTGTTGAAAAAGCACCGCAACTTTGGCGATGGCGCGGCACAGCGAGGCTTGCTGGCCGTGTTTTCCCTGCTCGGCGAAACGGATGAACGGGTTGGCGCCTACCGGCGCAAGATGTTTGCCCTTCTGCACTAGCTCCGGAATCACCGCAATGACTGAAACCATTCTTATCACTGGCAGCAACCGGGGCATCGGCCTGGAAATTGCGCACCAGTACGCGGCGCAGGGATGGCGGATAACGGCTCCGGGGGAAGTTACCTCTATCGTTCATCGAAGGCGGCACTCAATGCCGTGATGAAGAGTGCCGCCATCGATCTCGCACCCAGGGGGGTGAAAGTAGCCATCCTCCACCCGGGGTGGGTAAAGACCGACATGGGCGGCCCCAATGCTGAGATTACCGTTGCGGAGAGTGTCAGCCGGATGCGGGAGATTCTTGCCACGCTGACGCCCGGGAACTCCGGCTCGTTCTTTGATGTCGATGGAAGCATCATTCCCTGGTGAGCATTAAACTCGGTTACAACTATGCCTGGTGCTTGTTGACTGCCGATTATTCGGGAGGAAAGTCTGGTGAACCGGGACCCTGCATCATTAAAGCGGCGCCGCTTCCTGCAAGGAATCATGGGACTGGCGGCGGCAAGCCGCCTGTCGCCGGGGATTGCCTTGCCACAGGCGATCCGCACCCGGCCGATCCCGGTCAGCGATGAGCAGGTGCCGGTCATTGGCATGGGTACCTGGCAGACCTTTGACGTGGATGATGATCCGGAACTGGTAGCAGCGCGTGCCCGGGTTCTGAAAACTTTTTTTGACAGGGGCGGCAGCATGGTCGACTCGTCGCCGATGTATAACTCCTCTGAGCAGGTGATCGGCAAGTGCCTGGAAATCCTCGACAATGACGCGGGCCTGTTTTCAGCGACCAAGGTATGGACACCCGGGCGCTGGCTGGGCATCAAGCAAATGCAACGCTCACAGCGCTTATGGGGCGTATCGCGCTTTGACCTTATGCAGATCCACAATATGCTGGACTGGGAAACACACCTGGAAACGCTCAAGGCCTGGAAGGCTGACGGCAAGATTCGTTATATCGGCATCACGACGTCACATGGTCGCCGGCACAAAGCGCTGGCGGAGGCGCTTGAGCGGGAACACTTCGACTTCGTGCAATTTACCTACAACCTGCTCGACCGCGAGGCCGAACAACGCCTGTTGCCGCTGGCGGCGGAACGCGGTACCGCGGTGGTCATCAACCGGCCTTTTCGCCACGGCGACCTGTTTTACAAGGTGCAGGGCAAACCCTTACCGACATGGGCGGGTGAGTTCGACTGCGCCAACTGGGCGCAGTTTTTCCTGAAGTTCATTGTCTCTCACCCCGCGGTCACGGTCGTGATCCCGGCAACGACACGGGTCGATCATATGCAAGAGAATATGGGGAGCGGGTATGGCCGCCTGCCCGGGCCGGCAATGCGACAACGTATGGTTCGTTATATGGAAGCCTTGTGAGATTTTCGCCTGAAATATCAGGCCGGCGATATTTCACGCAGCTTCTGTCAGCCCTGCATGAATAACAATTTCATCATAAGGAACCGTTAACACACCCTTCTCGCCCTTCTCAATCAACCCAAGAGATTCAAGGTCGCTGACATCAGTGTAAACATTCTTGTAGTCCCGGCCCAGAGCCCCGGCCAACCGACGGGTATTCAGCACCCCCTGATGCTCTGCCACGTGGCGTAACAATTCAAGACGCTTTTCTGTGATAGCCGAAAACAGGTCTTTGATACTGCCAAAGGTAATTCGCGGTGTAACCTGCTTGCCGGATTTGGCCTTGTGCCAGGTATCAACAGCCACATTCAGCGCATCGCCGGGTCGCATAATTTCAATTTCGATACATTTCATGTTCACCACTCCCAGTCCGCCAACCGGATACGTCATTGCGGAAATCTTCAACCAGCCCCTCTATCGACTGGAAAAAATACACCTCTTCCTGAGAACCATAATGACGGTGGTCGCCTTTACCTGATTTATTGTCATAGCGCACAAAGCAAATTTCTGCGGTACCGCAAAAGAATCGGTATTTAAGGCGATGTGGTCTTTCTACGGAATTTTCCGGCAATTGCCGGATCACCATTTCCACGATCACATCACCACGGGTTGCCTTGTGGTAGAACAGCTTCCTTGCGTTCATATGGTCTTTTATACCATAATTATATATGGCGTCAAGCACCATAATATCTTTAGCAGAATCAATGCGTCGACAGGCAAAATAAAGGGGACGGAGGGAATATTCCTTAATCCCTTCGTCCCCTCTGATACCGGGAATGTAGCGCTACAGCATCAAGCTGCCTGATCCGACGCTTTCATATAAACGTCAAGCTCTTCTGAACCACCGACATGCTCCCCGTTAATAAACACCTGCGGTACGGTAGCCGCGCCGGAGATTGAGCGTAATGTGGCCTCGGTGTAGTCCCGGTTGAGGACCATCTCTTCATACCGGATACCGGCATCGTTCAACAGCTTTTTGGCCCGTGCGCAATATTCGCAACCTTCGCGGGTAAAAAGGGTGACGTCCGGCGGCACCGCCGCACCGGGTGCAACATAGGCCAGCATGGTGTCGGCATCGGAGACAGCAAACGGGTCGCCCGGCACATCGTCCTCGATGAACATTTTTTCAATGACACCGTCTTTCACCAGCATGGAATAGCGCCATGAACGGTCCCCGAAGCCAAGGTCATTTTTTGCCACCAGCATGCCCATGCCGCGGGCGAATTCACCGTTGCCATCAGGTATAAACGTGATGTTGGATGCATTTTGCTCCTCTTGCCACCGGTTCATGACAAAGGCATCGTTAACGGAGATACACAGTATTTCGTCAACACCCTGTTGTTTAAACACGGGGGCCAGCTGGTTATAACGGGGCACATGCGTTGATGAACAGGTGGGCGTGAAAGCACCTGGCAGGGCGAATACGACAACGGTTTTACCCCTGAATATGTCGTCACTGCTGACATCCACCCATTCGTGACCACGGCGTGTGTGAAAGATAACCGAGGGCACCTTCTGATTTTCACGATTTTCCTGCAT
>DRNU01000046.1 GCA_011374975.1 Gammaproteobacteria bacterium | reverse complement strand
TCACGCAGTTTTTCCGGTGTCAGCATCGGCGCATAACCCAACCAGCGTGCCAGACTGCGATTGATCCACGCAGGTAACGCAAAAACTGCCGGCGGTATCCGAACAGCCCGCACCTGACGTTGGCAGAGATGCTCTACAGCATTAATCACGTCCGCCCAGCTGTACCCCCCCTGCCGACCGTCGTGCACACTATAGACGCCGTTCAGCACCGTATCACTGCGCAACCAGCTGCCCACAAGGCGCGCAATATCTTCGACAAAGATCATGGAAAAACGTGCATCCCTGACACCCGGCAGCGGGGCTATGCCTTTCGCCATAAGCCTGAACAGGGGCAACAGTTCGCGGTCACCGGGGCCGTACACAGCAGGTGGTCGCAGCGCAATCCACTGCAACGCATCAGCCTCCTGCTGCAATACCTGTTCACCCTTATACTTGCTCGCCGCATAGAATGACAACGCAGGCTCCCGCGCCGCCAGCGAAGACAGGCACAACAGACGAGCAGGCGCATCCTGCGCCGATAACACTTCAACCAGCCTGCGCACACCTTCCACGTTCACACTGTCAAACGCCTGCGCAGTCGCACCGCGCACGACACCGGCACAATGCACGACGGCAAAAGTATCCCGACACAACTGTTCCAGGGCTGCATGATCATGGATATCGCCGCTGACGGTTTCATCCGTGCAATCGGCCAGCTGCTGCGCACTGCCTGCCGAACGGACCAGGGCGCGGATATGCCATCCCTCTGTATGCAAACGGCGACAAATCGCCTGCCCGATAAAACCGCTGGCGCCGGTAATCGCAATCGTTTTGCTCATGGGCATTTCCGACAGGCAAAAAATAACCGGCCGAAGCCGGTTATCTGTTTCAACTTGTACACTCGCACTAGCCTTGCTTCAGTTCCAGCTCGTCTGACATCACCGATGCCAGCTCGTCCAGGTCATGCGACTCGATGAAGTTCTGGCGTGCCTTGGAACGCGACAACTTGCCCGACGAGGTACGCGGCAGCGTGTGCAGCGGCACCAGTTCGACGAACACATCGATGCCCAGCTCCAGGTGTACCAGGCGGTTCAGGCGATCGACCAGGCTGGTGCGGTTGCCGGGATCGGATTCACGACACTGCACCACCAGCACGCAGATTTCCTCGCCCTCGGGGCTCGGCACCGAGAATGCCAGCGCATCGCCCATGCGAATCTCGGGCTGGTGCTCGGCCAGGTATTCCAGGTCCTGCGGCCAGATGTTGCGACCGTTGATGATAATCAGGTCTTTCTTGCGACCGGTAATGATCAGGCTGCCGTCGACCTGGTAACCCACGTCACCGGTATTCAGCCAGCCGTCATTGGACAGGGTGTTGGCGGTTTCTTCCGGCTCGTTGAAGTAACCGGACATAACACTGTCACCGCGCACATAGATGCTGCCGCTATGGCGGTCACTCAGCACTTCACCCGCTTCGTTGCGAATTTCGACTTCATATCCCGGCAGCGGTTTGCCGCATTCCACAAAGCAACGTGCACGCCCCGGATTTTCCAGTGCGGCGATCGGCAAGGCTTCCTGGTGGTCGGAATGATGATCGCCATCGACACAGTCAGTCGTGTGGCCTTCGAACAGGGGTGCAAAACTGATAGCCAGCGAACACTCGGCCATGCCGTAGCAGGCCAGGAAGGCATTCGAGTTGAAACCGGCCGGCGCCAGCGCATCGGCAAAACGGGTCAGCGTCTCGGAACGGATCATCTCCGCACCGACACCGGCAACACGCCAGTTGCTCAGGTCATACTTGCCGGCTTCACCGGGACGCAGACGCCGGGTGCACAGCTCGAAACCGAATGGCGGGCTGAAAGAAATAGTCGCCTTGGTCTTGGTCATCAGGTTCAGCCACTGGCGCGGACGCATGGCAAACTCGCGGGTATCGAGATAGTCCACGGAAACCTGTGCCGCAACCGGCACCAGCACCAGGCCGACCAGGCCCATGTCATGGTAGAACGGCAACCACGAGAAACAGCGATCGCCACGGCCCATCTTGACGCCGTGCTGGATAATCCCCGTCAGGTTGCTCATGACGGCTTTCTGCTTGATGACAACACCACGCGGGAAACGGGTGCTGCCCGATGTGTACTGGATGTAGGCGATATCTTCGGGTTCCGCGCTCGGCAGTTCGGTCTCGACTTCCGGCAAGGCGTCAAAAGTTGCGGGATCACCGATCAGTTTCAGGCCAAGACCTTCGCCGGCTTCTTCGAGGAACGAGGTATAACCACTCGGCGCCATCGCGATTGAAGCCGCGCTGCTTTTCAGCAGGCCGCGCAGCTGGGTTACGAAAACGGTGTGCCCACCAAGGTTCACCGAGGCCGGCAGTGAAACCGGGACCAGGCAGGCATACTGGCAGGCAAAGAAGAAACGCAGGAAATCCGGGTTGGTTTCGGCAACCAGAGCGACACGGTCTCCCTTGCGCAGACCCATGCCCAGCAACTTGCGCGCGAGTATGCGCGCTTCCCTGCGTAATTCCGCATAGGGGAGCGTTGCGTAGAGTTCACCCCTGCCAGTATAAAAATTTGCACCGGTTTCGCCCTGGGCTGAGTAGTCCAAGGCTTCAGCTAGGGTGGCGAAATCAGCGGCACGAAACGGCAGGTTATGTACAGTTGGTGTCGATACTGTGCCCAAAAGACTTTTCCCTGTTTGAGGTTGTTAATCCGGTTCCGATCAGAGACAGGAACACCCCAAAAAAGTTCTATAACTATCCAGCGGAAAACTCCACGTTCCCACGCCAACCCAAAACTCTGTGGTTCGCACTGGAACTGCGATCAGCGGAGGCGCGTTGTATTTTCCCAACGAATCCTGTCGTGCTCTGCTGTCCCGCCAGCTGGATGTGCATTATTCCTACAATAGGATAAAAACACAATACTTTTTTCAACATAATTTCAGTATATGCCCGTAACTCGTGGGGCTCGCGCGCAATCTGTCGTAATTTTACGACACATCCGGAGCCCTTCGCGGGCACCGGAATCCAGTGCCAGGCCGGTTCCGGCTGCGTTCACCATAAGCAATTTGCGGGCCAGCCAGTACAAACCAGTATCGGGATGAGCATGATAACGGTACAGCGCTACGCCGAATGTGATCGATACCTCATAATTCGCATCCCTGTGGCGGGCAACATTTCAGCCGGGTATGATCATCGACCCGCAATGGCAAAGCTAAAGGCTAAGCAAAATCCAATGCCGCACGACAAGGATGAACTGACGGTTCGCGCAGTTAATGGCCGTGCCCTGCTGAACGCATTTATCCGCCTGCCCGGGACACTGTACCGCGACGACCCCAACTGGGTCACCCCCTTGTTTATCGAGCAAAAAGAGCGCTTTAGCGACAAAAACCCTTTTTTCCAGCACGCGCGCTGGCAGGCCTGGATTGCCTACCGCGGTGCTCGGCCGGTGGGCCGGATCAGCGCCCAGATCGACGACCTGCACCTCGAATACCACAAGGACCAGACCGGGTATTTCGGCTGCCTGGAGGCGGAAAATGACCCCGAAGTGTTCGATATTCTGTTCCGGAGCGCGGAAAACTGGCTGAAAGCGGAGGGTATGCAACGGGTTACCGGCCCGTTCAACCTGTCGATCAACGAGGAATGCGGGCTCCTGATCGACGGCTTCGACACCCCCCCATGCATCATGATGGGGCACGGCCGCCCCTATTATGGGCAACAGGTCGAGGCACAGGGCTATATCAAGGCCAAGGATCTGCTCGCCTACCACTGCCCACCGAACTACGAGACACCCAAAGTGATGCAGCGGCTGGTGCAGAAAGTCAGTGACCGGGTCCATATCCGGACCCTGCGCCGCAAGGATCTGGCCAGTGAACTCAGACTGCTGCGCGACATCTTCAACGACGCGTGGTCGGAAAACTGGGGCTTTGTACCGATGACCGAGGCCGAATTCGATGAAATCGGCAAGGTCATGACGATGCTGCTCGACGACGATTTTGTGCAGATCGCGGAAGTCGATGGCGAGGCCGCGGCCATGCTGGTGGTCCTGCCCAATATCAACGAAATTATCGCCGACCTGGACGGCCGCCTGCTGCCCTTCGGCTGGCTGAAACTGCTGTGGCGTCTGAAAGTGCGCTACCCGACCTCGGCCCGCATCCCGCTGATGGGTGTACGCAAAAAATACCAGCGCAGCCGGCTGGGACCTACGCTGGCGTTCATGGTGACCGACGCTGCCGTGCAACCGGTCATGCAACGCGGCATCAGGGAGATGGAGATGTCCTGGATACTGGAAGACAATGCCAGCATGCGCAGCATTATCGAGTCACTCAGCGGCGTCGCCTACAAGACCTATCGACTGTATGAAAAAGCGCTTTGAAGTAGTTTACCCATGACGTCTACCGGATTTACTGCGGTGATTCTCGCCGCAGACCGCAACGCCGACGACCCGCTGGTGAAAGCCGCCGGCGTCAGTTGCAAGGCGCTGGTAAAAATTGCCGGAACACCAATGCTGCAGCGTGTCATTTCCGCATTGCAGGCCAGCTCACGGGTAGACGCCATCCTGTTGTCAGGCCCGGAACGCGAACAACTGGCGGGCGACGACGGGCTGGAGAGTCTGCTGCAGAACGGGCGGATCAGCTGGAGCCAGCCACACGACAGCCCCAGTAATAGCGCCTGGCATGCCATGCAGGGCCTGCCCCCTGCTACCCGGATTCTGCTCACCACGGCGGACCACCCCCTGCTGACAGCTGAAATCGTCGATCATTTTCTCGACCAGGCGCTCGCCAGCGGTGCCGATGTCGCAGTGGGCGCCATCGGCTATGAAGCTATCCATGAAAAATTTCCGCACGCGAAGAAAACCGTGACCCGTTTTCGCGACGGCAGCTACTGCGGCTGCAATCTGTTCGCCTTCCTGACCCCGGAAGCGCGCCGTGTCGCCGCGGCCTGGCGCCGGGTTGAGCAACAGCGCAAGAACCCGTTGCGCATTATCAGCCAGCTCGGCTGGTGGTCGGTGATACGCTACCTGCTGGGCCGGCTCACGCTCGACCAGGCGCTGGCACAGCTCTCGGAACGCCTGTCGGTCACCATCCGTCCCGTGCTGCTGCCGTTTCCGGAAGCCGCCATCGACGTGGATTCCATTGCCGATCAGGCACTGGTGGAGGGCATCACCGGTACCGACAGCTGATCCTCGTGCTGCTGCACGAAATCATCCTGTTCCAACCGGTAACCGCGCATGCTGATCTGCATGGACCAGCTGTCACCGTCACGCGTGATGCGATACAGATAATACTGCGCCCGCCGGCCGGGTTTATGACCGATCGCCGATGCCGAAGGGATACCGAACACCGGGATGCTGTGGCCGGCAAAGGGGATGCCGGACGCCATCGGCTTGTGGCCGTGCCCGTGCAGCACCAGTTCGGCGCCCTCGCGCTCCAGGATTGCGCACAGTTCCCGGCCGTCGGTCAGGCGCTTGCGCCATTTTTCATCTTCCTCGCGCGGCGGGTGGTGCAGCAGGACGACACGGCACAGGCCCTGTTCACCGGTCTGCCGCAACAACAGTGCCAGTCGCTCACGCTGCTTTTCCCCCAGCGAACCGGTAGCGAAAAATGGCGCCGAGGCATGCGCGCTGGACAGGCCGATCAGGGCCACGCCGTCGCGTATGCGCAGGCTCGGGAAAATCGACGGCCCCGCCGTATCCGGCGCGGCGTTATCCGACAGCATGTAGGGTTCCCAGTTAGCAAAGGTACTCGACCACGGGGTACGGATATAGGCATCGTGATTACCCGGCACCACGGTCACATGCTCTGCGCTGCCAAGCCGCTCCAGCCAGCGGCGCGCTTCCCGGAATTCCTCCGGCAGGCCGATGTGGGTCAGATCGCCGGTAACAACAATATGCCCGGGCTGCACCTGCTCCAGATCACGCAGTATTGCCTCCAGTATCTCTGTACGGTGTTCGTCACGCCGCTTGTAGCACCAGGACAGGTAACCGAGGATGCGTTTGTTCACCAGCTGCTGCCAGCGCACGGCTTTCAGGCTGGTCAGGTGCGGGTCTGACAGGTGTGCAAAACACAGGCCGGCGCCATTCTCCGTATTTATTTGATCCATGCTTCCCGATCCCGCATTTGTTGATTGTCCCGCATTGACATAGGATACCGTCCGAACCCCGGACAAGGCCGTACCAGCCATTTGACTTCCAACTCATCAACCCGGCATCCCGTCAGGATCGGCCTGATCACGAACCCACACAGCCGGCGTAACCGCAGCCAGCTTGCGGCGATAGAGGCCATTGTCGCAAATCATCCCGGCATCCACCATCGCATCACGCAAAGCGAGCAGGATATCCCGCAGGTATTGCAGGATTTTGCACAACTGGGCGTGGATGTCGTTGCCATCAACGGCGGCGACGGCACCACGGCGCAGGTCTTCAGTGTGCTGATCGGGCAGCGACCGTTCGCCAGCCTGCCGTCTGTGATCCTGTTGCCAGGAGGCACCACCAACATGAATGCCGGTGATGTCGGCATACGCGGCAGGCTGAAACAGGCGGTCCGGCGCATGGCCGACTGGGCAAACACCGGCAACGGTCGTATCCGGCGTATCAGCCGTCCGGTTCTGCGTGCCGAAGGGGCACTGGACGGCAGCGTGGCGTACGGCATGTTCTTCGGCGCGGGCACCATTATCCGCGGCATCGAATACTGTCACGACAAGGTACACACGGTCGGCATCACCGATGAACTCGGCCCGGGGGTGGTCATGCTGCGCACCATCTGGGGCATTGCCCGTCGCGAACCTTATTTTTCCGCCCCGACACCGATGCGCCTGGCATTCAACGACACAACGGATGCGCAGACCCGGGAAGTCGTGCTGCTGCTGATCACCTCGCTCGAACGCCTGTTCCTTGGTATGCGCCCCTGGTGGGGCGACGAGACGGCGGCAATGCACTGCACCTGGGTACAGAAACCGACACACCGGGTGCTGCGCGCCTTTCCTTCGCTGGTGCGCGGCAAACCCAACCACCACGTCACACCGGAGAACGGTTATTTCAGCCATAATGCCGACCGCATACAGCTCTGGATAGACGGCACCTTTACGCTGGATGGCGACATGTATCATGCCAGTACAGAACATGGCCCGGTCACCGTCAGCAGCGGCGCCGACATCGACTTCATACGCATAGGCTGACCGGGCATGGAACAACAGGCTGCATATCGACAACCGGGAGAAGCCATTGCCGGGTTGACACCGATACCACAGCACCCGGCGCTGCTGCACCTGGTCGAATCATTGCGGCAACGCCACGCTGGCTGTGTACAGGCGATTTTGTTTTACGGTTCCTGCCTGCGCAGCGGCGATCCTTACGACGGCCTGGTGGACCTGTACCTGCTGGTCGATAATTACCGTTGCGCGAACAGCAGCCGATCCAGGGCGGTCTGGAACTGGCTGCTGCCACCCAACGTGTTCTACGCAGAGTTCCCCCACGACGAACGAAAAATACGCTGTAAATACGCGGTCCTGTCGCTGGCCGACCTGGAAAAAGGCACCTCGAAACGCTGGTTCCACTCCTACCTGTGGGGCCGCTTCAGCCAGCCGACCGCCATTGCCTGGTGCAGCGATGAACAGGCCCGCCAGCGCGTCGAAAACAGCCTGGCACAGGCCGTACTGACTTTCCTCAACCGGGCACTGCCCGCCCTGCCGGCACAGGGCAGCGTGCAGGCCCTGTGGCGCGATGGCCTGCAGCTCAGCTACGCCGCTGAACTGCGTGTTGAGTCTGGCGCCCGCACCCGCGAACTCAGCGAGTCCGGCAAGGCGTACTACCAGCAGGTCACACAACTGTCGGCAACACTGCTCGACTACCCGTTGACGTTTTCAGACCAGGCGCAGGATGCACACTATCAAACCCGGATCCCGTCCTGGCGCAGGCTGGTGAGCCGCATCGGCTGGAAGCTGCGCAGCGTGCAGGGCAAGCTGCTGTCGCTGGCACGGCTCATCAAAGCGCTGTTCACCTTTGATGGCGGCCTTGATTACATTGCCTGGAAGCTGGAACGCCATTCCGGTGTGCACATCGAGATCCCCGACAGGGTACGCCGCTACCCGCTGATTTTTGTCTGGGGTATGTTCTGGGACCTGTACCGGCGCGGCGTGTTTCGCTGAGCGGCATGCAAAATGAACCCCGCATCTGGCTGCTGATCGGTGACAAGCCGGGCGATAATGCCCAGGTAAAAAAGGTCGCCGACACGCTGGCCCTGCCCTGCGACACCAGACAGGTTTTTCCAAAACCACAGTATGTTCTGGGCAAGCCAAAATACCGGGTATCGCTGTCACACCTGGACATGGAGCGTTCGGCAACACTCGCCGCACCCTGGCCCGACCTGATTATCACCATTGGCCGCAGGCCCTCCATGGCGGCACTGTGGGTAAAACAGCAAAACCCGGCGACAAAAATCGTGCTGCTGGGCCGGCCACGGCGCTGGATCGAAAAGTTCGACCTGGTAATTACCCTGCCCCAGTACCAGGTACCGCAGCTGCCAAATGTCCTGCGCTTGTCACTGCCGATCATGCGCAGCGACCCGCAGGCTGTTGCCGCTGCTTCCGCCAGCTGGAAATCACGCCTCGATTCACTGCCGAAACCGCTCACCGCCGTGCTGGTCGGCGGCGCCACCCGGCCATTCCGCTTCGATGCCGAAGTCACGCGCAAGCTGGTGGAACAGTGCCGGGCACTTCAGGCACAGGACGGCGGCACCCTGTATTTTTCGACCAGCCGCAGAACCGCACCGGAAATCACGGCAACCCTGAAAGCACAACTACCACAAGGCGCTCAGCTGTATACATGGCAGCAGGATGACGGCGACAACCCCTACCTGGCCCTGCTCGGCCTGGCCGACCGCTGCATCGTGACGGGCGACAGTATTTCCATGCTGGTCGAGGTCGCCGACCAGCGTAAACCGCTGGCCATCTTTGCCCTGCCGCAGGGCCTGCAGGGACGGCTCTGGCAGGGCATCATGCGCCGGTTGCACGCGGCGCCGGCACCCGGCCTGGCCAACCGACTGCTGCGTGCATTGGGCCGGGTGCTGTACAGCACGGGGATTGCGGGATTTACCCGGGACCTGACACAGGTACACAGTACCCTGATCGAGAACGGCCTGGCCGTTTATCTCGGGACACCGTTCACACAACCGGCAAGCACGCTGCCCGACGAACTGGCACAGATCCGGCAACGCATCATGGCATTACTGCCCCTGTCCTGAACGCCCGCAAATGGAAGCACCGGCAGCCATCCTGTATCCTAGCCCCTGAATCTGACAAAGGATCACCCGGTATTTCCGACACCAGCGAAGCAACCACCCTCGCGGTCTGCATCTGTACCTACAGACGCCCAGCCGGCCTCCGGCGCCTGCTGGAAGGACTTGCTATCCAGGCATTCCCCGATATACCGGCACCTGTCGTAAACGTGATTGTCGCCGACAACGAAGGAAACCCTGAAAACCGGGACATCTGCGACGGGTTCCGCCAGGCCGGATTGTCACTGATCTATGTCCACGAACCACGGCGGGGCATTTCCCACGCGCGCAATGCCTGCCTGGACAGGCTGCCGGCCGGCACAGACTTCGTCGCCATGATCGACGACGACGAACTGCCGGACCCGCACTGGCTGAACCACCTGCTACTGGCACAGTCGCGCAGTGGCGCCGATGTTGTGGTCGGCCCCACCCGGCCTGCTTTTGAAGACGGGGTTGCCGGCTGGATACGGGACAGCGATTTTTTTTTCAAACCCGAGAACCCGGATCGCTACACGAACCTGCAGGCTGATCCACCCGCGGCGACCTGTAATGTGCTGGTCAATGCCGCTATCTTCACCAGCGGGGGCATGCGCTTCGACCCGCGCCTTGCCCTGAGCGGTGGCGAGGACAAGCTGTTGTTTCAGGATCTCAAACTGCGCGGCTACCGTTTTGTATGGGGAGCCGGCGCCGGGGCAACCGAATTCATTCCCCGCCAGCGGGCAAGCTTCGGCTACATGTGGCGTGAAGCCTACCGACGTGGCAACGTAAAACATTACGTTAAGCGCCAGCTGAAAATATCGAACCGCCTGAAGCTCTTCATCCTGGTTCCAAAATCACTGGCGCGTGCCATGACACAGATACTGACCGGTAGCGGCAAGCTCACTGCCCAGCTCGTAACAAACCGGAAAAACCGCGTGCAACTGGCCCGGCATGCCCTTGCTATCGCTGATGGCCTCGGTACTATCGCAGGCCTTCTGCGAATCGAAAACCGCCATTACCGGCGCCAGGACGCATAATGCTGAGCAAAGAAGTATTACCGCCCGGAAAATTGCTGACCCTGCCAAATTTCCTGGTATTCACCTATACCCTGTTTCTTACCGGCTTCTATTACATCCCCAATGCTGTCGACCAGTATAAATTCTACAGCATTGCCGTATTCCTGCCCGGCCTGTTCATTTTAAAACCGGCACTTCGTGAGCTGAAAGGCAACATCCTGTGGTATGCCATTCTGGCCTACCTGTGCTACATGCTGCTGACCTCACTGTGGAGCATTGATTTCTCGGCAAAGCAGCTGTTCCGCGATGCACGCCTTGGCGTCTATATCATGATGTTCATTTTGCTTACCGTGTTTATTGCCCGGCTGAACCGGAAGCTGCTCGACACTATTATCCGTCTGACCTGTATCGTTGCCGGTATCGCCGCAACCATTTCTATTTTCCTGTGGTACTCAAACCATCCGTTCCCGAGCTCCCGGCTGATCGGCATCGGCACTATAGGAAACCCGAACCCCAGCGCCTTCATTTATGGATTTTTTGCCGTATTCGCCTGTTACTATGCATTCCGTGCACAAGATATCAGAACCCGTCTGGCATTCGCCCTGATCTGCATGGTGTTGCTGGCCTTTGTTGCGCTGACCCGCAGCAATACTGGCATACTTGCCACAGCGACGGCCATTCCCCTGCTGCTCATTGCCCATACACATCATCACAGGTTGCTGCTGGTCGGCGGTACACTTACCGGCATTGGCGCTGTTGTATACCTGCTGGGGTCACTAGGCGCGTTATCCGGCCCGACAGACAGCGGCTTTACGGAACGCCTCATTATCTGGGAGAAGGTACTGGACCAGGGGAAGGCCGCACCTGCATTCGGGAACGGCTATCAGAAGGAAATACTCATGACTTCGTCAGGCGGATTCGACAAAGCAAACTATGCGCACAATACCTTTCTTGCCAGCTTGCGGGACGGCGGCATAACAGGCCTGCTGCTGCACCTGTTCATCATGGCTATCGCTATACGTATCGCTGTACAGTTTGCAAGAAAAAACCGTGACCCGATCTACCTCATACTGCTGGTCTTCGGATTCATCTGCATGTCCGCCGATACGGACCAGCTCATCACGCGTCCGCGCGAGCTGTGGGTTATTTTCTGGCTTCCCCTGGCACTGCTTGCGGGGCTGGAGGTGGAGGGGAGGCAGCGTTCCGCTTCTCGTCAAGCTGGATGACATCCCGGCTCAACCCGTCCGGGGACAATGGTCCGAAAAACACCTGCCGGTAACTCTCCACAGCACGCTCGACTGAAAACACGCGGCCGCGGGCACGCAGAAAATCCCTGTTATACGGGTTGTCCAGTGTCTGGCAAATTGCATCTGCCAGGCTGGCTTCATCATTCACGGGCACCAGACGCCCGAACTCGCCATTACGAAGAATTTCCGCCGGCCCGCTGGGACAATCGGTACTGACCACCGAACATCCTGTCAACATCGCTTCTACCAGCACATTTCCGAAACCTTCAAAACGCGATGACAACACGAACACTGCTGATTCTCTCAAATACGGGTACGGGTTCACCTTGAACCCCGGCATCGTGAAATCCTCATGTATGCCAAGCTCATCGGCAAGCCGCGCCAGTTTCCCGCGGTTTTCCCGCTGCTCACCGGAACC
>DRNU01000045.1 GCA_011374975.1 Gammaproteobacteria bacterium | reverse complement strand
GAACAGCGCAACGCGTAATACTGCCCGGGGCACGCATCACCGCGCTCACGGAAGGCGCATTGCCAACCGTGCTGCTGGGTGTTGTCGAGAAAAGCCGCGTGTTCAGGCTCGACCTCGCACAGGATGCCCAACCGGAGTGGCTTGATCCTGCCCCCCCGGCACCCGGCCAGTTGCCGGAAAACATCGATCTCTCCCGCCTGGTACACGACCTGCATTTCGGCCGCGGCCTGCTGGCGGCACCGGCATCGCTGCTCATCAACGACATCGGTGCCTGGATCATGTTGCTGCTGCCGGCCGGCGGTTTCCTGTTCTGGTGGCTGCCGCGCCGCTGGAAATCGACCCCGCGCGCTGAAAAACCACGCGCGGTAACACGTAAACGGACCGTGCAATGGATCTACCGGCTGCACGGCCCGACACTGGGGCTGGTTGCGGTGATCCCGTTCCTGTACCTGACACTCACCGGTATCCTGCTTGACCATGCACCGGAGCTGCGGCCATGGATGAAAACCCTGCATATCCCGCAAGCCCTGCAACCCCCGGTATACCGCCTGCGCAGCTGGGATAACGAAATCCATGCCATCGCCGGCTACCCCGGTGAGGCCGGAAAATTCAGCCTGGGTACACGGCTGGGACTGTTTACCACGCAGGATGGCGGAAAAAACTGGACGCGGGAAGCCGGCTGGGCGGTAGATCCCGGGTTTGTCTGGACCCTGCGTCGCCACGGCGCTGACCTGCTGATCGGTGGCATGGGCGGCCCCAACCTGCAACGTAACGGGGACAGTGGCTGGCGACCGGTAAAAGGCACCGGGCACATGCCAACCGATATCAGCCGCGATGCTGACGGTGGTTATCTGTGGCTCAACCGGGAAGGCATCCACCCTGATCTGTCCGCCGGCCGGATCCTGCCTGCGCAGCACCGCTTCCCGCGCCTCGAGGGTGTTCCCTGGTATTTTGTTATCGACGGCCTGCACTCCGGCATGCTGATCCATGCGCAATGGAAATGGATCAATGACGTCGTTGCACTGGCCTGCCTGTTACTCACCATCACCGGGCTGATGCGCTGGTGGAGACAACGGTGGATCTGAGCGCGCCACCGCCGAACATCGAACTGCCGCGACCCTTTATTGCGGCCTGTGTGGCGTCACTTGCAATCCATGCCGGGATTGCCGGCTGGTACTCGCTGGACACGGATACGCAACCGGTACAACTGCCGCATCCCACGTTGCATGTAAAAATACGCGCCCTGCGCGAACGGGTGTCGATTGCCCCTGCAAAAAAACGCAATCGCAATGTGGTCCGACGGGCACCTGCACCCCGCAAACTGCCGCCTGTCACAACACCAAAGCCCAGCCCTGTGAAGACTGCAAGCAGCAATGCCGACACGCCTGAAAAGCCACAGGAAAAACCCGAACCTGTTACAGACATACAGGAGATACCGCCACCCGTTCAAGCCACAGAGGCCGCCGTGGATAACCTGCCCACCTACAGCCCACCCTCCTGTAACAGTGCTGCACTGAACAATCCCAAGCCTGATTACCCACGGGTCGCGCTACGCCGGGGCATAGAGGGGCTGGTACTGCTGCACGTCGATGTTGATGAGCAGGGACGCCCGGTTGATATACAGGTGAAGAAAAGTGCCGGCTTCAAACCGCTGGATATCGCAGCTCTCAGGGCTGTTCGCCGCTGGCGATTCCTGCCGGCACTACGCAACGGGACTGCTGTGCGCGCCGGTGTTGAAGTACCGGTACGCTTCCGGCTGGACGAAACAGACCATAGCGAATCCTGACAACGCCCTGGCGAAGAGCGGATTTCGCCGGTAAAACCTGCAATCCCTGCCGCGGTTTCAGAATGGCAAGCCAAACAGGAAAACTGCCAGCGCAGTTACAGCCAGTGCACCGTGGGCAAAAATAATCGTTTTCGGCAGAATCCCTTTGCGCCTGATGATGAAATACAGCACGACGCCACCGGCTGCAGTCAACATGAAGAGTCCCAGGGCCGGTTTCAGGGCCGGGCTGTTTTCAGCCCCAATGGAGTCAATTTTGAATATAAATGATTGGCTGACATTTGTGCAGATCGTTGATATGGGAGGCCTGAGCGCCGCCGGCCGTCGACTGGGATTACCCAAATCCACCCTGAGCCGACGACTCGCCAGGCTGGAGGATGATTTTGGTGCACGGCTACTGACACGGCGGGGTCGCGTCTTCGAACTGACGG
>DRNU01000044.1 GCA_011374975.1 Gammaproteobacteria bacterium | reverse complement strand
CCCAAAAGACCGCTTGTATGCTGACGATGCCCCAGGGATTGTCCGGGCAGTGCTTACAGACTGCGTCTCTTGAATTGTTGACGGTATCCGGACCGTATAACGGTGAAAACAGGTGAGCGATGACTACGATTGATGCTGCGGATATATCGGATTTCCTGGACACCCATGAAGTCATCGAACCGGTTACCATAGCCAGGCACGGACAACCCCTTGCGATGATAATCCCCTATGACCTCTACCAGGAATGGAGACGACACAATCCACGGGCGCTGCGTGCGGAAGAACTAAGTAACGAGGACATGGCCGCGATTCAAAACAGCCCGGTGCCTGAAGAACACGGCGAATATAACGACGAGCTGGACAAGTAGTATCTCGTGGCCGGCACGAACGTGAACCGGCTTCACCTGGCAGCCGGTCTCCCCCGCCTTTTACGTCCTCCGCCTTTACCACGCCGCCCTGCTGTCGGCGCATCCGGTAACCCGGTGTGCCGGGTCCGAAACGCCTTGCTCTTGTCAGCCTTGCCACGCCGGCCTTCCTGTGCCTCACCGGTACCGCGCGGTTGCCAGGTGGGAATAAGGTGTTTCTTGCCGTTGCCGATCAGGTCGGCGCGCCCCATGCGCTTCAGTGCATCGCGCAACAGCGGCCAGTTATTGGCGTCGTGGTAACGCAGGAAAGCCTTGTGTAACCGGCGCATGCGCAACCCCCTGGGGATGGGTACGGTTTCACTGTTACGGCGTACACGGCGCAACGGGTTTTTGCCGGAGTGATACATGGCGGTCGCCGTCGCCATGGGGGATGGCAGGAAATTCTGCACCTGGTCGGCGCGGAAGCCATTACGCTTCAGCCACAGGGCGAGGTTCATCATGTCCTCATCCGTGGTGCCGGGATGCGCCGAGATAAAGTAGGGGATCAGGTATTGCTTCTTGCCCGCCTCGCGGGTGTATTTCTCGAACATTTCCCTGAATTTTTCATAGGTCCCCATACCGGGCTTCATCATTTTCGACAACGGCCCGCTTTCGGTGTGTTCCGGTGCAATCTTCAGGTAACCGCCGACATGATGGGTGACCAGTTCCCTGACGTACTCGGGTGACTGCACGGCGAGGTCATAGCGCAGCCCGGAGGCAACCAGCACTTTCTTTATGCCCGGCAACCCGCGTACCCGGCGGTACAGGCTGATGAGCGGTGCATGATCGGTCCGCATATTGGTACAGATACCGGGATACACGCAGGAAGGCCGCCGGCAGGCCGCCTCGATTTCCCGGCTCTTGCAGGCCAGCCGGTACATGTTGGCGGTCGGGCCACCGACATCGGAAATCACGCCGGTAAAACCCGGCACCGTATCGCGGATGGTTTCGATCTCGCGCACGATGGAGTCTTCAGACCGGTTCTGGATAATGCGCCCTTCGTGTTCGGTGATGGAACAGAAGGTACAACCGCCGAAACAGCCGCGCATGATGTTGACCGAGAAGCGAATCATCTCGTAAGCGGGAATCCGTGCATCGTTGTACTTCGCATGCGGCCGGCGCGTGTAGGGCAGTTCGAACACATGGTCCAGTTCTTTGGTGGTGAGCGGGATCGGCGGCGGGTTGAGCCACACGTCGCGCTTGCCGTGGCGCTGTACCAGGACGCGCGCGTTGCCCGGGTTGGTTTCCAGGTGCATGACGCGCGAAGCATGGGCATACAGGACCGCATCCTCCCTGACCGCCTCATAGGACGGCATGCGGATATAACTGCGTTCGCGGTCGATGCGTGGCCGGCGCTGCACAGTCACGACAACTTCACCATCGGTCGCAGCAGAGGTGTCGCAGGGCTTGCCCTGTGCCTGCGCGGCATAGGGATCGGGGTGTGGATCGACCTTGCCGGGGACATCGACCTCCTGTGAGTCGATCTCGACCCAGCCTTCCGGAATAGCGTTGGTCAGGAAGCCGGTGCCGCGAATATCGTGCAGTTGCTCGACCGGTTCACCGGCCGCCAGTCGGTGCGCGATCTCCACCACCTGGCGTTCGCCGTTGCCATACACCAGCAGGTCGGCCTTGGCGTCCATCAGCACCGAACGACGCACCTTGTCTGACCAGTAGTCGTAGTGGGCGATGCGCCGCAGGCTGGCTTCGATACCGCCGATCACCAGCGGCACGCCGGAAAATACCTCGCGGCAGCGTTGCGCATACACCAGCACCGAACGGTCCGGGCGACTGCCGCCCCTGCCGTCCGGCGTGTAGGCGTCGTCGGAGCGCACCTTGCGGTCCGAGGTATAGCGGTTGACCATGGAGTCCATATTGCCGGCGGTTACGGCCCAGAACAGGTTGGGCCGCCCCAGAGCGGCAAAATCATCGACCCGGGTCCAGTCCGGCTGGGCAATAATGCCAACCCGGAACCCCTGCGCTTCCAGCACCCGGCCGATCACCGCCATGCCGAAACTGGGGTGGTCGACGTAAGCATCGCCGGTCACCAGGATGATGTCGCAGGAATCCCAGCCCAGATCGTCCATCTCGGCACGCGAGGTCGGCAGCACCGGCGCCACACCGAAACGCTGCGCCCAGTACGGGCGGTAGGAAAACAGGGGTTTGGGCCTGGACATAACTAAAGACCTGGGCGACAACGGGCGCACGATGATGAAACACCGCGCAGTATAGCAGTTTATTGCCCCGGGCCGGGCATGGCGGCCGCACGAAGCCACAGAAAATACGGTAAATTATGGCTGGACAGGGCGTTACAGACCCCGCCATGGATGAGAACGCCACGCCAAGCGTGTATATTTAGAGTTCGGCCTGGAGGGCGGACGTGAAGATACTGTTTTGCACCAGCGAAGCCTGGCCACTGATCAAAACAGGCGGCCTGGCGGATGTATGCGGCAGCCTGCCGAAAGCCCTGCACGCACTGGGCGAAGACGTGCGGCTGGTGCTGCCGGCCTATCCCGAAGTGCTCGAGCGCTGCGTCGGGCTGACCTCGCTGTGCGAACTCACCCTGACCGGCGCGGATGCGCCGGTGGAAATCCTCGCCGGCCACCTGAGCGGCAGTGACATCGTCCTGTACCTGGTCAATTCACCACAGCACTTCCGCCGCCCCGGCAACCCCTATGTGCGCGAAGACGGTCGCGACTGGCCGGACAACGCACAACGCTTCGCCCTGTTCGCACGCGCCATCGTGGAACTGGCGCAGGATCGCGCCCAGGCCGGCTGGGCACCCGACCTGGTGCATTGCAACGACTGGCAGACCGGGCTGGTGCCGGCGCTGCTGACACGGGAAGCCCCCCGCCCGGCGACATTGTTCAGCATCCACAATCTGTCCTACCAGGGCCTGTTCCCGGCCACGACCTTCCAGCAACTGAAACTGCCGAAGGCACTGTGGTCCATGCACGCACTGGAATTCCACGGCAAGCTGTCCTTTATCAAGGGCGGCATCGCCTGCGCCGACCAGCTGTCCACCGTCAGCCCGACCTACGCGCAGGAAATTCAGGGCAGCGCCTTCGGCTGCGGCCTCGAGGGCCTGCTGCAATACCGCGCCGACGACCTGACCGGCATCCTGAATGGCATCGATACCGATACCTGGAACCCGGCCACGGACCCTTTCATCGAACAGCGCTACGACGTGCATTCGCTGCACCGCAAGGCCACTAACAAGGCGGCGCTGCAGCGCGACCACGGCCTGGCGCAGGATACCCGACCGCTGCTGCTCGGCCATATCGGCCGCCTGGTGGAACAGAAAGGCGTCGACCTTATCCTCGACATGCTGGACAAACTGTTCCAGCACCCGGTCCAGCTGGTGGTACTGGGCAGTGGCGACCTGGCACTCGAAAACCGCCTGCGCGAAGCTGCCGCCTGCTACCCGCAGCAATTATCCGTGCACATCGGCTACAACGAACAGCTCGCACACCGCATCGAAGCCGGCGCCGACTGCCTGCTGATGCCGTCACGCTACGAGCCCTGCGGCCTCAACCAGCTCTACAGTCTGGCCTACGGCACCGTGCCGATCGTGCACCGCACCGGCGGCCTGGCCGACAGCGTCGTCGACCTGACACCGGTCACAGCACGCACCTACAGCGCCACCGGCTTCAGCTTCGACAAGGACACCCCGCAGACCATCCTCGAAACCTGCCTGCGCGCCCTCGACTACTACGCCCAACCCAACCGGATCGACTGGTGGAAACTGATCATCACGGGCATGAAAAAAGACTTCTCATGGCCGGCCAGCGCAGCCCGCTACCAGGCCCTGTACCGGGAAATGTGCGGCGAAGAAACCGACCAACCCCGAAAACTGGGGTGATCAGGCGCGGGACATAAACTCCCGGGTTTCGGTATTGACCTTGATCTTCTCCCCTGGCGTCAGGTACTCCGGCACCTGCACCACCAGCCCCGTGCTGAGCGTCGCCGGCTTGGTGCGGGCCGAGGAAGACGCCGCTTTCATGCCCGGCGCACAGTCCTCGATCTCCAGCACCACACTGACCGGCAGCTCAATACCCAGCAACACCCCGTCGGTAATCAACGCAGTAATCCCTTCCAGGCCATCACTCAGGAACGGCAGCTCCTCCACCAGCGCGGCATCAGCCAGCGTATACTGCTCATAACTCTCGCCATCCATAAACGTACAGCCATCGGCATCGCGGTACAGCAACTGCACGGCACGGCGTGCGATATCAATGATCGTGACATTTTCCTCGCCCTTGAAACTGCGCTCGAACTTCTGCCCCGAGGACACATCATGCCCGCGCACCTTGTACAGGGTATTGCCGCTGCGTGACGACGGCGCCTGCACCTGCACCTGTTTAACAACGATATTCTGGTCGCCCATCTGGATGACCATGCCTCTTTTAAGGTCGTTCGCTTTCATGATTTCGCCCACAGCAGAATTCGCAGCGGCCGATTCTAGCAACAAACATTTCCCGCGCACACGCTTTCCACTACCATAACGCCCGTTTCATCATCACCAGGAACCCGTACCGTGCAGGATTTCACCCCCGGACAACGCTGGATCAGTAACGCCGAGCTGCATATGGGCCTCGGCACGGTCATCGGTGTCGAGCACCGCACCGTTACCGTGCACTTCCCCGCCACGGGGGAAACCCGCACCTATGCCCGGCAGAGCGCCCCGCTGTCACGGGTCAGTTTCGTGCCCGGCGACACGGTTCTCGACGCCGACGGCCAGGGGCTGACCGTCACCGCGGTGACAGAACACGATGGCCTGATCACCTACACCGGCAGCGGCGAAGACGGTTCAACGGTCCAGCTGGAAGAAGGCCGGCTGAACGATTTCATGCAGCTGAACCGACCCGGCGAGCGCCTGTTCAGCGGCCAGATCGACAAGGAAGCCTGGTTTGAACTGCGCTACCAGTCCCTGCAACAGCTGAACCGGCTGGCGCACTCCGACCTCTACGGCCTGGTCGGCTGCCGCACCAGCCTGATCCCGCACCAGCTGTATATCGCCCACGAGGTCGCCAACCGCCATGCACCGCGCGTGCTGCTGGCCGACGAAGTCGGCCTCGGCAAGACCATCGAGGCCGGCCTGATCCTGCACCACCAGCTGCTGACCGAACGTGCCGGGCGGGTACTGATCGTGGTGCCGGAAAGCCTGCTGCACCAATGGCTGGTGGAAATGCTGCGGCGCTTCAACCTGTTCTTCAATATCTTCGACACCCGGCGCTGCGCAGCCATTGAAGAAAGCGTCGGCGAAGACAACCCGTTCCACAGCGAACAGCTGGTGCTGTGCACCCTGGAGTTCCTGCGCGACAACCCGGAGCGCGGCGCACAGGCGGCGGCCGGCGAGTGGGACCTGCTGGTGGTCGACGAGGCCCATCACCTGCAATGGTCACCGGAAGCTGCAAGCCCGGAATACACCCTCGTCGAACAGCTCGCCGCAAATACCCGCGGCGTACTGCTGCTCACCGCCACACCGGAGCAGCTGGGCAAGGCCAGCCACTTTGCCCGCCTGCGGCTGCTGGACCCCGACCGCTTCCCGGATTTCGATACTTTCATTGAAGAGGAAAACAGCTACGAACCCATCGCACGCGCCGTGGAGGCCCTGCTGGACAATGCCACACCGGACGCAGCCGCCCTGGACACACTGGCCGCCTGCATCAATGAAAGCGATAACCTGCCGCTGCTGGAATGCCTGCGCAACACCGACAGCGACGACCCGCGCAACCAGGCGGCACGCCGGCAACTGGTCGAGCACCTGCTGGACCGCCACGGCACCGGCCGCGTGCTGTTCCGCAACACGCGCAGTGCCGTCAAGGGCTTCCCGCAACGCACTGTCAGCGGCTACCCGCTGCCGCTGCCCGAGCCCTACCACGGGTTACAGGCCGACGCTGCCGCACAACTGTTGACGCCGGAACGGCTCTACCAGGCGGCACGCCAGCCCGGTGACGCGCACTGGACGGAGCTCGACCCCCGGGTTACCTGGCTGGGCGAGACACTCACCGCGCTCCGGCCGCACAAGGTACTGGTCATCACCGCCAGTGCCGACACCGCGCTGGAACTGGCGGAATACCTGCACAACCGCACCGGCATCCACGCGGCGGTATTCCACGAAGGCCTGAGCCTGATCGAGCGCGACCGGGCGGCCGCCTTTTTCGCCGACAGCGATTACGGCACCCAGGTGCTGGTGTGCTCCGAAATCGGCAGCGAAGGCCGCAACTTCCAGTTCGCACACCAGCTGGTGCTGTTCGACCTGCCGCTCAACCCCGACCTGCTGGAACAGCGCATCGGCCGCCTGGACCGCATCGGCCAGAGCGAGACCATCCGCATCCACGTGCCCTGGCTGGAACACAGCGCACAGGCGGTCCTGTTTCACTGGTACCACGAGGGGCTGTCAGCCTTCGAACACACCTGTCCGGCCGGCCATACTGTGTACACCCGTGTGACAGCTGCACTGACCCATGCCCTGCGGCACCCCGCCAATGACGTGCAGGCGCTGGTACAGGACACACAGCAGCACCACCGTGAACTCAACGAAGCCCTGCAACGCGGCCGCGACCGCCTGCTGGAATACAATTCCTGCCGCCCGCACATCGCCAGCGAGCTGCAACACCGCGCACAGCAAGAAGATGCCGCCTCCATCCTGCCGGTTTACATGGACGCGATATACGACGCCTTCGGTGTGCAGAGCGAACCGCACAGCGAATCCTGTTACGTGATCCGCCCCGGCGATCACATGACCGGCCACTTCCCCGGCCTGCCCGATGACGGCATGACCATCACCTACGACCGCGCGACCGCACTGGCTTTCGAGGACACGCAGTTTCTCAGCTGGGAACACCCGCTGGTTATCGGCGCCATGGACCTGGTGCTGGGCAGCGAAACCGGCAACACCGCGCTGACCTCGCTGCAATACCGCGGCACCAGACCCGGCACCCTGCTGCTGGAATGCCTGTTCATTCTCGACAGTGCCTCCAGCGACGCGTTGCAAAGCCGGCGCTACCTGCCACCCACCACGATCCGCGTGGTGCTGGACGAAAGCGGCAACGATCATGCCGATACGCTGACCCATGAGCTCATCCGGCAACAGCGCACACCGGTACCGGCGGACACCGCCATCAAGGTCGTGCAGGCCCGGGACAAGGTGCTGCGCGGACTGCTGGATGCCTGCGAAACCCGTGCCAGGCAACAGGCCCCGGCGTTACTGGACGACGCCCGGCAACGCGCACACGGCATGCTGGACGGCGAAATCGACCGCCTGCGGGCGCTGCGCCGGGTCAACCCCAATGTGCGCGCCGATGAGATCGTTTTCCTGGAACAGCAACGCGAACGGCTTACCGCCGTTCTGGACGCCGCCAGTCTGCGACTTGAGGCACTGAGAGTGATTGTCTCGACCTGAATTTCGGGCTTTTATGCCCATCTCAAAAAAATAAAGATATTGATATTTTTTTCAAATTTTCGTATATACTCAGACACGTGGACTGGCCTGTCAGGGTGAAATACTTCCAACTACCGGGTGGCCCACATGACAATTAGTTGCACGTTCAAATAGGTCTACTCAGAAGCTCCAAGCGGTAACTCCTGTACTTCACCTTTAACGATCTGCAATTGAATACATTTTTATTATTTCTACTAGAGGTTTTTTACTATGGTTACAGGTACCGTTAAGTGGTTTAACGAATCCAAAGGCTTTGGCTTTATTGCTCCTTCCGACGGCAGCGCCGATGTGTTTGTACACTTCTCCGCTATCGAAGGCTCCGGCTTCAAGACTCTGGCCGAAGGCCAGACCGTTGAGTTCGAAGTCGAGCAGGGTCCGAAAGGCCTGCAGGCTGCCAAGGTCATGCCGCAGTAATCCTGTTTTTTAACAGGGCACTGCCGGAAGCCCCGCAACCGCGGGGCTTTTTTTTCCCTTATGAATATCGTCATATCCGAGCGGGTCAGCATTCCCGATACCGACGTTGAGATCAACGCCATCCGCGCCCAGGGCGCCGGCGGGCAGAACGTCAACAAGGTTTCCTCCGCGGTACACCTGCGTTTCGACATACGCGCTTCAGCGCTGCCGGAGAGCTACAAAACGCGGCTGCTGGCGCTGAATGACAGCCGCCTGAACAAGGACGGCGTCATCGTCATCAAGGCGCAACAACACCGCACCCGGGAGAAAAACCACGCCGAGGCCATACGCCGGCTGGTGCAACTGATCCGCCAGGCCACCGCCACCAGCAAAAAACGCCGCGCCACCAAACCCACGCGCAGCTCACAACTGAAGCGCCTGGACCGCAAGAACAAACAGGGGCGCAAGAAAGCCCTGCGCGGCAAGGTCTTCGACTGAGCCGGCGCTTGACAGCCCACCCCGGGTTGAACACAGTAAAGCCTGACCAGCATTCTGTATGGAGCAAGCAATGAGCGAAGCACTCATGATATTACCGTCCAGCGACTGCACCGATATTCGCCTGGTGCGTATCCCGGACGAGTTCGAACAGCACGAAGCCTATCGCCATGTCACCGGCCTGATTGCGCAGATCGAGGAAGACGACCCGGACTACAGCTGGGACGATATCGCCGCCATGCTCGAAGCACACGGCTTCGAACCGGTGGAGTTCGTACTCGGTCCGGCGCTGGACTGAACTGTCCGTGAATTGTTTGACCTGGATCAAGGTTTCGCGCTAACGGCCTGAGATAATTCAGCGTTTGCAATACCGGGCCAGTCCATGAGCTTCATCGATTTCAACACCCTGAACAGCCTGTCACCGCGCGAGTTCAGGAACACCAGGCCCTACGCCTGGATGAACCCCCAGGGATTCCTCACCGAACAGGGTTTCACCACGCTCAGGGATGCGCTGCCCGACATCTCCCTGTTCCAGAGCACCTTTGGCCAGACACGTCACCACGGCCAGAAGAACCACGACCGCTTCAGCCTGGAATACCAACCGGACCTCGATATCGACCCGGTCTGGCATGCCTTCATGGCGGAACTGAACGGGCCGGAGTACACACGCTGGCTGAAGAAATGCTTCGGCGCCTGGAACCTGAAACTGTCGGCACACTGGCATTACACACCCAACGGCTGCTCGGTCTCGCCACACTGCGACAGCCGCAAGAAACTCGGCTCGCATATTTTCTACTTCAACACCGAGCAGGACTGGCAGGAAGCCTGGGGCGGCGAGACCATCGTGCTCGACGACCACGGCGAATTCACCGACCGCTCGGCGCCGGAGTTCAGTGATTTCTATGCCGAGACCGCCGCCACCACGCTGGGCAACCGCAGCCTGTTGTTCAAACGCACCAACCATGCCTGGCATGGCGTGAAAGCCGTGCAGTGCCCGGAAGGTGCTTTCAGAAAAGTCTTCATCGTCGTCGTCGAACGCGTCAAGCCGATCAAGATCCTGCGCAAATCCCTGGCAGCGCGCCTGCAGAATTTCCGGCAGAGTGACAGCCAGGCAGAGAATCCCCCGGTGAGCAAAGCCTGATCCGTCAGCCAGCCGGCTGATTAATTCGTCATTGCCAGCGTAGCGCGGCAATCT
>DRNU01000043.1 GCA_011374975.1 Gammaproteobacteria bacterium | reverse complement strand
GTAACGACTCACTGCGTGTGTGCCGTCCTACCGGACTGGCACGCCAGGACGCCCAGCACATCCTGAAGTTCGCCCTGCACCATCTCGGTTTCGAATATGACCTGCGCCAGTTACTGGACCTGGCGCGCTTCCTGTTCCCCTACAGTATCATCCCGCGCCGCTGGCGCTCCAGCCTGTTCGAACGCAACGCAGGGACACCGACCCGCTCGGTATGCTCATCGATGATTGCGGCCGCTTTCTCCTCGGTAAAATTCCCGGTACTGCCGGTACTGGAAGAAAGGCATGACGGGTCACTGCGCATGGTGCCGCGCAACACCAGGTTGTTCACGCCGCGCGACTTTGACTATTCACCCTACTTTGACATCATCAAGTGCCCGCACCTGGATTTTGGCAAGCAGCCGACTTACCGTGAACTGCCGTGGGACCGGAAAGGCCGGGTATGTAATGCCGACGGAGAATGTTATGTACCCACCATGCAACCTGAGGCACAGGCCGGCATACAGGCCGACCGGGTTCATGATGATCAGCAGGAAGAGCAACAGAACTCCGGCGATGATCCCGGAGTCGAACCGGTAACGGTGGAAAAAACCACCTGACCAGACAGGAGCACTTAAATGGCCACACTTCTGGAACTGACGGCAGTTCTCGCAGCCCTCTGGGCACTCACGGCATGGCGCGCACCCGCCTGGGCCTGGTCCGGCAGTATCGCCCTGTACCTGCTCGCATGGCCCGGCCTGCACGGCATGAGCGCCTGGGTGCTGACTCCGGTCTGGCTGATCTTTATTCCTGCCGCCGTGATACTGGGCATACCCGCAGTGCGCCGCAGCGTCATCAGTCAGCCGATGCTGGAATTGTACCGGCGCCTGATGCCCGGCATATCGGACACCGAGCGCGAGGCACTGGAAGCCGGCAGCACCTGGTGGGAAGCCGACCTGTTCAGCGGCCGGCCCGACTGGAACAAGCTGCTGGAACTCGACAGCCCCGGCCTGAGCGCAGACGAACAGGCCTTCATGGACGGCCCGGTGAACGAACTGTGCAGCATGATCGACGACTGGGAAACCACCGAACACCTGCATGACCTGTCTGAACCGGTGTGGGACTTCCTCAAGCGGGAACGCTTCTTCGGCATGATCATCCCCAAGCAGTACGGCGGCATGGAGTTCTCGGCCTACGGCCATTCCTGCGTGGTACTGAAAATCGCCAGCCGCAGCATTTCGGCGGCGGTCACCGCCATGGTCCCCAACTCACTCGGGCCGGCGCAATTACTGCTGCATTACGGCACCGATGAACAGAAAGACTATTACCTGCCACGCCTCGCGCGCGGCGAGGAAGTGCCCTGCTTCGCCCTCACCGGGCCGGAAGCCGGCAGTGACGCCGCCGCCATGCCGGACCGGGGCGTAGTCTGCCGCCAGCCGTTCGAGGGCGAAGAGCGTCTCGGCATCCGTCTCAACTGGGAAAAACGCTATATCACCCTCGGGCCTGTCGCCACCGTGCTCGGCCTGGCATTCAAACTGTACGACCCCGACCATTTGCTGGGCAGCGAAGAAGAGCTGGGTATCACGCTGGCGCTGATCCCCACGGACACCCCCGGCATCGAGATTGGCAGCCGTCATTTCCCGCTCAACCAGGCCTTCATGAACGGTCCCAACCGGGGGCACGATGTATTTATCCCCATGGACTGGATCATCGGCGGCCAGCAACGCATCGGCCAGGGCTGGAGCATGCTGATGGAATGCCTCGCCGACGGCCGCTCGATTTCACTGCCCGCGCTGGGCACCGGCGCCGGCAAGCTGGCGGCACGTACCGCGGGGGCCTATGCCGCAGTGCGCAAACAGTTCAAGACGCCGATCGGCAAGTTCGAAGGCATTTCCGAAGTGCTGGGCCGCATCGCCGGCAATGCCTACGCCATGGATGCCGCGCGCGGCCTGACCACACTGGCGGTCGACAGCGGCATGAAGCCCTCGGTAGCTTCTGCCATCGTCAAGTACCACCTCACCGAACGCGGGCGCAAGGTGATCGACGACGCCATGGACATACACGGCGGCCGGGGTATCTGTATGGGGCCAAGCAACTACCTGGGGCGCTTCTACCAGGGCATGCCGATCAGCATCACCGTGGAAGGCGCCAATATTCTCACCCGCAGCCTGATTATCTTCGGTCAGGGTTCGATCCGCTGCCACCCCTGGCTGTTGAAGGAAATGGAAAGTGCGCAGCAACGTGATCTGGACAGCTTCGACCATGCACTGTTCGGGCATATTAAACTGCTCACCAGCAACGTGGCCCGTGCGATATTCCACGGCCTGACCGGGGCACGCTTTGCGCGCGCGCCGGTGGAGCGCGAAGAGGCCCGCTACTACCGCCAGCTGACACGCCTGAGCGCGATGTTCGAGGTCTCGGCCGAAGCCGCACTGCTGACGCTGGGTGGCGCGCTGAAACGCAAGGAATCGCTGTCCGCACGTCTTGGCGATGTGCTGAGCCAGTTATATATTGCCTCCGCCGCCCTGAAACGCTTTGCCGACCAGGGCCGCCAGCCGGCCGACCGGCCGCTGCTGGAATGGGCGGTGCGCGATGCCCTCTACACGGCACAGCAAAGACTCTTCGAAGTGTACGACAACCTGCCCAGCCGTGCCCTTGGCCGGCTGCTGAAATGGCTGCTGTTCCCCTATGGCGCCAGCTACCGCGCACCCGACGATGCACTGCTGCAACGTGCTGCCAATGTCGTGCTGCGCTGGGGCAGCGCACGCGAGCGTCTTACCGAGGGTTTGTACATCCCGGGTGAGGATCATGAACCGCTCGCACAGCTGGAACATGCCTTCGAGAAAGAGACCAGCGCACAACCGATACTTTCGCACTTGCGAAAAGCCATGCGCAGTGGTCAACTTGCGTCAGGAGATCCCGAGCACTGCCTGGTTGAAGCGGTTTCGGCCGGCGTGATCGATGAACGCGAAGCGGCGCAGGTACGTGCCGCCACCGCGGCAAGACAACGGGTCATCGGCGTCGATGAGTTCCCCGCTGACTATTGGCAGAAGGAGAAGAACAGTTCATGGCAGCCCAACCCAACCCCCTCGCAACAGGCCGGCCGGTCTTCGTCGTAGACGGTAGCCGTTCACCGTTCCTGCGCGCACGCGGCAAACCCGGCCCATTGCATGCCTCCGACCTGGCATTCCAGGCCGGGCGCGCATTGCTCTACCGCCAGCCGTTCACGCCGCAGGATTTCGACCAGGTGATACTGGGGTGCGTCATGCCCGGCCCCCAGGAAGTCAATATTGCACGCGTGGTCGCGCTGCGGCTGGGCTGCGGCGACCGGGTCCCGGCCTGGACCGTGCAACGCAACTGCGCCTCCGGCCTGCAGGCACTGGACTGTGCCGCACAGGACATCGCCAGCGGACGCTCGGAACTGGTGCTGGCCGGCGGTACCGAGGCAATGAGCCATGCACCGTTACTGTTCAGCACCGCCATGGTCAACTGGCTGGCCGGCTTCAGCGGCGCCCGTACCACGGGGGCGAAACTCAAGGCACTGACCGCTTTCCGGCCCGCCTTCCTCAAACCGGTCATCGGCCTGCTGTGCGGCCTGACCGACCCCATCGTCAGCCTCAACATGGGCCAGACGGCTGAAATTCTCGCACACCGTTTCGGCATCAGCCGCGAACTGATGGACAGCTATGCCGTACGCAGCCACCAGCGCCTGGATCACGCGCAGCAAAACGGTCACCTGGATGAAATCGAGGTCGTCTACGACCACAAGGGCCACTATTACCCGGCCGACGACGGCCTGCGCGCCGACAGCAGCATGGAAAAGCTGGCGAAGCTGAAACCGGTGTTCGACCGGCCGTTCGGCAAGGTTACCGCCGGCAACAGTGCACAAATCACCGACGGCGCCGCCTGGCTGGTACTCGCTTCCGAAGACGCCGTAAAGAAATATGACCTGCCGGTACTCGGCCGGGTCGTCGATAGCCAGTGGGCCGCGCTGGACCCCAGCCAGATGGGCCTGGGACCGGTACACGCCATCGCCCCGATCCTGAAACGCCACGACTTCGACAGCGGCGACATCGACAACTGGGAAATCAACGAGGCCTTCGCCACCCAGGTGCTGGCCTGCCTGAGCGCCTGGCAGGACGAAGACTACTGCCGCGATGAACTGGGGCTGGAAAAACCCTTCGCCCCGATCGACGAGGAACGCCTGAATATCGACGGCGGCGGTGTCTCCATCGGCCACCCGGTCGGCGCCAGCGGCGCGCGTATCGCACTGCATGCGCTGAAGACACTGCAGCGTACCGGCGGCAAGCGCGCCATAGTCAGCCTGTGTATCGGCGGCGGCCAGGGCGGCGCCATGCTGCTGGAAAGGGAAAATGCCTGATGGATACAGCAAGCGAAACCAACGAAAAACGCGACCTCTACACCGTCATCGATGACGACAACATCGCCTGGCTGCATTTCGATAAACAGGGCACCGGCACCAACGTGCTGTCTGCCGCTATACTCGAAGCATTTTATGAGGAACTGCTAGAGCTGGTCGAGCGCGCACCGCGCGGGCTGGTGATCCTGTCCGACAAGCGCAACGGCTTTATCGCCGGCGCCGATGTGCGCGAGTTCACGCAACTGGCCAACCACGACGAGGCCGTCAGCGCCATCCAGCGCGGCCAGGCCGTGTTCGACCGGCTCGCGGCACTGCCGTTCCCGAGCGTTGCCCTGATCCATGGCTTCTGCCTCGGCGGCGGCCTGGAAATGGCCCTGGCCTGCCGTTACCGCGTGGCACGCGACGATCCCGGCACGCGTCTGGGACTGCCGGAAGTGCGGCTCGGCATCCACCCCGGTTTCGGCGGCTCGGTACGCCTGACCCCCCTGGTCGGCGCACTGCACGCCATGGACTTGATGCTCAGCGGGCGCAGCGTCGACGGCCGCGCCGCAAAACGCATGGGCATTGTCGACCACGCGGTGCCTGAACGGCACCTGAAGTCGGCGGCCCGCGCCCTGATCCTCGACCCGCCGTTCCCGCACCGCCCCAGCAAGCTGCAGGCGCTCAGCAACCATGCCTGGGTACGCCCGGTACTGGCGCGTGTGTTCCGCCACCAGGTGAGCAAGAAAGCGCGCAAGGATCATTACCCGGCGCCCTACGCGCTGATCGATCTCTGGCAACAGCATGCCGACAACGAACGCGACATGATGCACGCCGAGGCCGAGTCGGTCGCCAACCTGATCACCGGGCCGACCGCGCAGAACCTGATCCGGGTGTTCCTGCTGCAGGAACAGCTCAAGGCGCTGGGGCGCGGCACGGATTTCAAACCGAAATGCATCCATGTCGTCGGCGCCGGCATCATGGGCGGCGACATCGCCGCCTGGTGCGCACTACGCGGCATGCAGGTCACACTCTCCGACCAGTCACCGGAACGCATCGCACCCGCCATCAAACGCGCCCACACCCTGTTCAAGCGCCGCCTGAAACGCCCGCGCCCGATACAGGAAGCCATGGATCGCCTGATGCCGGACCACAAGGGGCTGGGCGTGGAACAGGCGGACGTGGTCATCGAGGCCATTTTCGAAGATGCCGAGGTGAAACGCAGCCTGTACCGGGAACTGGAACCGCGCATGCGCAAGGGCGCGATACTGGCCACCAACACCTCCAGCATCCCGCTGGCGGAACTGCGCGATGTACTCGACGACCCGGCATGCCTGGTCGGCATCCACTTCTTCAATCCGGTGGCCAAGATGCAGCTGGTCGAAATCGTGCGCGACGATGAGACCGACAGCGAGGTAGTGGCAAAGGCTATTGCCTTCACGCGCAAGATCGACCGCCTGCCGCTGCCGGTGACCAGCACCCCGGGCTTCCTGGTCAACCGCGTGCTGATGCCCTACCTGCTGGAAGCAGTGGAGCTGGAGAACGAAGGTATCCCGCCGGCCGAGATCGACCGCCAGGCACTGGAGTTCGGCATGCCCATGGGGCCCATCGAACTGGCCGATACGGTCGGGCTCGACATCTGCCTGCACGTGGCCGAGAACCTGGGCAAGCACCTCAACACCCCGGTACCGCAACGCCTGCGCGACCTGGTCAACCAGGGCCGGCTGGGGCGCAAGAGCGGCGCCGGCTTCTATCAGTACAAGAAAGGCAAGGCCGTCAAACCGGCACTGCCCAAGGGCTATCACCCGCACGCCGACATCAGCGACCGCATGATTCTGCGCATGCTCAACGAAGTCGTCGCCTGCCTGCGTGAGAAGGTTATCGAGGAAGCGGACCACCTGGATGCCGGCATGGTCTACGGCACCGGCTTCGCGCCGTTCCGTGGCGGGCCGCTGTATTATATCGAAGCCATGGGCGCCGATACCCTGTTACAGCGCCTGCGTAACCTGGAACAAAAACTGGGTGACCGCTTCAAGCCCGATCCCGGCTGGGAGTATGTCGCCGGCTTTACTGACGAAAAAGAAACCCACGGCAACGGATGAGCAGCATGGCAAAAAACGAGAGCAGCAATCTGATTACCCCCGAGGACGCCGGCACGCTGGCAGGCCTGTTTTACGAGCGGGTACAGCGTACACCCGATAAACCGGCCTACCGTTATTACGACGTCGTCAGCGAAGCCTGGCAGGACCTGAGCTGGGCGGAGACCGGCGCACAGGTCGCGCGCTGGCAGGCGGCACTGGCCGCTGAAGACCTGCAACCGGGCGACCGTGTTGCGATCATGATGCAGAACTGTCCCGAGTGGGTGATGTTCGACCAGGCGGCACTGGCCAACGGCCTGGTGGTGGTCCCGCTCTACACCCAGGACCGCGCCGAAAACGTCGCCTATATCCTGCAGAACGCCGGCGTCAAACTGTTGCTGATCGGCAACCAGGAACACTGGGACAGCCTGCAACCGGTACGCGACCAGCTGGGCTTCCTGAACCGCATTATCAGCCTGTCGCATATCGACGTGGCGGGCCACCCGGACACGCGCCTGAAGACCGCCGGCGAATGGCTGCCCGACGAGGCCGAGCTGATGCGCGTCAACTGGGACAAGGATGCACTGGCGACCATCGTCTACACCTCCGGCACCACTGGCCGTCCCAAAGGCGTGATGCTGAGTCACTACAATATTCTCTGGAACGCTTACCGCAGCCTGCAGGTGGTCAAGTGCCGCCCGGACGAACTGTTCCTCTCCTTCCTGCCGCTGTCGCATACCCTGGAACGCACCGCAGGTTACTACCTGCCGATGATGCTGGGCGCACAGGTCGCCTATAACCGCTCCATCCCGCAACTGGCCGAAGACCTGCTCGCCGTACGCCCGACTATCCTCATGTCAGTACCGCGCATCTTCGAACGCGTCTACAACAAGATACAGGCCGGGCTGGAAGAGAAATCACCGGTCGCCCGCGCCCTGTTCAAACTTGCCGTCAGCACCGGCTGGAAACGCTTCGAACACCAGCAGGGCCGCGCCGGCTGGAGCCCGCAGCTGCTGTTGTGGCCGCTGCTGGAAAAAATCGTTGCAAAGAAAGTGATGGACAAACTGGGCGGCCGCATGCGGCTCGCCGTGGTCGGCGGCGCACCACTGCCGTTCAATGTGGCACAACTGTTTATCAGCCTCGGCCTGCCCATGATCCAGGGCTATGGCCTGACCGAGACCAGCCCGGTGCTCAGCGTCAACCCGATCGAGAACAACGACCCGACCGGTGTCGGCTGCCTGCTGCAGGACGTGGAAGCACGCATCGGCGACAAGGACGAACTGCTGGTACGCGGCCCCGGCGTCATGCTCGGCTACTGGGCCAACGAAAAAGCCACCCACGACATGATCGACGCGGAAGGCTGGCTGCATACCGGGGACAAGGCGCGCATCGAAAACGGACAGCTGTACATCACCGGCCGCCTGAAAGAAATCATCGTGCTCGCCAATGGTGAGAAAGTACCGCCCGCGGATATGGAAATGGCGATCTGCGCAGACGCCCTGTTCGACCAGGCCATGATCATCGGCGACAGCCGGCCGTACCTGACAGCCCTGCTGGTACTGAACCCGGAACAGTGGGAAATCCTGGCCCGTGAACTGGATGTCGACCCGGACAGCGAAGAAGCCTGCAAAAGCTCACGCGTCAACCAGGTGGTACTGGAACGTGTCGCCAGACAGATCAGCGCCTTCCCCGGTTACGCCCAGATCCGGCGTGTACGCTGCCAGCTCGATCCCTGGGGCATCGACGAGGGCCTGATGACCCCCACACTGAAACTGAAGCGCAACAAAATCTACGAGCGCTATGAATCAGACATCGAAAGGATGTACCAGGATCACTAGCAGACAGCCCGCTCCGCCCGGCCGGTTCCGACGATAACACCCTCGGTATATGCCCGCGAGTCACGTGCCATCGCGCGGCGTTCACGACCCTGATAAAACATCAGATCCTGGACAATCGCCTCCGCGATAAAATCGTGTTCGGCAAACTCCAGCGCAACCCTGTCCTGTTCACGCCGCAGCACACGCGCATAAATCCTGCGGTACAGCGTCTCACTCCCGGTCCACACCTTGAAATTGAGAATGACCGAACGCTGCTGCAATTCCAGCGAACCCTCCGACAGTACAATAGAGACACCGGTGCGGCTGATATTCTCGGCATGACCACGGCAACGGCTGACGCCCGGCTGGGCGATTTCAATATCAACCTGAATACAATTACGTTGTGATTTTCTTCTGTCCACAATCCACCCCTGGCCAGTTCATTTAGCGGAACTTCGTTACAGGCGAAGCAAAATAGAGAACCGTCGCCGTTCCCGTCCCTGCATCGTCCTGACGCACTCAAGGTAATACTTGCTGTACTTCATTAAAGACGGAGCAGTCCTGCTCCAACAGAATGTGGTTACCCGGGATTCTGTGTCCTGGTCCACAATTTAGCGGCGGATAGAGAAGTAACTTTATGCCCGCAAGAAAAAAATACCGGCCAGAGAAAACGATAATTAATCTATTTATTACATAATATTAAATGATAAACTTAAACTAAATTATATATTTTAATGCCCCCCAGGCCTCCAGTTTTTTGCGCCGGGCCCCCCCCAGAACAAACAACCAGCAAACAACGCCAGGCTTTGCGACACCCTACCGTCGGCCCGGAACCGCAGAAAACAACCGATAGAAATTTTCCGTAGTCGTCCCGGCCAACTGCTCCAGCGACTCCCCCCGCAACCCGGCAACATACTCCGCCACATACCGCACCCACGCCGGCTGATTCGTCCTGCCCCGCTTCGGCACCGGCGCCAGATACGGCGAATCCGTCTCAACCAGCAGCCGCTCAGCCGGCACCTGCCGGGCAACCTCTTTCAGTTCAACAGCATTCTTAAACGTGACAATACCGGAAAAAGAAATATAAAAATTCATCTCCATGGCCGCCCGTGCCATCTCCCAGTCTTCCGTGAAACAATGCAACACACCGCCCGCCTCGGCGGCACCCTCCTCCCTGAGAATCCTGAGCGTATCGTCCCGGGCCGCGCGCGTATGCACAATCAGCGGCTTGCCGACCGCCTTTGCGGCACGAATATGCTGCCGGAAGCGCTCGCGCTGCCACTCGACATCCCCCTCCACCCGGAAATAGTCCAGCCCCGTTTCACCGATGGCGACCACCTTGTCCGTCTGCGCCAGTGCGGCAAGCTCATCCGCATCGGCTTCCTTCACATCCGTACCGTCCGGGTGAATGCCTACCGAAGCGGAAATCTGCGCATAGGGCGCAATGAGTTCCAGCATCGGCCCGAAGCGTTCCAGGCTAACCGAAACACACAGCATATGCTCGATATCCAGCTGCGCGGCCTCGGCGAGCACATCGTCGATGGGACGATGCTCCGGGCACAGCATATCGAGGTGGCAGTGTGAGTCGACCAGCATAGAAGTGATGCGCGGTATAGCGCTTTACATGGTGTGAGTGGGGCGATCCGCGGCCAGTGCGCCGGCGAGATAGGTTTCGATTTTCTTTTGTGCCGAACCGTCGTCCTTGTCGCTGAACTGCACACCGATGCCGGCCGCACGTGCACCCTGCGCACCCTTGGGTGTGATCCAGATAATCTTGCCGGCGACCGGGATCTTTTCCGGTTCATCCATCAGCGTCAGCAACATGAAAACCTCGTCACCCAGCTGGTAGCTTTTATTGGTGGGAATGAACAGGCCGCCGTTTTTCACAAATGGCATATAGGCCGCGTACAACGCACTCTTGTCCTTGATGGTTAATGACAGGATGCCCTGTCGCGCGCCACCACCTGCTTTGATTACCATAGTTTGCGTTTACCTGTTTCCTGCCCGCGTCCGGGCACCAGTACGTTTTGGCAGCCTTGCCCAGGAAATCAGCAAGTCCTCCAGTACCAGCTGCTGATTCAGACCAGAACCCATACTGTTCAGTGCCTTAGCGATACGATCTGATAAGTCAAACATTTGGCAACAGTCTACCCTTTCTGTGAATTGCTGCAACTTCTGCACCACGTCCGGCTCCTGTGGCGGCCGGTCCGCCAGCTTCCAGCGGATCAACGCCTGCAACCACAGACGCCACCACTCCAGCGACTGGCGCTGCGCATCGCCCTGCCAGTCTTTCGCCGCCTGCAACGGGTCCATCCGGCCGCTGCCGACCGCCGCCAGCTGCTCCAGGCGCTGGTCGCGCAACGCCGCGGAATCCGCCTCCGCCATCTCCCTGGCACGCAGCGGCGCACCGTCGGCCAGCTCCAGGTAACGCAGCACTGTGTCCGCGCCCAAACCTTCACTCTGCAACCACTGCCGGGCCTGTGCCGTGTCCGGGGTAGCGACAGCCAGTTGCTGACAGCGACTGCGTACCGTGGCCGGCAGACGCCCCGGTGCAGCACTCAGTAACAGCAACAGCGTGTCAGCGGCCGGCTCCTCGAGCGTTTTGAGTAGACTGTTGGCTGCATTGACGTTCATCGCCTCGGCCGGCCGGATAATGGCCACCTTGTGGCGGCCGCCGTGGCTGGTCATCGCCAGCGCACTGCCCAGCTCACGGATCTGGTCGACCTTGATGGCCTTGCCGGCCTCCGCCGGTTCCAGCCGGATCAGATCCGGGTGTGTGCCGGCCTGTAACCAGCCACAGGCCGCGCAACGGCCGCAGGCATTGCCTTCGGCATCCGGTTGCTCGCACAGCAGGGCGCCGGCGGTGTGCAGCGCCAGCGCCTGCTTGCCGACCCCGTCCTGCCCCCGGATCAGCAGGGCATGCGGCAGGCGGTCCTGCAACCGCGCCTGGTTGAGTTGCTGCCAGCTCGCCTCCAGCCAGGTGTACACGCTCAGGCCTCCACCGGGTCGGCCGCCGCATCGAACCAGCTGTCGATAACCCGGTCCAGCTGCCGTTGTACCGCCTGCATTTCCTGGCCGGCATCGATAATGCGAAAACGTTGCGGGTACTGCCGGGCACGGGCCAGGTAGGCCTCGCGCACCTGTTCAAAAAAGGCCTGTTGCTCCTGCTCGAAGCGGTCCAGTTCCCCGCGCCGGCCGGCGCGGGCCAGGCCCTGTGCAACCGGCAGATCGAACAACAGCGTGGTATCCGGCTGCAGACCCTGTTGCACCCAGTCTTCCAGCAGCGCAATACGCCCGCTGTCGATACCCCGGCCACCGCCCTGGTAGGCATAGGTCGCATCGGTGAAACGGTCGCAGACCACCCAGTCGCCACGCGCCAGGGCCGGCAGTATCACTTCATGCAGGTGCTGGGCGCGGGCTGCGAACATCAGCAGTAGTTCGGTGTCGGCATGAAGGGCGGTATGCTGCGTGTCCAGCAGCAGCTCGCGCATCTTCTCGCCCAGCGGCGTACCGCCGGGTTCTCGCGTGCGCAGCACGCGGACACCGGCATCGTGCAGGCGTTCACACAGGTAATTCATGCTGGTGGTCTTGCCGGCGCCTTCACCACCTTCCAGGGTGATGAAACGCCCCCTGCCGCCGGGCTGGTTCATCGTCAACGTTTCTTTCTCTGGTATTTGTCCACGGCGCGGTTGTGCTCTTTCAGGGTAGCGGAAAACTTGTGGCTGCCATCGCCGCGTGCGACAAAGTAGAGCGCCTTGCCGGCCGCCGGGTGCAGCACCGCGAGTATTGCATCTTTGCCCGGCATTGCAATGGGGGTGGGTGGCAAACCATGACGTGTATAGGTGTTATAGGGCGTGTCGCGGCGCAGGTCGCGGAAGCGGATATCGCCTTTATAGTCATCGCCCATACCGTAGATGACCGTCGGATCTGTTTGCAGGCGCATGCCCTTTTTCAGACGTCGAATGAAGACGCCGGCGATGCGCGGCCGTTCTTCGGCAACACCGGTTTCCTTTTCCACGATGGAGGCGAGAATCAGCGCCTCATAGGGCGTCTTCAATGGCAGGTCCTTGTCACGCTGCGGCCAGTGCTGCTCAAGAAAATTCTCCATGTCGAGATAGGCACGGCGCAGAAAATCGATATCCGTGGTACCGCGCGGAAAATGGTAGGTCTCGGGCAGGAAACGGCCCTCCGGGTGCTGCCCGGGGTAACCGATGGCGGCCATCACGGTCTGTGCATCCGTAGCTTTCAGTTCGTGCACCAGCACCGTATCCGCGGCAACGCGTTGCACCATGTCAGCAAAGGTTTCCCCTTCGATGAGGGTAATGGTGTGCTGCACCACCTTGCCGTCACTGAGCCGCCGCAGCAACTGCTCCGGTGTAATGCCCGCCGGCAGATTGAACTCGCCGGCCTTGATACGCACATCCAGTTTCAGGTAACGCGCCAGGAACACCAGGTAGGCAGGCTTGTCCAGCACCTGTTGCTTTTGCAACTGCCGCGCAATCGATTTCAGGCCGCTGCCGGGTTTAATGAACAGGGTCAGGCCCTGCGGCGGAATCGCCACGGGGTTCTCGCGAAACGACTGGAAATCCATCAGCAGCCAGGCAAAGGCAAAGCTGGCCAGCAGCAGCACAAGGCCGCCCAGCCGGAACAGGCTGTCGCGCAAGGGCCGGAGTTGTTGTTGCCTGTCTATCACGTCATGCGCCAGTTACTGTTGTTAGCCGTCAGCCTGTTGTGTTCCAGTGCAGCCTGCAACTGCCGGGTGACCGGGCCAATGGCATAACGGCCCGTGTTCTCGATCTCCGTGACCGGCCAGATGCCGATCAGGCTGTTGCAGACAAATACCTCGTCGGCATTTTTTACTTCGCCCGCTGCAACCGGGCGAACCTGCGCGCCGATGCCCAGTGATTCCGCCAGGTCGAGGATAACAGATCGCATCACACCCGCCACGCCACAGGCCGACAGTTCCGGCGTCAGCAAGCTGTTGTCGCGCACCAGGAACACATTACTCATCACCCCTTCCACCAGGTGGTCGGCATAGTCCAGCATCAGGCCCTCGGCGGTCTCCGCATCATCCCACTCCGCCCGCGCCAGCACCTGCTCCAGCCGGTTGAGGTGCTTGATGCCCGCCAGCAGGGGCTGGTGGGCAAGCCGCGTCCGGCAGATACGCACACGTACACCGTCAGGGGCATGCCGTTGTACCGGCAATGGGTGAATACTGACAATACGGTTCACACCGGCATCCGGTGCCGGACGGTAACCTCTGCCGGCAGTACCGCGACTGAGTATGACCTTCATGACATGCGCCTCGTACTGCGCGGCCCGGCCTTCCAGTTCCTGCCGCAGCAGCGACCAGTCGATGGCCGGGAAGCCGAGACGTTCGCAACCGGCGCGCAGGCGCTGCAGGTGCAAGTCCGGGTATTCCATGACCGCGTTGCGTATGCGCAGCGTTTCGAACACGCCGTCGCCGTACTGCACGGCGCGCTCGGCAACATCGAGCTGCGTACCCGACTGACCGTTGATCCAGCATTGCACCTCGCTCATGCCTCATCTCCACGCAACGCGCTGAGCATGCCGCGTGTCTTGGCACGCGTTTCCTCCAGCTCTTTTTCAGGCACGGAATCGCTGACAATCCCGGCACCGGCGCGGAATGTCAGGCTGCCTTCACTGCGCACCAGGGTACGGATAAGAATATTCAGGTCCATGCTGCCATCGTGGTTCAGGTAGCCCATGGAACCGGTATAGGCACCGCGCCCGCAGCCTTCAAGTTCGGCGATGATTTCCATGCAGCGCACCTTGGGGCAGCCGGTGATGGTGCCGCCCGGGAACACGGCGCGGATCACCTGCCCCGGCGTTATCTCCGGGCGTTTTGTCGCTTCGACGTTGGAGACGATATGGTGCACTGTCGCGTAGGATTCCAGCGTCATCAGCTCACTCACCCGCACACTGCCGGGTATCGCAATACGGCCGACATCGTTGCGCTCGAGGTCGATCAGCATAATGTGTTCCGCGCGCTCCTTCGGGTGCTCCAGCAACTCATCGGAGAAGGCCCGGTCGGCAGCGGCCCGGGCACTGCGCGGCCGGGTGCCGGCAATAGGCCGTGTCTGGACCCGGTCACCGCGTACCTCGACCAGTCGTTCCGGTGAAGAACTGAGCACCGCCGTATCGCCCCAGGTCGCCAGCCCGTTATAGGGGCCGGGGTTGGTGACGCGCAAGCGACGGTACAGTCTTTCGCTGCGCAGGGCCAGGGGCCAGTCGCACTGCCAGCGCCGCGACAGATTGACCTGGAAAACATCGCCGTCACGAATGTAGCCCAGGATACGCTCCACGGCCGCCAGGTAAGGCGGCGCCTGATCCTCGACCGGTTCAAACCGCGGCAGCGCTGCCGCGGGTTCAGGCGCCTGCAAACCGGCAATATCCGCACCGATCGCATCGATGTAGTGTTGCTGCTCGGCGATTATCCAGCGTTCACCGCTGCGGTGATCGTGGATGACCGCCGCCGGAATCCGGGTTGCACTGGCGACGGGCAAGGCGGAACTGTCGGCCGGGAGATTCAGTTGCGGCTCGATCTGCTGCACCAGTTCATAACCCAGGAACAGGAACCAGCCACCGTGGAACGGCAATGACCCTGTGTACGGGACCGTCGCGGCCGCCGCTTCCTTCCAGCGTTGATCCAGCAACGCAAGGAAATCGAATGCCTGCGGGTCATGCAGGGTGATGCTGTCACCCGGGAACGCGAACAGGATGTCATAGCGACCCTGCGGTCCGCAGGCGGAGCTTTCCAGCAAGTGGGGGTAACGTGCGGGATCCCGGGCATGCAGGTCGAGCAGGTCGAAATCCGCTGCCACAGGTACCGGCTGGATAGTCTCGCGGCTGTTCACAGAACAACGCTGCCGTGCCGGTCTACAGGCGGGTGAAGACGAGTGCGCCGTTGGTACCACCGAAGCCGAAGGAGTTGGACATCACGGCATCGATTTTCATTGCGCGGGCCGCATTGGGCACAAAGTCCAGGTCACAGTCGGGATCGGCGGTCACCTGGTTGATGGTTGGCGGAGCAATCTGGTCACGCAGGGCCAGCACCGAGAAAATAGCCTCCACGCCACCGGCGGCGCCCAGCAGGTGCCCGGTCATGGACTTGGTCGAACTCACCGCCACCTTGCGGGCATGCTCACCCAGTGCTGTTTTAACTGCCTGCACTTCTGCCACATCACCGGCGGGCGTCGATGTCCCGTGTGCATTGATGTAGGCAATCTGTTCCGGGTTGAGGCCCGCATCGCGGATGGCGTTGCGCATGCAGCGTGCAGCACCCTCACCGTTCGGCGAGGGCTGGGTCATGTGGTAGGCATCGCCACTCATGCCGTAGCCGGCGACTTCCGCATAGATTTTTGCATCGCGTGCCCGGGCATGTTCGTACTCTTCCAGCACCATGATGCCGGCACCGTCGCCCAGTACAAACCCGTCACGGTCCCTGTCCCAGGGGCGGCTTGCGGCCTGTGGGTCGTCGTTACGCGTGGACAGAGCCTTGGCAGCGGCAAAGCCGCCCAGGCCGGTCTGTGTGGTCGCCATCTCCGCACCGCCGGCCAGCATCACGTCGGCATCGCCATAGGCGATAATGCGTGCGGCTTCGCCGATACTGTGGGTGCCGGAAGTACAGGCGGTTACCATGGCGATATTCGGCCCCTTGATCCCGTAGCTGATCGAGAGGTTACCGCCTATCATGTTGATGATATTGGCAGGCACAAAAAACGGGGAGATCTTGCGCGGGCCGCCTTTCAGGTAGGCATCGTAGTTCTTCTCGATACCGCGCAGGCCGCCGATACCGGAACCGATGGAAACACCGATGCGTTCGGCATTTTCTTCGGTAACCTCAAGTCCCGCGTCGTGCATCGCCTGGGTACCGGCCGCGTACCCGTAGTGGATGAAAGTTTCCATCCTGCGCGCCTCCTTGCGGGGCACAAAATCGGCGACATCGAAACCCTCTACGGTACCGCCGAAGCGCACCGAAAAATCGGAGACATCAAATGCAGTGATCGGGCGTATGCCGCTGTTACCGGCAACGATGTTGTCCCAGGCCTCTGCTACCGACAACCCGACCGGGCTGATAATGCCCAGTCCGGTGACCACGACGCGACGTTGTGACACAGGAATTTCTCCATCCCCTGACTGTACGTTGAACAGAGGACTGCGCCAGGCCGCCGGACATGTATCCCGGCGACCTGGTTATCAGGGAAGTGAAAATTAACCGAGGTGAGCTGAAACGTAATCAATCGCCTGCTGGACAGTGGTAATCTTCTCCGCCTCTTCATCCGGTATTTCACATTCGAATTCTTCTTCGAGTGCCATAACCAGTTCCACGGTATCGAGAGAATCCGCGCCCAGGTCATCTACAAAAGACGCTTCATTGGTGACAGAGTCTTCACTGACATCCAATTGCTCGACGACAATCTTCTTGACGCGTTCTTCAACATTACTCATGGCTGAAAGTTCCTCAGTTGTTTGTGATCAGTCCAGTCTGCGCGCGTAGTTTATTGAAAAGCGTATAACCATTCCAGTAGCAAGATATCCGGCTGCAAGAATCCTGGCCTGCATCGCTCAACAACTGTTAACACGCACTTAATTACGTAAGTATAACTATAAAAAACATGTAACTACAAAGCATTTCTAAAAAATTGCTTTATCATGCCATATGCATGCCGCCATTCACATGCAGTGTTTCACCGGTGATGTAGCCGCCCTGCGGCGAGGCCAGGAACACGACGGCGTGGGCAATATCGTCCACCTGGCCCAGGCGGCCCAGCGGTACCTGGCCCACCAGCGTCGCGCGCTGATCGTCAGGCAGACCGCGGGTCATATCAGTATCGATAAACCCCGGTGCGACGGCATTAACCGTAATATTGCGCGATCCGACTTCACGTGCCAGCGACTTGGTGAAGCCGATAATGCCGGCTTTCGCAGCACAATAGTTGGCCTGCCCGGGGTTACCGGTGGCGCCCACCACGGAAGCAATATTAATGATACGGCCGCGTTTCGCTTTCATCATGCCGCGCAGGCAGGCCTTGCTGAGGCGGAACACCGAGCTCAGGTTGGTATCAATGACCGCATTCCACTCGTCATCTTTCATGCGCATCAACAGGTTGTCGCGGGTGATGCCGGCATTATTGACCAGGATGGTCGGACTGCCGAAGGCATCCTTGATCTGCTTCATGGCAGCGTCAATGGAATCCGCATCGGTCACGTTCAGCGCCAGGCCGAGGCCTTTTACCCCCTGCGCATCAAACGTGGACTGAATCGAGGCCGCACCCTGTGCGGTGGTCGCCGTCCCGATCACACTGGCGCCCCCGGCGCCCAGTTGCAGGGCAATGGCCTGCCCGATTCCACGACTGGCGCCGGTAACCAGCGCAACCTCTCCAGACAAAGACATGCTCATCAACTCCCTGGTTATTTACCCGGCCAGCGCCAGGACCTTGTCCAGGTCCTCTGCGGTCTGCACGGCGATGCCCGGCATGGATTTGTCGATCCGCTTGTTGAGTCCCGCCAGCACTTTGCCGGGCCCCATTTCAAAGACGGTATCGATACCGGCGGCACGCATGGCACGGATGGTATCCACCCAGCGCACCGGATTATACAACTGCCCGGACAGGGCCGCGCGAATCGTGTCGGGTTCAGTGTGAACCTCGACATCGACATTGTGCAACACCGGGATAGCCGGCGAACGAATTTCGACAGCGGCCAGGTCAGCGGCAAAGGCCTCTGCCGCCGGTTGCATCAGGCTGCAGTGCGAAGGCACCGATACCGGCAATGGCAGCGCCCGTTTCGCGCCCGCCTGTTTCGCCAGTTGCATGGCCCGCTCGACAGCGGCCGCATTACCGGCGATCACGACCTGCCCGGGTGAATTGAAATTCACCGCGCTGACCACCTCGCCCTGCGCCGCCTGTTCGCACACCTCGACAACCTGCGCATCATCCAGCCCGAGTATCGCCGCCATCGCACCCGTGCCTTCCGGCACCGCACTCTGCATGTGCCGGCCGCGTTTTTCCACCAGCGCCACGGCATCTTTGAAAGCGATGGCATCAGCACACACCAGTGCCGTGTATTCACCCAGGCTGTGCCCGGCCATCATCGCCGGTACCTGCTGCGAACGCGCCTGCCAGCAGCGCCAGGTAGCGACGCCTGACGCCAACAGGGCGGGTTGCGTACAACTGGTCTGGTTGAGCAGTTCGACCGGGCCGTCGCTGACGCGCTGCCAGAGGTCGTAACCCAGCACATCGGAAGCCTCCGCAAAGGTCGCCTCGACCTCCGGGAATGCAGCGGCAAGTTGCGCCAGCATGCCAACGGACTGTGAGCCCTGGCCCGGGAAGACCATGGCAAACGCGCTTGTTTTTGCAGTATCGTTCATAACGGTCAATCAGAATTTGAGCAGGATGGAACCCCAGGTAAAACCGCCACCGAAGGCTTCCATGAGCAGGGTTTCCCCACGCTTGATACGGCCGTCGCGTACCGCCACGTCCAGCGCCAGCGGTACCGAGGCACCGGACGTATTGCCGTGCTCATCGACCGTCACCACCACGTGGTCCATGGACATTTTCAGTTTCTTGGCGGTGGCCTGGATGATGCGGATATTGGCCTGGTGCGGGATCAGCCAGTCGATATCCGACTTCTGCATATTGTTGGCCTCCAGCGTCTCGTCGACGATACGGCCCAGCGTGTTGACCGCCACCTTGAAGACTTCGTTGCCTTTCATGGTGACATAACCATTGCCGTCCTTGAGACTGTCATAGCCCTGGCTGATACCGCCGGACACCATCAGCAGACTTTCATAGGCGCCGTCCGCGTGCAGGTGTGTGGACAGGATACCCGGCTCGTCGCTGGCTTCCACAATCACGGCGCCCGCGCCGTCACCGAACAGCACACAGGTGCCGCGGTCGGTCCAGTCCAGCACCCGCGACAGGGTTTCGGCACCGACCACCAGCGCACACTTCGCGGCGCCGGTCTTGATGAACTTGTCGGCCACGCTCAGCGCATAGACAAACCCGGTACAAACCGCCTGTATATCGAACGCCGCACAGCCGTGCCTGTCGAGACGCTTCTGCAACAGGCAGGCGGTGCTCGGGAACACGCGGTCCGGTGTCGTGGTGGCGACAATAATCAGGTCAATATCCTGGGCGTCGCGGCCTGCCGCTTCCAGCGCCCGGCGCGCCGCGCCTTCGGCAAGATCCACGGTATTCTGACCGTCGACCGCGATATGCCGCTTGCTGATACCGGTGCGCTCGCGAATCCATTGATCCGAGGTATCGACGATTTTTTCCAGGTCGTGATTGGTCAGGATCTTGTCAGGAAGATAACCCCCTGTGCCTGTAATGCGCGAATACGTCAACCTGCCTGCCTCTCGGAAAGTATGTTGTGCAACTGCGAGCTGATGAGTTCGGGAACGTTATGTTCAACCTCCAGCGCAGCGACATCGATAGCATTGGCGAACGCCAGCACATCGGCGCCACCGTGACTCTTGATAACGATACCACGCAGGCCCAGCAGACTGGCGCCATTATAACGCCGCGGATCGATCTGTTTGCGGAAGCTCTTCAACACCGGCAGCGCGATGAGCGCCACCAGTTTGGTGAGAATGTTGCGGGAAAACTCGCGTTTGATATAGAAGGCAATCATCCTGGCAATGCCTTCACTGCTCTTGAGCGCAATATTGCCGATGTAACCGTCACAGGCCACCACGTCGACCTCACCGCCATAGATGTCCGTGCCCTCGATGAAACCGACATAGTTCATGGCGCCTGTCGACAGCAGGCCGGCCGCTTCCTTGACCGTCTCGTTGCCCTTGGTTTCTTCCTCGCCGATATTCAGCAGGCCGACACGCGGGCTGCTGTTGTCGTCGAGAGCGCCGCACAGCACCGAGCCCATCAGGCCGAACTGGAACAGCTGTTCCGGCGTGCAGTCGATATTGGCGCCCAGGTCCAGCATCCAGGTATGCCCCGTCATACTGGGCAGTGCGGTGCAGATCGCCGGCCGGTCGATGCCGCGCAGCGTCTTCAGCACATAGCGCGCGGTCGCCATCAAGGCACCGGTGTTGCCGGCGCTGACACAGGCCTGCGCGCGCCCTTCCTTCACCAGGTTGATGGCGACACGCATGGAGGAATCTTTCTTGAAGCGCAGGGCATGCGACGGTAACTCGTCCATGTCCACACATTGCGAGGCATGCTCGATATGCAGGCGCGGGTTATCGCCGCCACCCAGCGCCGCCAGCTCGCGCGTGAGTATTTCGCGGTCGCCGACCAGCAACAGGTCGAGGTCGTTGCGTTTTTTCAGCACGCGCAGGGCCGCCGGCAACACCACCTGGGGACCGTGGTCCCCGCCCATGGCGTCGAGCGCTATTGTCAGACGATCAGTCATACCATAAAAACACACGCCGCTTCCCGGTCCGGGCAAAGCAGCGTGTGACTGGATGATTTACGGAAACGGCGGTGCCGCAACGCGGATCAGTCAAGATCTTTATCAATGACCTTGCGACCCCGGTAATAACCGTCCGGGCTGATGTGGTGACGCAGATGGGTTTCGCCAGTGGTCTGTTCCACTGACAGGGCCGCGCCTTTCAGGCTGTCGTGCGAACGGCGCATGCCGCGTCGTGAAGGTGTCTTCCGGCTTTTCTGAACGGCCATGACTCTCTATCTCCTGCAAATACACTTGCTCTAAAATTTCAGTTTCTCCAGCACCGCAAACGGATTCCTTTTCTCCGCGGCAGGCTGGTTTTGGTAACCGGTCTCACAGCGTTCCTCGCCTGCGTGCAGCGGGATCGCCGGCAGCGCCAGCAATACTTCGTCTTCGATCACATCGTATGTTCGCATCGGCTCGCCGGTCACCAGCAACGGCTCGTAACCGTCCGGCAGACGCCCGACCTGCGCCTCGTCGGAGGCGATACCCAACCTGAACTTCAGGTCGAGAGGCAGGCGCAAGGTCCCCAGACAACGCTGGCAGACCAGGTCCACATGTCCTTCGATGCTGCCTTCCAGAGTACGCAGGCGCCGCTCGTCAAGACGAAACACCAGCTGCACCTTCAGCGCATTGTCGCTGCACGACAATGACGGCAGCAGACGCACCAGCTCCCCGACGGGAACCTCGCCCCGAAAGGAACGCCCGACATCTGCAAGCCCTGCGGGCTCGATTCGTTCCGGCAGGCAATCCAACATAAGCGCGGCATGATACCTGCTGCATGGCCGCCCTGTCAAAGCTAAGATGCTGAAAAATCGGGATGTTCGTGTCGCCACGCACACCCCCCGGCGGTTGACAGCCGAACCTGTTTTGCGTAGAAAAACAAGCTCTTTTGACGATTCCCGGGTGCGCCGTCCGGAATAACGCTATGCTTGGCCTGGGTGCTGACAGGAGATAACCACTCTTTGATCAAGAAAATTCTCATCGCCAACCGGGGAGAGATCGCGGTGCGCATCGTGCGTGCCTGCCAGGAGGCGGGTATCGATTCGGTGGCCATTTACTCCGATGCCGACCGCCATGCGCTGCATGTCAAAAAGGCCAGCGAGGCCTACAACATCGGCCCGGACCCGGTGGCCGGCTACCTGAACGCGCACCGCATCGTCAATCTCGCTGTCGCAACCGGCTGCGATGCGCTGCACCCGGGCTATGGCTTCCTGTCGGAAAACCCGGAACTTGCACACATCTGTGCGCGGCGCGGGATCATTTTCATCGGCCCCGACGCGGGCGTGATCCGCAACATGGGCAACAAGATCGAGGCCCGCCGCAGTATGCAGGCGGCCGGCGTACCGGTCGTGCCCGGCAGCGATGCCAACCTGGCCAGCCTGGCCGAAGCGGTAGCGCTGGCCGGCAACATCGGTTACCCGGTGATGCTGAAAGCCACTTCCGGCGGTGGCGGGCGCGGCATACGCCGCTGCAATAATGAAAAGGAACTGCGCCGCAACTACGACCGCGTGCTGTCGGAGGCCGGCAAAGCCTTCGGCAGCGCCGACATCTTCCTGGAAAAGTGTGTCGACCGGCCACGCCATATCGAGGTGCAGATACTCGCCGATACACACGGCAATGTCGTCCACCTGTTCGAACGCGATTGCTCGATACAGCGCCGCCACCAGAAACTGATCGAGATCGCACCCTCGCCGCAGCTCAACGAGGAACAGCGCGCACAGATCGGCGACTACGCCATCCGCGCGGCACGCGCGGTCGGTTACCAGAACGCCGGCACTGTCGAGTTCCTGATGGACAGCAATGAAGAATTCCACTTCATGGAAATGAATACCCGCCTGCAGGTCGAACATACGGTCACGGAAAGTATTACCGGCATCGACATCGTCGGCGAACAGATCCGCATCGCGGACGGAAAACCGCTTTCGTTCCGGCAGGAAGACATCAAGCGGCGCGGTTATGCCATGCAGTTCCGCATCAATGCCGAGGACCCGAAGAATGATTTCCTGCCGAGCTTCGGGCGTATCACGCGCTACTTCGCTCCCGGCGGCCCGGGTGTGCGCACCGACGCGGCGATCTACACCGGCTATACCATCCCCCCCTACTACGACTCCATGTGCGCCAAGATCACGGTGTGGGCACTGAACTGGGAAGAACTGCTCAACCGGGCCTGCCGGGCACTGCACGATACCGGTGTGTATGGCGTCAAGACCACCATCCCCTACTACCTTGAAGTCCTGAAGGTGGCTGAATTCCGCGCCGGTCATTTCGATACCGGTTTCGTCGAGGACCACCCGCGGCTGGTCAACTACCGCACCAGTCCGCCGACCCGGGAACTGGCCGCGGTGGTCGCCGCCGCCGTTGCCGCCCACGCCGGGTATTAACCACAAGGAAGCCGAGAACCATCATGTCCAGGGTCCATATCACAGACGTCATCCTGCGCGATGCGCACCAGTCACTGATCGCAACCCGCATGCGTACCGAGGACATGCTGCCGGCCTGCGAACGACTCGACAAAATCGGCTACTGGTCGCTGGAGGTCTGGGGCGGCGCCACCTTCGATGCCTGCATCCGCTTCCTCAAGGAAGATCCCTGGGAACGGCTGCGTAAACTGCGCAAGGCACTGCCCAATACCCGCCTGCAGATGCTGTTGCGCGGCCAGAACCTGCTGGGCTACCGCCACTATTCTGATGACGTGGTACGCGCCTTTGTGCACAAGTCGGCGGAAAACGGCATCGACGTGTTCCGTATTTTCGATGCGCTGAACGATGTCCGCAATATGGAAACCGCCATCGCCGCGGTACGTGAGGCAGGCAAACACGCCCAGGGCACCATCTGCTACACCACCAGCCCGGTACACGATATCCCGAAATTCGTCGACATGGCCGGGCAACTGGTCAAGCTGGGCTGCGACAGCATCGTCATCAAGGACATGGCCGGCCTGCTGACCCCCATGGTGACCGCCGAACTGGTCGCGGAACTGCGCAAGGCCATCAGCCTGCCCATCCACCTGCACAGCCATGCCACCGCCGGCACCGCGGAGATGTGCCAGCTGAAAGCGATCGAAAACGGCTGCACGCATATCGACACGTCCATATCCGCCTTTGCCGGCGGCGCCTCGCACCCGCCCACTGAAAGCATGGTGGCCGCCCTCGCCGGTACCGCCTGGGATACCGGGCTGGAACTGAAGGCCCTGCAGGACATCGGCTTCTACTTCCGGGAGGTGCGCAAGAAATACCACCAGTTCGAAAGCGAAATGACCGGGCTGGATACCCGCGTGCAGGTCTACCAGGTGCCGGGCGGCATGATTTCCAACCTCTACACACAACTGCGCGAACAGCACGCCCTGAACCGCATCGAGGACGTCCTGCTGGAAATCCCGCGGGTGCGCGAAGACCTGGGGTATCCTCCCCTGGTCACACCCACCTCGCAGATCGTCGGCGCACAGGCGGTCCTGAACGTGCTCACCGGCGAACGCTACAACACCATCAGCAACGAGGTAAAACTCTACCTTCAGGGCCGCTACGGCCGTGCGCCCGGGCACGTCAACAGTATCGTGCGCCAGCAGGCCATCGGTAACGAAGACGTGATCGAAACACGTCCCGCCGACCTGCTCAAAGATGAAATGGAACGGCTGCGCATCGACATCGGTGAACTGGCAGACAGCGATGAAGACGTACTCACCTTCGCCATGTTCCCCGATATAGGCCGTGATTTCCTCGAACACCGCACCGCCGGCACGCTGGTGCCGGAACCCCTGGAACCCCTCGTTAGCGCCGGCGACAGCCGTGCACGGCCCACCGAGTTCAATGTCACCCTGCATGGCGAAACCCACCACATCCAGATCACCGGCACCGGGCACCATACCCAGCAGGACCGCCCGTTCTACATGACTGTCGACGGTGTCCCCGAAGAGGTACTGATCGAAACGCTGTCTGAAATCGAAGACAGCGCAGATGCCAACGGCGCCTCCGTCAAGGGCAGCAAGCGCCCGAAGGCCACCAGGCCCGGTGACGTCACCACCTCCATGCCCGGCACCGTCATCGACATCCTGGTCGAAGTCGGCAACAGCGTGCAGGCCGGCGACCCGGTACTGGTGACAGAAGCCATGAAAATGGAAACCGAGATCCAGGCACCGATTGCCGGCGAGGTAACGGCAATACATGTCGCCAAGGGCGACAGCGTCAACCCGGATGAAACCCTGATAGAAATTTCCGGCTAAGGCAAACCCGGTCAAACAGCCCCGGCGGCCTTGCAGACACCCTGTTTCGCGTAGGCAAGGAATTCGTCGGCCGAGACAGGTTTGCTGAAATAGTAGCCCTGGAAGATATCGCAACCGAAGCCCGTCAACATCTCCAGTTGCGCAAACTCCTCGACACCCTCTGCAATAACCTGGAAACCCAGGGTATGCGCCATGTCGATAATGGATTTCACCAGTGCCGCATCCGATGCGCCGGTTGTCATGCTGCTCACGAAACTGCGGTCTATTTTCAGGATGTTGACCGGGAAATTACGCAGGCGGGACAGTGACGAGTAGCCGGTGCCAAAATCGTCGATGGCGATTTTAAAACCCTGTTCAGACAACGCCTGCAGGTGCTCGATGACATAGTCGGAATACTGCATGATGCTGGTTTCGGTAACCTCCAGCTCGATCGATTCCGGCGTAAAACCGCGACTGGCACAGGCCCTGGCGAATTCCTCGACGGCATTTATTGACAGCACCTGGTGCGGGGACACATTAATCGCCATGCGCGGGAAATAACCGCAGTCACAGACACCTTCATTGCGCCAGTGGACCATCTGGTCGAGCGTGCGCTCGAATACCCAGCGCCCGATATCGATAATGTCACCCCGCTCCTCGGCGATACCGATAAAAACATCGGGCGGGATATTGCCGTATTCCCCGCTCTGCCAGCGCAACAGCACTTCGGCACCGATGACCTGCCCCGCCCTGTCCACCTGCGGCTGGTACATCAGGTACAGTTCATCACGCTCGACAGCCTTGCCGATAGCCATGCCCAGGAAGCGCCGGTAATTTGCCTGCTGTTCCATTTCAGCGTTATGACACAGATACCCGCCACGCGACTGTTTCTTGCAGCCGGCCAGTGCGACAGCAGCACGTCGCAACAGGGCGTCGGCATCCACGTCCCGGCCGTTGGCCCAGGCGAAACCGATCGAACTGTCGAGGGCCAGGTCGTGTTGTTCAAATTCAAGCGCCACCTGCAGGCGCGCGTTGAGGTCCGCCGCCAGGCGCCCGGCCATGGCCGATGTCGCAGCTTCATCATGCTGCGAATCAAGATAGGCAACCGCAAATTCGTCAGCCCCCATGCGGGCCACGACAGCATTATCCACGGCACTGCAAATGCGCTGCGCCGCTTCATGCAGTACAGCATCACCGACCCGCCGGCCGAGGCCGGCATTGATTTCGTGAAAATGATCCAGGTCCAGCGTCAGGATAACAACCCGGCCGCCACCCTCCCGGGAACGGGCCAGCATGTCCTCGAGCTTTTCATGCAACAGGGACATGTTGGGCAAGCCGGTAATACTGTCGTAATAGGCGAGCTGGTGAATTTTCTCTTCCGCCGCCCTGATATGCGACAGGTCGATAAACGTGCCCGCATAACGCAACACTTCGCCACGCCGGTTCTTCAGGGCAACGATATTCAACCATTCCGGGTAGATCTCGCCATTATTGCGCTGGTTCCAGATCTCGCCCTCCCAGAACCCCTGCTCCCTGACGCTGCGCCATATAGCTGCATGGAATTCCGGCCCGTGCCGGTCCGAACGCAGCATTGCCAGTGCCTTGCCGATGATTTCGCCGGCCGCGTAACCCGTGGCCTTTTCGAAGGCCTCGTTGACCCACTGGATCTTCTTGTCCCGGCCGGTAATCACCACACCGTGGGAACTGTGCGCAAGAATCAGGTCAGCAAGCTGTTTCTCCTGGCTGATCTGGGTGGTATATACCAGCCGGGCGATAATTCCGGCAAAGTTCTCCAGCACCCGCGCCTCGCCGGCATCGTAGGCATGATCGACATCGATATACAGAACCATGACGCCCAGCAGCTGTTCACGCAACGTGATGGGCACCACGTAGTGGCCATGGTTGCACATACCCTCGTAACGGATTTCATGGCGCTCGTCGACACAGGACACATGCATCAAGTTGGCTGATTCTGCCACCCGCCCGCACAGGCAGTGGCCGTAATTGACCCGCGCACAGGCATTCTTTATAGGGTCGGAGAAATTGATCTGCGTGGTAAGCACGAGTTGGCCGGCCGCTGTATCGTTCAGGAAAATACCGCCCGCATTGGTACTCAACCAGGGCAGCTGGAGAATGGTTTCCAGAATACTGTGCAGGGCCTCATTGAGTCCGGCCGCATTGCCAGCATCGATGAGATCGAGAAACTCACCATGTCCATGCTCTTCCCGCATACTTCCATTTACCTGCTCATGAATATAAAAGACGGCCATCCTGTAGCAGCCATGCCTGACCCGCCACTGAACCAGGCCCGACATGACCGGGCCTCCCTGCATGTCCGTTACAGACAGCAGGAGGCATTATTTAAACCTTGAAACGCCCTACCACGTGCTGGAGTTCGGCGCCCAGCCGGGCCAGATCACCACTGGCGGTCGCCGTCTGCTGCGCCCCGGCCGAAGTCTCGTTGGCCATGCCGGAGATATTCGTTATGTTGCGGTTGATCTCCTCGGCCGTGGCACTCTGTTGCTCTGCCGCACTGGCGATCTGGGTACTCATGTCGTTGATGCGTTTCACCGAGTCAGAGATAGCCGACAGGGAAGTTCCCGCTTTCGTGGCCTGACTGGCCACGGAATGTGCTTCTTCCCGGCTCCCGGTCATGACTTCCACCGCTTTCCTGGAACCGGTCTGGAGTTTTTCGATCATCTGGTTGATTTCTTCCGTGGACTGCTGGGTGCGACCGGCCAGGGTGCGCACTTCATCCGCCACCACCGCGAAACCGCGGCCCTGCTCGCCGGCACGTGCAGCCTCGATGGCCGCATTCAGTGCCAGCAGGTTGGTCTGCTCGGCCACGCCGCGGATCACATCCATGACGGTACTGATATTGGCACTGTCCTGTTCCAGCTGGTGGATGACCTCCGCCGCACTTTCGATCTGCCCGGCAAGCTGCTGGACGGCATGAATGGTTTCGTCAACTATCCTGCGGCCCTCGACGGTTTCCGTGTTGGCTTCCTCGGCAGCGTGGGCCGTGCCGATAATGTTCCGGCTGACTTCCTGTACCGTGGCGCTCATCTCGTTCATCGCCGTGGCCACCTGTTCAGTCTGCGACTGCTGCTCGCAGATACTCTGGCTGGTCTGCTCGGTGATCGCTGAAAGCTCCTCGGCCGAACTGCCTATATGCTGCGCCGAGCCCGATATCTGCCGAACCATATCCCGCAGGCTGTTGTTCATGTCATTAATGGCAACGCTCAACTCTGCCACCTCATCATGACCTTTCGGGCGCAGGGCATCCCCGTTGAGGTCACCGCCGGCGATCGCCCTGGCGCGGGCCACAACTTCTCTCAGCGGCACACTGATCATGCGGCTGATAAAGATCGAGACAAACACACCAATCCCCAGGGCAAACAAGGTTCCCAGGATCATGGTTGTTTCCATGGCCGCGGTATCGTTTACCAGCGCCTCCTGGTCCATTACAGCCAGGGCATCCTGCGATTCACGGATTTTACCGAGAATTTCCATGATGGCGCCGGCGCGAGGTGCCGCCCTGGTACCCAGCCAGTGGTTTGCCAGGTTCCAGTCTTCGGCGGCCCGCAACTCAAACATCCTGGCAGGCATCGGGGCAAATTCGGCACGCCGGGTTTTGTAGGTATTCCATGCACTGGCCTGTTTGGCGTTGAACATACCGCTCATGCGCGAGATTTGATTGAAACGATCCTCATTCACTTTCCATTTGGCGTAGAAGGCATCGGCAAACCGGGTATCGCCCGAGAGCAGATAAGCGCGGATATTTGCCAGCCCCACAGCAAAGGAACCACGGCTGTCAGCCAGCAGCTTCAACAGTTTCTTGCGCTCCGCGGTGGCGCTCAGTCGCGACTCTTCATCGATGATGGCGGTAATAGCAGCGAGGATTTCAGACGCACGTGGCGTAGCTTCGGTCAGCAGCATGTTGAAAGCCGGGATGTTCCTGGACGTATGCGCGATATCTTCCACTTCCTGCTGGGCAGTGCGGAACGCTTCAATCTGCACCTTCAAGTCATCCAGCATCTCGACATTTTCGGGGTCGGTCCAGCTTATGGAGAATTCATCCATGTCCTGCACAGCATGGTCAATCTGGGACCAGCCCTGCTGACGCTCGGTCTTGAATTTATCAGCCTTGGCAGGATCCCCTCCCAGGATCAGATAACCACGCAGCCCGGACAGGGACTGATGGATACCATCGGCGAGCTGCATGCCCGCCATCACCGTCGGCAGGCGCAAGTCAGTCAGGCTATGCTCGGCACTGGAGATCTTGCCCATCTTGACGAAGTTGTTGATCGAAACCAGCGCAACAACCAGCAGCACCGCACCGAAGCTCAAAAATAATTTATTCTGGATTGTCAGTTTCATCCTAAAACCCCACATCTCTGTCACTTCACATTTGGAAGGTTATTTGTTTCTTCAGGCATGAGCCATCTGAGAACCGGTCTGTCGGGCCGATGACCCAGTCTGCGATAACCCGCCTGGCTTATTCCCTTTTCCCGCAGTATCACCTCCTATCGTCAGGATATAAAAAGACTTTAGAGCCTCCGGCAGGAAGTTCGTAAACCCTGCCACCAGGAAACAGATATGGGATATGAGATAAGGGTGAGAAAGCCCCGGCCCGGCGCAAAAAGGCCGGATAGAAAATCCGGCCTGAAAACACTGTTGGGCTTCGCTGCGCTCAACCCAACCTACATCTCTATATGTTACTGCTCTGCCACCGGCGCCGGGATGGTTGCCTGCCCGCCCAGGTACGCTTGCAACGCATACGGGATCCGGATCGAGCCATCCGCCTGCTGGAAATTCTCCATCACGGCAACCAGCGTACGGCCTACCGCCAGGCCCGAACCGTTGACCGTATGCACCAGCTCCGGCTTGCCGGTATCGGGATTGCGCCAGCGCGCCTGCATGCGGCGCGCCTGGAAATCCAAAAAATTGCTGCACGAAGAAATCTCCCGGTAAGCCTGCTGACCGGGCAACCAGACTTCCAGGTCATAAGTCTTGGCGGCTGAGAAACCCAGGTCGCCGCTGCACAGTGTCACCACACGGTACGGCAGCTCCAGGCGTTGCAGAATAACCTCGGCATGACCGGTGAGCTCTTCCAGCACCTGCCAGGAATCCTCCGGCCGCACCACCTGCACCATTTCCACTTTCTCAAACTGGTGCTGGCGAATCAGGCCGCGCGTATCCTTGCCATAGGAACCGGCCTCGGACCGAAAACAGGGGGTATGCGCCGTCATGCGCAACGGCAATTGATCCGCATCCAGGATCACATCCCGCACCAGGTTGGTAACCGGCACCTCGGCGGTGGGAATCAGATAAAAAGTATCCTCGCCACGGGTGGCGAACAGGTCTTCCTCGAACTTCGGCAACTGGCCGGTACCGCGCAGGCTGTCGGCATTGACCAGGTAAGGCACATAACATTCCTGATAGCCGTGCTGCCGGGTATGCGTATCCAGCATAAACTGGGTCAGGGCGCGGTGCAGGCGCGCCAGCGGCCCGCGCAAGACAGCGAAGCGGGATCCGGACAGTTTGACCGCGGACTCGAAGTCCATGCCACCCAGCCGCTCGCCAAGGTCAACGTGATCCCGGACTTCAAAATCAAAGTCAGCCGGTTCACCCCAGCGGCGCACTTCCTGGTTCTGTGACTCATCGCTGCCGGCCGGGACGGATTCGTGCGGGATATTGGGGATGCTCATCAGAATAGCGTTGAGCTGCTCCTGGATGGCATCGAGCTCCTGCTTCGCCGCATCCAGTTGCTGGCCGAGACCGGCCACCTCGTCCAGCAGGGGCTGGATATCCTCGCCCGCGGCCTTGGCCTTGCCGATCGATTTAGAACTTTTATTGCGCTGCGCCTGGAGCTCCTCGGTACGCATCTGCACGGCCTTGCGCTGCGTTTCGAGCTGTTCGATGGTGGCGGTGTCCAGCGTGAAGGCGCGGCGCTGTAATTGCGCCGCCACGTCGGCAAGCTGGTTGCGTATCAGTTTGGGATCAAGCATGAAGTCTTCCGTTGGATTTTAAAGATTCATTTGCGCCTGCCAGCGCACGATATGACCGGTATCGACGATATCGGACAGGTGTTCCAGGATGGCATCGACCTTGTCCGGCAGATCGAAGAACTCCACTGTAACCGGCAGGTCCAGCGACAGGTCGACCAGTGAGGCGGTATGCACCACACCGCTGCCGCCAAATCCTGTCACGGCACGGAACACCGTCACACCGCGCACCTTCTCCCGGTCGTGCAGGCGTTTCAGCAGGGGTTCAAGTGTGTGGTTGGCTTCCGTCAGATAGACGCGCACAAAAGTCACAGTTTCCCAGTTCATAATTGCCTCGCCAGCATCACACCCAGTGCCGCCGCGCCCACGCACAGTACGACACTGAGTAACATGTTCAACAACGCCCGCAGCACCTGCCCGCTCTCGACCAGGTTGAGGGTCTCTATCGAGAAGGTCGAAAAGGTGGTGAAGGCGCCCAGCAGGCCGACCAGCAGGAACGCCCGCGTCGCCGCCCCGGCCAGGCTGCGTTCCAGCAGCCAGATATACAGGAACCCCATCAACAGGCTGCCCAGCACGTTGACCGCCAGCGTACCGTAGGGAAACCCGCGCCCCGCCAGCAGGTAGACGCCACTGGACACCCAGTAACGCAGCAAGGCGCCGATAGCGCCGCCGCCGGCTATGGCAAGGACCTGGTTCATTGGGCGCCAATATTACCGGATGCGCCCTGTGCGCGCATTTATTTATCGGCCGCGCGTTTGTCCAGCTCGCGCAGGTGATCGAGTTTTTCACGGATACGAATTTCCAGGCCGCGCGGCACCGGGTGGTAATAGCGCGTGCCCTGCAATTCGTCGGGGAAATAGTTTTCGCCCGCGGCATAAGCCTCGGGTTCGTCGTGCGCATAGCGGTAGGTCTTGCCGTAGCCGAGTTCTTTCATCAGCCGGGTCGGCGCATTGCGCAGGTGTAACGGGACATCCAGCGAGCCCTGCGCGGCGACATCTTTCATCGCAGCCTTGTAGGCCATGTAGACGGCGTTGCTCTTGGGCGCAGAGGCCAGGTACAGCACCGCCTGGGCAATAGCCAGTTCACCTTCCGGACTGCCCAGCCGCTCCTGCACATCCCAGGCGTTCAGCGCCAGGGCCAGCGCACGCGGGTCGGCGTTGCCGATATCCTCCGAGGCCATGCGCACCACGCGGCGCGCGATGTACAGGGCATCGCAGCCACCATCCAGCATACGCACGAACCAGTACAGGGCGGCATCCGGCGACGAGCCGCGCACCGCTTTGTGCAGCGCGGAAATCTGGTCGTAGAACGCTTCCCCCCCCTTGTCGAATTGCCGCACGCCGCCGCTGATGACTTCGGCAATAACGGCACTGTCGATATGACCGCCGTCAGCGGTAAGGTCAGCGGCAATCTCCAGCAACGTGAGCGCGCGCCGCGCATCGCCGTCAGCGGCCCTGGCGATACGTTCCAGTTCAGTCCGTTCGATATGGATGCCGTGTGCGGCCAGGCCGCGCTCGCTGTCCTGCAGGGCCTGCTCCAGCACCTGCAGCAGGTCTGCCTCGTCGAGGCGCTTGAGCACATAGGTGCGCGCCCGCGACAGCAGCGCGTTGTTGAGTTCGAAAGACGGGTTCTCGGTGGTGGCGCCGACAAACAGCACGGTGCCGTTCTCGACATAGGGCAGGAAGGCATCCTGCTGTGCCTTGTTGAAACGGTGCACCTCGTCGACGAACAGCAGGGTCTGGCGCCCTTCCACCTGCTGGCGCTGCTGCGCGATCTCGACGGCCTGGCGCACATCCTTCACCCCGGCCAGTACCGCGGACAGGGGCACGAACTCGGTGCCCGAGCGTTCCGCCAGCAGGTGCGCCAGTGTGGTCTTGCCGGTACCGGGCGGCCCCCAGAAGATCATCGAATGCAGCTGGCCGGATTCGACCGCCTGACGCAGTGGCTTGCTCGCGCCCAGCAGGTGTTTCTGTCCCGCGAACTCGTCGAGGTTGCGCGGGCGCATGCGATCCGCCAGGGGCCGGAATTCACGCACCCGGGGGGCTTCGCTCATGGCTCCTCTGCGCCGATGATATCCGTGCCGGGCGGAAGCTTGAGCTCGAACAGGCCGGGGTCGACCGGCTGGTTGCGGCGCGTGTCGGAAAAAACGATACGGGTGCGGTTACCGAAATCGTCGACCACTTCAATGATGGACAGATTGCCGCCGGCAAAGGCCATGCGCACGCTCTCCACGGCCGCGTCGGCCTGGCGCGGACTGAGACTGAACCACTGCATGCTGTCTTCATTTTCCAGCGGCTTCCAGGTCATCACTTCGGAAAGCGGGCGAAAGCCGCTCAGCAACATGGCCGGGGTGCTGCTCAATGCCTCGTCAATGGTTTTTACCGTGGCCTGCTCCAGGTCTTCATCCCAGGTCCACAGGCGCTTGCCGTCGGCGACAATCAGTTGCCGGTACGGCGTGCGGTAATCCCAGCGGAAGCGTCCCGGTTTTTCGATCCAGACCTCGCCCTTTGAGTCCTGTACCTGCTCGCCGTTGCTGTCCACCACGGTCTGTACAAACTGCGCGTGGAAACTCCTGAGATCGGCAAAATAACGACCTACCAGGTTGTCACTGCCGGCCTGTGCAGCCAGGCCCGGCCACAGGCATAGCAACAGTCCGGCATGGCGCAACAGGGAGCGGAAAGAGTTACACATACGGGTCAAAGCTCCGGTGGCGGCGGCGCCAGCACTTCGCGGTTGCCGTTGGATTGTTGCGGCCCGACGATACCGGCGGCTTCCATCTGTTCGATCATGCGCGCCGCGCGGTTGTAACCGATCTTGAGACGGCGTTGCACGCCGGAGATGGAGCCGCGACGCGTTTCGGTGACAATACGCACGGCGTCGTCGTACAGCGCATCGGCCTCGGGATCGTCGCTTTCCTCCTGGCCGCCACTGCCGGGCAGGAAATCCGACGTGGTCTGCAAAATATCCTCGATATAATCCGGACCGTCCTTGCCTTTCAGGTGCGCCACCACGCGGTGCACTTCCGGGTCGTCGACGAAGGCGCCGTGCACACGCACCGGCATACCGCTGCCCGGCGGCAGGTACAGCATGTCGCCGTGGCCCAGCAGGTCCTCGGCGCCGCCCTGGTCGAGGATGGTGCGCGAATCGATCTTGGACGAGACCTGGAAGGCGATACGGGTCGGGATATTGGCCTTGATCAGGCCGGTAATGACATCCACCGACGGACGTTGTGTGGCCAGGATCAGGTGCACGCCGGCGGCACGCGCTTTCTGCGCCAGGCGCGCGATCAGCTCCTCGACCTTCTTGCCGACCACCACCATCATGTCGGCCAGTTCGTCGATGATGATGACGATAAACGGCAGCGGCTCCAGCGTCGGCGGCACCGGGTTTTCCTCCAGGCACTCTTCCGGCTTGAACAGCGGGTCCGGGATCGGTTCGCCCTTGTCGATCGCCTCCCTGACCTTCTTGTTGTAACCGCTGATATTGCGCACGCCCAGCGCCGACATCAGCTTGTAGCGCCGTTCCATTTCACCGACACACCAACGCAGCGCATTGGCGGCCTCCTTCATGTCGGTGACCACCGGTGTCAGCAGGTGCGGGATACCCTCGTACACCGACAGTTCCAGCATCTTGGGGTCGATCATGATCATGCGCACATCACGCGGCAGGGTCTTGTACAGCAGGCTCAGCACCATGGCATTGACTGCCACGGACTTGCCCGAGCCGGTGGTGCCGGCCACCAGCAGGTGCGGCATTTTGGCGAGGTCCACCACCACGGGATGGCCGCCGATGTCCTTGCCCAGCGCCAGCGTCAACGGCGAACCGGAAGCGTCGTACTCGGCGGAGCGCAGTATCTCGCTGAGCGCGACGATCTCGCGCTGTTCGTTGGGTATCTCCAGCCCGACCACCGATTTGCCCGGTATCTGCTCCACCACGCGCACGCTGATGGCGGACAGGCCACGCGCCAGATCCTTGGTGAGGTTGCTGATCTGGCTGGCCTTGACGCCCGGACCGGGCTGCAGCTCGAAGCGGGTGATAACCGGCCCCGGCTGCACCGCGACCACTTCCACCTCGATATTGAAATCCAGCAATTTCATTTCCACCAGCCGCGACAGGGCTTCCAGCGCGGCTTCGGAATAACCATCCGTGTGCTCGTAAGCCTCATTGAGCAGCGACAGCGGCGGCAATTCAGTGTTGGGCGGCGCCTCGAACAACTGCACCTGGCGCTCGCGTTCGACACGCTCGCTGACCTCGACCTGCTTGATCACCGGCTCGATACGCGGCGGCTTGCGCTTGCGTTCCTTGTGTTTCTCCTGTTTGACTGCCACCTGCTGTTCGCGCTTGCGGCGTGCGCGTTCGGCGGCAAACCAGGTTCTCAGCTGCGTGAAACGTTCGCCCAGCCAGGACAGGCCGGACAGGGTCAGGCGGCCGGTGGTATCCATCACACTCAGCCAGGACAGGCCGGTAAACAGCGTCACCCCGGTCAGGAACAGCGCCAGCAGGAACAGCGTGGCGCCGAGCAGGTTGAACAGGCCGGCGAGGTTCTCGCCGACCAGCTTGCCGAACACGCCACCCGCATCCAGCGGCAGCGTGCCGGGCTCGATCACGAAATGCAGCGTCGCCAGCCCGCAGCCGGAAGCCACCGTAAGCAGGAAGCCCGCCCAGCGGATCGACAGCACGTGCACATCGATACCGCCGCTGGGGCTGCGGCCGCGGAACACCAGCCAGCCGCTGAAACCGACCATCAGGGGGAACAGGTAGGCGAGATAACCGAACAGGTAGAGGAACACATCAGCGAACCAGGCGCCGACCACCCCGCCGTAGTTCTGTATCTGGCTGGTGGGCCCGCGGTGCGACCAGCCCGGATCCTGGGCGTTATAGCTCATCAGCGACAGCAACAGGTACGCTGCCAGCGCGGACAGGATAAACAGCATACCCTCACGCAGGCCCTTGCTGACCTGGGGATGGATTTTCTGCGTTTCCGCCTTTTTTCGTTGCGCCTGTGCCAAGGTGAGACTTTTCAGTAACTATGCGGTTTAAGATATTAAAAGATCAGGTACTTTACTTTGAATCGAGGGACGATAGCAAGGCGGGATGGCGTACCTTTCCGGCCGCTACGTTAAGTCCGTGCCGGAGCTCGGAATTCTCCTCCAGGCCACCGGCCGCCAATAGTAACAGGTAGGGCGTCACGGCGGCAGACAGGGCCTGCGAGGCCGAGCGCGGCACCGCCCCGGGCATGTTGGTCACCGCCAGGTGCACCACCCCGTCGACCACGTAGGTGGGAGTGCGGTAATCGGTCGGGTGCGTGGTCTCGATACAGCCGCCCTGGTCGACGGAGATATCCACCACCACACTGCCGGCCTGCATGGCGCGGATATGCGCAGCCGTCACCACGTGCGGCGCACGCGCACCGGGGATCAGTACCGCGCCCACCACCAGGTCAGCCTCGACCACCGCCTGCGCCACGCTGTCCGCGTACGGGTACAGGGCGCTGACATTGTCGCCCAGCGCCCGCATCGCTTCCAGCCGCTCGCGCTTGCGGTCGAACACGGTGACCGTGGCGCCCAGCGCCGCCGCCAGCAGCGCCGCGTTGCCGCCCGCCATGCCGGCGCCGATCACCGTCACCCGGCCGCGCTCGGCGCCCGGAAGGCCGCCCAGTAACAGGCCCTTGCCGCCCTGCGGCTGGTGCAACAGGCCGGTACCGAGCTGTATCGACAGGCGCCCGGCAATATCGCTCATCGGCGCCAGCAGCGGCAGCGCGCCGGCGGCCGTCTGCACGGTTTCAAAGGCCACTGCCGTCAGGCCGATGTCGCACAGTTTACGTGTCAGCGCCTCATTGGCCGCCAGGTGCAGGTAACTGAACAGGATATGCCCGGCCCGCAGGTGCTGCAGGTCGCCCTCCACCGGCTCCTTGACCTTCACGATCAGCTCACCCTGCCGGTACAGCGCGGCAGCGTCAGCGACAATCTGCGCCCCGGCATCCTGGTAGGCCCGGTCTTCGTACCCGGACAGCAGCCCGGCCCCGGTCTCGACCAGCACCTCGTGCCCGGCCGCCACCAGCTCCGAGCAGGCGGCGGGAATCAGGCCGACGCGGCCTTCCAGCGGTTTGATCTCACGCGGCACAGCAATGCGCATGCTTACTCCTTTACCCGTCCGGGGACATTCCGTACCATAGCCGCCCATCACGCGGGCGCCCTCAACATCGGAGCATTATACATGAGCGAAACAAGGCACTGCCGTCTGTTAATCCTGGGATCCGGACCGGCCGGTTACACCGCCGCCATCTACGCGGCGCGCGCCAACCTCAACCCGGTACTGATCACCGGCCTGGAACAGGGCGGCCAGCTGACCACCACCACCGACGTGGAAAACTGGCCGGGCGGCGCCGAGGGCCTGCAGGGCCCGGCGCTGATGGAAGAGATGCGCCAGCACGCGGAGCGCTTCAACACCGAGATCATTTTCGACCACATCAACAAGGTCGACCTCAAACAAAACCCGATGTGGCTGCACGGCGACAGCAGCAGCTACACCTGCGATGCGCTGATTATCTGCACCGGCGCCTCGGCGCAGTACCTCGGCCTGCCTTCCGAGGAAGCCTTCAAAGGCAAGGGCGTCTCCGCCTGCGCGACCTGCGATGGCTTCTTCTACCGCGAGAAACCGGTGGCGGTCATCGGCGGCGGTAACACGGCGGTCGAGGAAGCCCTGTACCTGGCCAACATTGCCTCACACGTTACCCTGGTACACCGCCGCGATGCGCTGCGTTCGGAGAAAATCCTGCAGGACCGCCTGTTCGCGCGTGAAAAGGAAGGCAAGGTCACCATCGAATGGGACCACGTTCTGGACGAAGTGCTGGGTGACGACATGGGCGTCACCGGCCTGCGCATCCGCAACGTGAAAGACGACAGCACCAAAGACCTGAAAGCCGACGGGGTCTTTATCGCCATCGGCCACAAGCCGAACACCGACCTGTTCGAAGGCCAGCTAAAAATGCATAAAGGCGGCTACCTGCACGTCAAGAGCGGCGTCAACGGCGATGCTACCGCGTGCGATATTCCCGGCGTGTTCGCCGCCGGCGATGTCGCCGACCACATCTACCGCCAGGCCGTCACCTCGGCCGGTTCCGGCTGTATGGCAGCCCTGGATGCGGAACGTTACCTGGACGCGCTGGAAGAAGCGAAAAAACAGTAACCGGAATGGCGCTGCCGGACGCTATTCCGACAGTGACCTGACGATCTGCTCGTAGACGTAACCGTGCAGGGCAAACAGGTCCTGCTTGTCCTGCACATCGAACTCCAGGCCGTGAAAATGGCTTTCACGCCCCAGCTCGGCACTGTGTTCGACCTGCAGGCTGCGAATGATCGCGGGAATGTTCAGCAGCTTTTCCACATCGCCGACCCTGACCGCACAGCTCAGGCTGACCTTGTCGCCGACTTCACCCAGCATCACATCCGCGATCAGCAGCGCCCCCGAAATACTGATATCCACGATCGTGGCGGTATGCGGCTTGCCGGGCTGGAAATCCGGGCCGGAATTTTTCACCGAGGCGAACAGCCTGACGCGTACACGTTGCGCCTTGCGCACCGTGATCTGTTCCATCTCCTGCGGGTACGACAGGTGCAGATAGGGGAACGGCCGTGTGCAGGTACGCAACACTGTGGTCGTGAAACCGACAATCTGGTTACCCGCCATCATGCGCGCCACGAACGGCTGCCCCTCACGGATGATCATCACCTTGTCACCGGTCCTGGGTGTGGTGACCAGCAGGCTGACCCCGGCCATATAACCGATAATGCGCACATTCATACGACGGCCGGCCTCGCCGTCGTGCGGCTGCAACTGCACTGCCTCACCTACCTGGATTTTCAGATCGTGATGTTCCATTGCGCTCGAGAATACCCCGGATTCGTTCGTCTTTCGTCAGCCTGCCCTATTGACCGGAAACTATATCGGCAGCAGGAACAGAAGGTACAATAGCACCATGAAACTCAGTATTGCCGATTCCATCGCCACTGTCAGCACTGACCAGTGGAATGCTGTCGCCGGCACCGGCAATCCCTTCCTGCGCCACGAGTTCCTCGCCGCGCTGGAACGCAACGACTGCGTCGGCGAGCACTACGGCTGGCTGCCACGGCACCTGCTTGCCCGCGATGACACCGGGCAGCTAGTCGGCGCAGTGCCCCTGTACCTGAAAGACAATTCCTATGGCGAATTCGTCTTCGACAATGCCTGGGCCGATGCTTACCAGCGCGCCGGGCTGGCCTATTTTCCCAAAGCGGTTGCCGCCATCCCTTACACTCCCGCGACCGGCCCGCGCATTTTAACAGCACCGGGCGACCAGGGTGACGCCGCCGCTGCACAGCTCATACAACTGGCGCAGGAATGGGCCACGAGCGAAAACCTGTCCTCGCTGCACTGGCTGTTTACCGACAGCACCGATACACAACGCCTGGAACAGGCGGGCCTGCTGCTGCGCCTCGGCTGCCAGTTCCACTGGCGCAATGCGGGCTACCGGGATTTCGATGACTACCTGTCCGGCTTCAGCTCACGCAAGCGCAAGAAGGTGCGCCGGGAACGGCGGTATGTCAGGGAAGCCGGTATCGCGATCAGCGTGGTGCACGGCCACCAGGCCACGGCCGCGGAACTGGAAGTGATGTACGGTTTCTACCATTCCACCTTTGAAAAGAAATGGGGCTACCCGACCCTGTCACTCGGCTTCTTCCGGGAAATCGCGACCTCCATGGGCGAACAACTGGTCTTTATCATAGCCCGCAAGGGTCAGCGCGTCGTGGCCGGCGCCATCTGCCTGCGCGGTGACGACGCCCTGTACGGGCGCCACTGGGGCTGTTGCGAGGAATACCACTCGCTGCATTTCGAGGTCTGCTATTACCAGGGCATTGACTACTGCATCGAGCACGGCCTGTCGCTGTTCGAGCCCGGCGCACAGGGCGAGCACAAAATCAGCCGGGGTTTCCTGCCCACACCGACCTGGTCCGCTCACTGGATTCAGCACGACGGGTTCCGTGACATCATCGCGCGTCACCTGGTACAGGAAACCCGGACCATGCGCGACTACATCGACGAGCTGTCCGGGCGCTCGCCGTTCCGCCGCAGCGAGGTGGCATGATCCCGCAGCGCCCGCACTGGATTCAGCCGAGTGACCCCGCCGCCGCGTTTCCCGACGTCAATCTCGCCCTGCGCGAACCGAACGGGCTGCTGGCGGTGGGCGGCGACCTCAGCAGCGAACGTATCCTGGCGGCGTACCGGCGCGGTATTTTCCCCTGGTACAGCGACAACCAGCCGGTCCTGTGGTGGTCGCCCGACCCGCGCACCGTGCTGTTCCCCGCACAACTGAAACTGTCGCGCAGCCTGCGCAAGACACTGCGCCGGGCGCGTTTCAGTGTCAGTCTGGACCAGTCATTCCGTGCCGTCATCGAGGCCTGCGCCGAGCCCCGGCCCGACAGTCCCGGCACCTGGATAACACAGGAAATGGCCGATGCCTACTGCACCCTGCACGCACAGGGCCATGCGCATTCCGTGGAGTGCCGGCTGGACGGTGAACTGGTCGGCGGCCTGTACGGCGTGGCCATCGGCCGGGTGTTCTTCGGTGAGTCCATGTTCAGCCGCGTGACGGATGCTTCCAAGGTCGCCTTCGCCTGGCTGGTGCGCCAGCTCAATGCCTGGGATTTCGGGCTGGTCGATTGCCAGATTTATACCCCGCACCTGGCCAGTCTGGGCGCCGCCGAAATCCCGCGCAGCACGTTTATCCGCCACCTGGACGCGCTGTGCGAGAGCGGCCTGCCGCCCGGGCGCTGGAACTTCGACACACAGGACAACAACTGGTAACCGCTGCCATGGACAGAAACGACCTGGACGACAAGGAGGAAACCCTCCGCTTCTTTGCCACCGCACCGCGCCCCTGTTCCTACCTGGAGGGCCGCAACGCCATATCGGTGTTTGCCGATCCCGAGGCGCAATTATCCCCGGCCATCTACAACCAGCTGGCACGCTTCGGCTTCCGGCGCAGTGGCAATGACCTCTACGTGCCGGCCTGCCCGGGCTGTTCCGAGTGCATCCCGGTGCGTGTCCCGGTGGCGAAATTCAAACGCAGCCGCAACCAGCAACGGGTCTGGAACCGGAACCGGGACCTGAGTTGCAGCGTACTGGAACCCGTATACCGGGAATCGCATTTCCGGCTCTACGCCCGCTACCTCAAGAGCCGCCACACCGGCGGTGGCATGGAAGACCCCACGCCGGATGACTACATGCGCTTCCTGACCAGCAACTGGTGCGACACACTGTTTGTTGAATTCAGCCTGGCGGGCCGGCCGGTCGCCGTGGCCGTGACCGACCGCCTGCAGCGTGCCCACTCCGCCGTCTACACCTTTTTCGATCCCGAACTGGAACGCCGCAGCCTCGGCACCTGCGCCATCCTGCAGCAGATCGAACTGGCCCGGGAAGCGGACTGCGAGTGGCTGTACCTGGGTTACTGGATCGCGGACAGTCAGAAAATGCGCTACAAAAGCCGCTTCCGACCGATAGAGGCCTATCGCGAGGGACAGTGGGGTCTGCTGGAAGACGAGTAGACAAGACCCGCCTACCCACAACCACTTCTATCAGTTATACTTCTCGGCTGTATTCAAACAGGCACGAGTAACTATTTGTGGCAAAAGAAGATCATATTGAAATGGAAGGCACGGTAATCGATACCCTGCCCAACACCATGTTCCGCGTCGAACTCGAAAACGGACACGTGGTCACCGCACATATCTCCGGCAAAATGCGCAAGCACTACATCCGCATTCTCACCGGCGACAAGGTGACAGTTCAGCTGACACCCTACGACCTGAGCAAGGGCCGTATCACCTACCGCGCACGCTGATCCCCGGCACGGCGCTCAGCGCCGGCTCACGACACCTCTTCCTCTTCCCTGACCTTATGCTCCAGCTTGCCGTCCTTCGCACGGATAATCAGGTCGCCGCCACTGGCCAGGCGGCCGAATAGCAGCTCTTCCGCCAGCGGTTTCTTGATGTGCTCCTGGATGACGCGTGCCATCGGCCGCGCACCCATCTTCGGATCGAAGCCGTGTTCGGCCAGCCACTCGCGTGCCGAATCCTCAACCTCCAGCGTAACGCCCTTGTCCTGCAACTGGGCCTCCAGCTCGTAGATGAACTTGTCCACCACGCGCGTCATCACCGCCGGGTCCAGCGCCTTGAACTGGATCACCGAATCAAGGCGATTGCGGAACTCGGGGCTGAACATCTTCTTGATGGCTTCCATCCCGTCGGTGGAATGATCCTGGTGGCTGAAACCGATTGACGGCCGGCTCATTTCAGCCGCGCCGGCATTGGTGGTCATGATGATCACCACGCTGCGGAAATCCGCCTTGCGGCCATTGTTATCCGTCAGCGTGCCGTGATCCATAACCTGCAGCAGCAGGTTGAACACATCCGGGTGCGCCTTCTCGATTTCGTCGAGCAGCAGCACGGCATGCGGGTTCTTGGTGACCGCCTCGGTCAGCAGCCCGCCCTGGTCGAAGCCCACGTAACCCGGCGGTGCACCGATCAGGCGCGATACCGTGTGGCGTTCCATGTACTCGGACATATCGAAGCGGATCAGTTCGATGCCGAGCGTCATTGCCAGCTGGCGGGTGAGCTCAGTCTTGCCGACACCGGTAGGCCCGGCAAACAGGAAAGAGCCGATCGGTTTCTGTTCACTGCCGAGACCGGAACGCGACATCTTGATCGCACTGCCCAGCAGCTCGATCGCATCGTCCTGGCCATACACCACCATTTTCAGGTCGCGCTCAAGAGTGCGCAGCGCATCCTTGTCCGAGGTGCTGACGGTCTTGGGCGGGATACGGGCAATCTTCGACACGATGGATTCGATGTCCCCGACGCCAATCGTCTTCTTGCGCCGTGACGGCGGCAGCAGGCGCTGGTTGGCGCCGGCCTCGTCGATCACATCGATGGCCTTGTCCGGCAGGAAACGGTCGTTGATATAACGCGATGAAAGCTCCACCGCGGCACGCAGCGCTCGCGGCGAGTACTTCACGTTGTGGTGTTCCTCGAAGCGCGATTTCAGCCCCTTGAGGATATTGAATGTCTCGTCTTCGGTCGGCTCGACCACGTCCACTTTCTGGAAACGCCGTGCCAGCGCGCGGTCCTTCTCGAAGATGCCGCGGTATTCCTGGTAGGTCGTCGACCCGATGCACTTCATCTCGCCGTTGGCCAGCATCGGCTTGATCAGGTTGGACGCATCCATCACGCCACCGGAAGCGGCGCCGGCACCGATAATGGTGTGGATCTCGTCGATGAACAGAATCGCGCCCGGTTCCTTGCGCAGCTGCGAAAGCACGCTTTTCAGGCGCTTCTCGAAATCACCGCGGTACTTGGTACCGGCCACCAGTGCGCCCAGGTCCAGCGCATAGATAGTACTGTTGAGCAGCACTTCCGGCACATCGCCGTCCACAATCAGCTTGGCCAGTCCTTCGGCCATGGCGGTCTTGCCGACACCGGCCTCACCGACATAGAGCGGGTTGTTCTTGCGCCGGCGACAGAGGATCTGGATGGTGCGCTCGACCTCGAAACGGCGGCCGATCAGCGGGTCGATTTTCCCCTTCATCGCCATTTCGTTCAGGTTGGTAGCAAAATTCTCCAGGGGTTTTTTCTGGGTAGTCTCGGCACTGGCGGCACCCTCGGCTTCAGCCTCGGGTTCGTTCTCGGCATGCTCACCGGCCAGCTTGGAAATACCGTGTGAAATGTAGTTCACCACGTCGAGTCGCGTGATGTCCTGCTTGTTCAGGAAATAGGCTGCCTGCGATTCCTGCTCGCTGAAAATCGCCACCAGCACATTGGCGCCGGTGACTTCTTTCTTGCCGGAAGACTGCACGTGGAACACAGCGCGCTGCAGGACGCGCTGGAAACCCAGCGTAGGCTGCGTTTCCCGGCTGTCGCTGGGCGGCAGTAACGGGGTGGTCTCATCAAGAAACCCGGACAGTTCTTTTTTGAGTTTTTCCAGGTCCGCACCGCAGGATTTGAGCACGTCCGCCGCGGTGGGGTTGTCCAGTAAGGCCAGCAGTAAATGCTCGACCGTCATGAACTCATGTCGTTTTTCCCGGGCCTCCTTGAAGGCCAGATTCAGGGTAAACTCCAGCTCTTTGCTTAACATCTTGACTACCTCATTGCCCGATCTAGGCCTCCTCCATGGCGCACAGTAACGGATGGTTATTCTGGCGCGAAAAGTCGTTGACCTGCGCTACCTTTGTTTCCGCGATATCTTTTGTGAACACCCCGCATACACCCTTGCCCCGGGTATGCACCTGAAGCATCACCTGCGTCGCTTTCTCCCTGGGCATGCTGAAAAGCTCTTCCAGCAGTAATACCACAAATTCCATAGGGGTATAATCGTCGTTATGCAGCACCACCTTATACATGGAGGGCCGCTTTACCTTGGGCTTTGCCTCCAGCAGAGAAAGCCCATGATCGTCAGAATTCCCGTTCTCCTTACTCATAGACCAATTATAACCAAATTAAATCAACTCGAGCGCCGGAAAACCAGCACTTTGATGACAGGATACACCTGCTTCAGGAACAAGCAAGTGCCATGCCCGGTTCCCCGAACAGCCCCGCAAACCCGGCCTTTCGGAATACTTGACTAATTTGGTTGTCGGACTAACAATATTCTGTGCCGCAAGGCGAGAGGAGGAATCGTTTCCATGCCGCAGAGCGTGAAACGATGCTGTGTAAAAATAATCAGCCGCATCACCGCCAAGAAAAAGCAGTGAAGCGAGAAGAGCAGTGAGGATCGAAAGTCATGGCGACAGGCATTGTAAAGTGGTTCAGTAACGCCAAGGGTTACGGATTTATCTCCCCGGACGAAGGGGGCGATGACATCTTTGCCCATTTCTCATCCATCGAGATGGATGGTTATAAAAGTCTCAAGGAAGGTCAGCGCGTCGAATTCGACGTGGCAACCGGCCCCAAGGGACTGCAAGCCAGCAAGATTATGTTTGCGACAGCGACCGAGTAACACCCGGAAGCCGTACTGCGGACACGCCCTGCCCGCCCGGATGAGCCGGCAGGGCGGTTATCCTGCTTCACATATGTTTGATGATGGCCTGCCCGAAGCCGGAGCAGCTCAGTTTGGTTGAACCTTCCATCAGGCGATCCAGGTCGTAGGTGACTGTTTTTGCAGCGATAGCGCCGGACAGTCCCTTCACGATCAGGTCCGCCGCCGCGTTCCAGCCCATATGGCGCAGCATCATCTCGGCCGACAGGATCAGTGAACTCGGGTTCACCTGGTCTTTGCCCGCATACTTGGGCGCAGTGCCGTGGGTGGCCTCAAACAGCGCAATCCGGTCCGACAGGTTGGCACCCGGCGCCATGCCGATACCGCCCACCTGTGCCGCCAGTGCGTCCGAAATATAGTCGCCGTTCAGGTTCAGGGTGGCGATCACGCTGTACTCGGTGGGGCGCAGCAGGATCTGCTGCAGGAAGGCATCCGCAATGACATCCTTGACGATAATATCCTTGCCGGTGTTCGGGTTCGTGAACGAGCACCAGGGCCCGCCGTCGATCTCCGTGGCGCCGAACTCTTCTTTCGCCAGCTCATAGCCCCAGTTCTTGAACGCACCCTCGGTGAATTTCATGATATTGCCCTTGTGCACCAGGGTCACGGAATCGCGTTCCTGGTCAACGGCGTACTGCAGCGCACGGCGCACCAGGCGTTTGGTGCCTTCCGAGGACACCGGCTTGACGCCGATACCCGCCGTATCCGGGAAACGGATCTTGCTGACGCCCATCTCCTGCTGCAGGAATTCGATCACTTTCCTGACTTCAGGCGTGCCGGCTTCCCACTCGATGCCGGCATAGATGTCTTCCGAGTTCTCGCGGAAGATCACCATATTGGTCTTTTCCGGCTCCTTGAGCGGGCTGGGTGTGCCGTCGTAATAACGCACCGGGCGCAGGCACAGGTACAGGTCCAGCTCCTGGCGCAGCGCTACGTTCAGGGAACGGATACCGCCGCCCACAGGCGTTGTCAGCGGGCCTTTGATGGAAACGACGAAATCCCTGATCGCATCCAGCGTCTCGGCCGGCAGCCAGGTGTTCTCGCCATAGACGGTGTTGGCCTTTTCGCCCGCGTAGATTTCCAGCCAGCTGATTTTCCGGTCGCCGCCGAAAGCCTTCTCCACGGCCGCATCGACCACATCACGCATCACCGGCGTGATATCGACCCCGATACCGTCACCCTCGATGAACGGCACCAGCGGCTGATCCGGCACATTCAGTGACAGGTTGTCATTGACGGTGATTTTTTCGCCCTGGTCAGGTACGACTATGTTCTGGTAACCCATGTGAATTCCTGGCTGGTAAAGAAAGAACGCGGGATTGTACCAGAGGCTTGCAGACGGACAAATAAAAACCCCCGCGACCAGCGGTCACGGGGGTTTCAATTAACGGGAATATCCCGGTTTTTTTCTAGACTTCGCCACCAGCAGCGTTGATCAGTGCTTCTTCAATGGCGTTAGGTGCGCACATGATATTGAAGAAAGTCGCACCGCTGTCGCTCTGGATCATAGGCAGGTTCGGCCAGCTGATCGCAATGCGGAAACGGGCATACAGCGCATAGACGTCGCCGTCGGAGACCAGGATCTCGTAAGGCAGGTGGGCGGTAGAACGGACAGGGGCCTTGTCGACACGGCTCATGATGTACTCGTCACCACTGCAACCGCTGTCATTAAGGGCAACACCGAACACGGTCTCGTCCTTGCCGGGGATGTCGATGCGATACACCTTGGTAGCACCGCCACGACCCTTGGCCAGGCCTTCTTCAACGGCAGCGACTGCTTCTTCCTGGCTGTCGTAGGAAGCCAGCTCGCTGGGATCGTCGAAGTACTCCATACCAAACATGTAGTGGTATTTACGCAGGTCGGCAGCACTCAGCTGCTTCTCGCCGGTACCAAAAGCCTCGGTATTGCCGAGGGCGGTCTGCAGGCTCTTCAGCGCGGCTTCCGCACCGGAGGTATCTTCCAGACGGTAGGTATTGGCGTAGTACACCGGGTTGGAATAGCTGACCTGGATCTCGTCACCCACCTGGGTAACGGTGACACGCTGGCCGGCTTCGTAACCGCCAAAATCAGAACTGGCGGCGGCTTTTTTCAGCCCGTCATTGGTGATGGCAATGACGATGGCGCCGTCATAGGGGGAATAGGTGCCAACCACTTCAAAGCCGGCAGATTCCACTTTACCCTTCACTTCATCGGCGATGGTCTGCATGTCGCCATTGGTCTTGTAGCCCAGGACAAAAGGCTTCAGAACCTCGGCGGCAAAGGCATTGCCGAACGAGAGCGCCAATAAGGCACCGGACAGGAATAATGATTTTACGACTTTATGCATGATGACTCCTCCTCACGTGATCGTCGTGTTTTATACTATGTATAGATTTAACCAGAATCTGCGCGGGGCAATTCCAGCGTTATTATTATGGCCTTGACACTCTGCCGGTTCCCCGGGCCAGAACAACTGCTGCCTGGGGTACCGGAGGCGAACCCGCGCAAAGTGGCGTGGTCATGGTGCTACTTTATTGACATCCCGAATAATGTCAAGTCTATGACGCACAGACAAAGCATTTTTTTACACAATCACATCAATAACATAAAATAACTAATTGTTTATACTTTAAATCACTAAATTACCAGAGTATCAGTACACTTATGGTCTGGAAGCCTAGAGTCACCGTTGCTGTCGTTGCCGAGCGACAGGGTCGTTTTTTAATGGTCGAGGAACACGTGCACGGCCAGGTCTGTTTTAACCAGCCGGCCGGCCACCTGGAAGACAACGAAAGCCTGGTCGAGGCCGCCATCCGTGAATGTCTGGAAGAGACCGCCTGGCACTTCCGGCCCACGGCACTGGTCGGCATCTACCGCTGGCGCAATGCGGAGAAAAATGACACTTACCTGCGCGCCACCTTCTGCGGTGAATGCGACGCTGAAGACACCCGGCGCGAGCTGGATGCGGATATCATTGCCGCCCACTGGCTGACGCACGACGACATCCGCTCCCGCAGCGAACTGTTACGCAGCCCGCTGGTACTGAAATCCCTCGACGACTACCTGGACGGCCAGCGCTACCCGCTGGAACTGCTCACCGACCTGCCACAGGGAAGTACCGGTTGAGCCGGCAGAAAGTCATCGTCGGCCTGTCCGGCGGCGTCGATTCAGCCGTCGCCGCCAGCCTGTTGCTGCAACAGGGCTACCAGGTCGAGGCGCTGTTCATGAAGAACTGGGACGAGGACGACGCGGATGACTATTGCCCGGCCGAACAGGATCTTGCCGATGCACGCGCGGTCGCCGACAGCCTCGACATCAAACTGCACACCATCAGTTTTTCCACCGAATACTGGGACCGGGTATTCGCCTATTTCCTGGACGAATACCGCGCCGGGCGCACGCCCAACCCGGATATCCTCTGCAACCAGGAAATCAAGTTCCGGGCCTTCCTCGACTATGCCCTGGACCTGGGTGCAGACCGGATCGCCACCGGCCACTATGCACGCATCGACCGCAGCGACGCGCAGTGCCGGCTGCTGAAAGGCCTCGACCCCAACAAGGACCAGAGCTACTTCCTGTACCGTCTCAACCAGCGCGCCCTGGCGCACTCGCTGTTCCCGCTGGGCGAACTGCACAAACCGGAAGTGCGCGCCATGGCCGAACAGCAGGGCTTCCCCAACTTCGCCAAGAAAGACAGCACCGGCATCTGCTTCATCGGCGAACGCAAATTCAAGGACTTTCTGCAACGCTTTATCCCCGCACAGCCCGGCGACATCGTGTCTGTCGAAGGCGACAGCCTGGGTCGGCACCAGGGGTTGATGTTCCACACCATCGGCCAGCGCCAGGGGCTTGGCATCGGCGGCATCCACGCCACCAGCGGTGAGGCCTGGTACGTGGTCGACAAGGACATGGCCAACAACCGCCTCATCGTCGCACAGGGCAACAACCACCCCGCCCTGTTCAAACCGGCGCTGGAAGCGAAAGACCTGCACTGGATTTCAGGCACTGCGCCGCCGGCCCCGCTGCGCTGCCATGCGCGCATACGCTACCGCCAGTCCGACCAGGCGTGCGACATCGTCGAATGCAGGGACGATTTCCTGCGCGTCAGCTTTGACACGCCGCAACGCGCCGTCACACCCGGCCAGGCTATCGTCTTCTACGACGGCGATATCTGCCTCGGTGGTGGTACGATCTCCACATGAACCCGGACCACAGCGACCGCACACTGGCTTTCGCCGGCATCCTGCAGGCCTTGCGGCTGGTGCAGAACAGCGCCAACGGCAAACCCTGTGACGTGGATGCCCTGCAGACCACCCTGAACAGCATCCTGCTCATCGATGCGGACAGCGTCGAGGCTGTCTACGGGGGCGCCGGCGGCGTAGCCACCGGCCTGCGCCTGATACAGACCCAGCTGGTCGGCGGCGCACCGAAGCCGGACACCGAACTGAGCCGCTACCTGGTCACCCTGCTGCACCTGGAACGCAAACTGAGCAAGCGCTCCGACCTCATGGATGCGCTCGGAGAAGGCATCCGGCGCGCCCAGACACAGAGCGAACACTTCGCGGTCAGCCACCCCAACCTGCTGGCCAACTTCGCCGACACCTACAGCTGCACCATCAGCACTCTGAAACCCCGCATCCTGGTCAAGGGCGATCCCGCCCGCCTCACCGACACCGCCGTCGCCAACCAGATACGCGCCCTGCTACTGGCCGCCATGCGCTCCGCCGTGCTGTGGCGGCAGTGCGGCGGGACCCGGCTGGGGCTGGTGCTGGGCCGGCGCAAACTGGTAGAAAGCGCCGGGCGACTGCTCGCCCATATCTAACAAATCACCTCACAAATGCACCGTATTTAATTGGGGTCAGAGCACATATTTCGCTAATATTCCTCGTCTGAACTTTGAATATTAGCGAAATATGTGCTCTGACCCCGATTAAATGTCCCTCTACCCAGCCCCTTTCAAATAGCCCATAATTGCGCGCTTACTTGAAACCGGGTCACGGGAGCTTTGAATGAGCAACAGTTTTTCCACACGCAGCACTCTGAACAGCAACGGCAAGGACTACGAGATCTACCGCCTGCCGGCGCTGGAAAAGGACGTGTCCACACTGCCCTGGTCACTCAAGGTACTGCTGGAGAACCTGCTGCGCTTTGAGGACGACAAGACCGTCACCCGTGACGATATCGAAGCACTCATCAACTGGGACCCGAACGCGGAGCCCAGCCAGGAGATCGCCTACCGCCCGGCACGCGTGCTGATGCAGGACTTCACCGGCGTACCCGCGGTGGTCGACCTGGCCGCCATGCGCGATGCCATGAAAGCCCTGGGCGGCGATCCGGAAAAGATCAACCCGTTGCAACCGGCCGAGCTGGTCATCGACCACTCGGTGCAGATCGACAGCTTCGGGCGCAAGGATTCGATGGACCTCAACGCCACCATCGAATACCAGCGCAACCAGGAACGCTACGCCTTCCTGAAGTGGGGCCAGAAAGGCTTCTCGAATTTCAAAGTGGTCCCGCCGGATACCGGCATCGTGCACCAGGTCAATCTCGAATACCTGGCGCGCGTGGTGTTCGCGCAGGAGAACAACGGCGTGTTGCAGGCCTACCCCGACACCCTGGTCGGCACCGACTCGCACACCACCATGGTCAACGGCCTGGGCGTACTGGGCTGGGGCGTGGGCGGCATCGAGGCCGAGGCCGCCATGCTCGGCCAGCCGGTTTCCATGCTGATCCCGCAGGTGGTCGGCTTCAAACTGAACGGCGAACTGCCGGAAGGCGCCACCGCCACCGACCTGGTGTTGCTGGTGGTCGAAATGCTGCGCAAGCACGGCGTGGTCGGCAAGTTCGTCGAGTTCTTCGGCGACGGCCTCGACCACCTGTCGCTGGCCGACCGCGCCACACTGGCCAACATGGCCCCGGAATACGGCGCCACCTGCGGCATCTTCCCGGTCGACGAGGAAACACTGAACTACCTGCGCCTGTCCGGCCGCAGCGACGAACAGGTCGCACTGGTCGAGGCCTATGCCCGCGAGCAGGGTATGTTCCGCAGCAAGGACCAGGCGGCCGCGCGCTATACCAGCGTGGTGGAACTGGACATGGGCGACGTTGTGCCGAGCCTGGCCGGGCCCAAGCGTCCGCAGGACCGCATACCGCTCAGCGAATCGAAACGCATGTTCAACGAAGCACTGAGCGCCATGCAGGCCGAGCGCAAGCTGGAAAGCAAACCGGCCGCCGGCAACATCAACAGCCAGGACTTTGAACTGAGTGACGGCGCCGTGGTTATCGCCTCCATCACCTCCTGCACCAACACCTCCAACCCGTCGGTCATGCTCGGCGCCGGGCTGGTGGCGCGCAAGGCGGCGGCCAAAGGCCTCAAGGTAAAACCCTGGGTCAAGACCTCGCTGGCGCCCGGCTCACAGGTGGTCACCGAATACCTCAACCAGGCCGGCCTGATGGGCGACCTGGAAGCGCTGGGTTTCCACGTGGTCGGTTACGGCTGCGCTACCTGCATCGGTAACTCCGGCCCACTGCCGGAACCGGTGTCGAAAGCGATTGCCGAGGGCAACCTGTCGGCCTGCTCGGTACTGTCCGGCAACCGAAACTTCGAGGGCCGGGTGCACGCCGAAGTGCGCATGAACTACCTGGCCTCACCGCCACTGGTGGTCGCCTACGCCATTGCCGGCACCATGGATATCGACCTGGCCAATACCTCGCTCGGCCAGGATGCCGACGGCAATGATGTGTTCCTGAAGGACATCTGGCCCAGCCAGTCCGAGATCAATGCGCTGATCAACAGCAGTGTGAGCCGCGAGGAATTCACCCGCGTCTACGACGACGTGTTCAAGGGCGAAAACCGCTGGACCTCGCTGGCATCACCGGAAGGTCAGCTGTTCGGCTGGCAGGACGATTCCACCTACATCCGCAACCCGCCCTATTTTGAAGGCATGAGCAAGGAAATCGGTGCCGTCGCCGACATCCAGGGTGCGCGTGCACTGGCACTGCTCGGCGACTCGGTCACCACCGACCACATCTCGCCCGCCGGCGCCATCAAGGCCGACAGCCCGGCCGGCAAGTACCTGCTGGAACAGGGCGTGCAGCCGGCTGACTTCAACTCGCTGGGTTCACGCCGCGGCAATCACGAAGTGATGATGCGCGGCACCTTCGCCAACATCCGCCTGCGCAACCAGCTGGCGCCCGGCACCGAGGGTGGCGTCACCGTGCACCTGCCCGACGGCGAGCAGATGAGCATCTACGATGCCGCCATGCGCTACAAGCAGGAAAACGTGCCGCTGATCGTGCTGGCCGGGAAGGAATACGGTTCCGGTTCGTCGCGTGACTGGGCCGCCAAGGGGCCGCGCCTGCTCGGCGTGCGCGCCGTGATCGCGGAAAGTTACGAACGCATTCACCGCACCAACCTGGTGTGCATGGGTATCCTGCCACTGCAGTATAACGACGGCGATACGGCGGCCTCGCTCGGCCTGAGCGGCAAGGAGACTTTCCACTTTGAAGGGCTCGGCGATGGTTCCGCGAAGCAGCTCACGGTGCGTGCGGTCAGTGATGACGGCAGTGAAAAGACCTTTACGGTGCGGGTGCGTATCGATACGCCGCAGGAGGTCGAATATTACCGGCATGGTGGTATTCTGCATTATGTGCTGCGGCAGCTGGCTGCCTGATAACGGCTTTTTTTAGGCTCTCGCCAAGGCGCAAAGTACGCAAAGAAAACCTTTGATGTATTTTCGGTCTGGTGAGTTATGCATACTCAATCTGACACTGGCATTGCTATGACCATGGAACTGACTTCTCTGACTGCCGTATCCCCTGTCGATGGCCGTTACGGCCGCGGCACCGCGGCATTGCGACCGATCTTCAGCGAATACGGACTGATCCGGCACCGGGTGCTGGTCGAGGTGCGCTGGCTGCAGGCGCTGACCCGGCACGCCGGCATCCCCGAGGTGCCCGCACTCAGCGAACACGCCAGCAACATCCTCGATGCCATCGCTGCCGATTTCAACGAGGAAGATGCACAGCGGGTCAAGAACATCGAGCGCACCACCAACCACGATGTGAAAGCGGTGGAGTACTTCCTCAAGGAAAAAATCGCCGGCAACGACGAACTGGAAGCTATCAGCGAGTTCATCCACTTCGCCTGCACCTCGGAAGACATCAACAACCTGGCCCATGCGCTGATGCTGCGTGAGGCACGCGGCCAGGTACTGCTGCCGCAGCTCGACGAGATCATCAACACCATCACCCAGCTGGCGCACGACAACGCGGAGCTGGCTATGCTGTCACGCACCCACGGCCAGCCCGCCTCGCCCACCACGCTGGGCAAGGAAATGGCCAACGTGGCGGCGCGCCTGCACCGCCAGCGCGACCAGGTGGTGGCGGTGGCGATGCTGGGCAAAATGAACGGCGCGGTGGGCAACTACAACGCGCACATGATCGCCTATCCCGAGGTCGACTGGCCGGCCTTCAGCCGCGACTTCGTCAACAGCCTGGGGCTCGACTGGAACCCCTACACCATCCAGGTCGAACCGCACGACTACATTGCCGAGCTGTTCGATGCAGTGGCACGCTTCAACGTGATCCTGATCGACTTTGCGCGCGACGTGTGGGGCTATATCTCGCTCGGTTACTTCAAGCAACGGACGGTGGCCGGTGAAGTCGGTTCATCGACCATGCCGCACAAGGTCAACCCGATTGATTTTGAAAACGCCGAGGGCAACTTCGGCATCGCCAACGCCATCTTCGACCACCTGTCGATGAAATTGCCTATCTCCCGCTGGCAGCGCGACCTCAGCGATTCCACCGTGCTGCGCAACCTCGGTGTCGGCATCGCGCACTCGGTGATCGGCTATAACTCACTGCTGCGCGGCATCGGCAAACTGGAAGCCAACCCGGCCAGGCTGGCCGAAGACCTGGATGCGACCTGGGAAGTCCTCGCCGAAGCGGTACAGACCGTGATGCGCCGCTACGGCGTGGATCAGCCCTACGAGAAGCTCAAAGCACTGACGCGCGGCAAGGGCATCAGCGCCGAGTCATTGCAGGAATTCATCAAGACACTGGATATCCCGGAACAGGCCAAACAGGAACTGGCGCGGCTGACGCCGGCGGGGTATATCGGTAACGCGACCGAACAGGCGCGTTCAATATAGGGCTGCCGCCATTATTGAGTTACCGTCATTCCGGCGCAGGCCGGAATCCGTCGAGGCTAAAAACCCGGATGCCGGATCAGGTCCGGCATGACGAGTACAGCTTTCATCAGGCCATCTGCAGCGGCGTTATCCTGCGCGACTGCCGGCACTCCCTGGATTTAATCCAGCCCGTCAGCTCATGCGCCTGGAAAGGCCGGTGGATGAAATAACCCTGCGCGGTATCGCAACCGAGCATCTCCAGCAACTCCCAGACATCGCTGCTTTCCACACCCTCGGCGACCACCTTCAGCCCCAGGTTATGCGCCAGGTCGATGGTGGCGCGCACAATCACCGCGTCGTTTTCATCACTGTCCATCCGCGTGACGAATGACTTGTCGATCTTGATCTCGTCCACCGGCAGCTGTTTGAGATAGGCCAGTGAGGAATACCCGGTTCCGAAATCATCGATCGACAGGTGGAACCCCATATTGGCCAGGCGCCGCATGACGCGACGTGCCGTCAGCGGATCGGACATGATGGCACTCTCGGTGATTTCCAGGATAACGTGTCGCGGGTCGACACCGTGCCTGTCCACCAGCTTCTGCACCTGCCCCGGCAACCGGCGGTCCTGCAGGCTGCGTACCGAGAGGTTGACACTGATGTGAAGATTGATCCCCTGCCGCGTCCAGCTGGCGGTCTGTGCCAGCGCCCGGTCGATCACCCACAGCGTCAACGGCCGGATGACACCGGTCTGCTCGGCGGTGGGGATAAATTCTTCCGGCGGGAGAATACCGAACTGCGGGTGCTGCCAGCGCACCAGTGCTTCGGCACAGGAAATCTTCCCGCTCTTGAAGTCCACCATGGGCTGGTATTCCAGCATCAGCTGATTGTCATCGATAGCCTCACGCAACTCACCCGACAGGCCCAGGCGGCTGATCGAGTGTTCGTCGCGTTCCGGCGCATACACGGCAAAACCCTTGTGCTTGCGCTTCGCCTCGTACATCGCAATATCCGCATGCCGCAGCAACAGGTTCGCATCCCGGCCATGTGTCGGGCACAGTGCCACGCCGATACTGATAGAGGCGCGCAACAGCAGGTCATCGATTTTGATGGGGCGGTCCATCTCCGTCAGGATCTTGTGGCAGACCGCACGACTGTGCTGCATATCCGCGCCGGGCAACAGTACCGCGAACTCGTCGCCCCCCAGGCGCGCCACGGTATCGGTACAGCGCAGCACCGCCACCAGCCGGCGCCCGACTTCCTGTAACAGGCGGTCACCCACGTGATGGCCCAGCGTATCGTTCACTTCCTTGAACTGGTCCAGGTCCATGACAAACAGGGACAACGATTCACCCTGCTCAAGGGCATGCTGCAGGCCGACTTCCAGGCGTTCCAGCAACAGCAGGCGGTTGGGGAGATTGGTCAGGCTGTCGTGCTGGGCCTGGTATTCCAGTGCCGAGGTCTCGGCAATCACTTCTTCGCTGAGGCGCACCAGGCGCTTGCCAAGGCGCTCGATGGAATCGCCCCCGGGCGCCTGTGGCAAATGAATACCCAGGCGCTGCGCGTAATAATCCAGTGTTTGTTGCAGCCTGGCAACGCGTTTAATCAGCCAGAAAGACAACGCGCAGAACAGGGCCAGGAAAACCAGCAGGGCCAGTGTGCGCTGTTCGCGCGCCTTAAGAAGCAGTTGTTCGGCAAATGACTCCGTGCGCTGCAGGGCAGCCGCATCGATGGCAGGTGCCAGAAAACCGGAGACGGACTGATGCAGGT
>DRNU01000042.1 GCA_011374975.1 Gammaproteobacteria bacterium | reverse complement strand
CTTCACTATGAAACCCCGCTGGCGTGGTGTGCTGATCGGTGTTCTGGCTTACCTGATATTCATGGTGAGCAACGCGCCGGCGGCGAAAGTTCTGTCCTGGGTGCAGCCCGAAGGGGTGCGCATTGCGGGTGTCGATGGCAGCCTGTGGTCCGGGCAGGCGGCGCTGGTGAGTGTCGCACCGGTTCAGCTGGAGTCACTGCGCTGGGAGTTCAGGCCGTTCGCCCTGTTTGTCGGGCAGCTGGGTTTTGCGCTCGAGGCAGATTTGCTGGGGCGCCCTGTGCAGGCTGATGTCGGCAGCAGTTTCCTGGGTACGCCGAAGGTCTCCGATGTGCGCGGGCATATCGCAGCCGCCGACCTGCTGCGCATGCTGGGCGTGACGCAACAGGTCGGGCTGGCGGGTGAACTGGATTTTGCTATCGACAGGGTGGAGTGGCCGGAAGCCGGTGCTTATCCCGCCTTGCAGGGCGCGGTGACCTGGTCGCCGGCGCGCATCGTGGCGCCGGTGCAACTGGAGCTGGGCAAGGCCGAGCTCAACACCTGGATCGAGGACGGCATCACGCGCGGCAAGGTGGAGACACAGGGTGGGCCGCTGCTGGTTGAGGCCGATGTAGAGTTGCAGCCCGGCGGCGCCTACCGGTTCGATGCCCGGCTGCAACAGAAAGGCGATGTGCCGCCGGCAGTCGGTGATTTCCTGTCATCGTTTGCCGAATACAGCAACGGAACCTACCGGCTGGAGTGGTCGGATTCTATCTAGACGCCACGATTTGCGATGACCCTGCTGCTGACTACCCCGGAACAGCATAGTTTCGATGACCCCACGCTGGAGCTGGACGACAGGCGGCTGAAACAGTGGCTGGCCAGTCTGCCGGTGCTGAACACCGGTGAATCGTTGCGCAAGGTGCTGGCGGCGCTGGAGCCGCTCAACGAGCAGCGTCTCGACAGCGAGCGGCGCCTGCGTCTGCTCAAGCTGTACCGGGCCAGCATAAAAGATTTATACGATGCCGCGGAACCCGTGCGGCTGCGTCAGCAGTCACTGTCGCGGCGCCAGCGCCAGGAGGCGGTGGATAACGTCGAGCGCCTGTGCCTGGCGGTGGCCAACGGCTTCAAGATTGTCATCAAGGAGATGCATGCCGCAGGCGTGCGCGATACGGCCCGTTTCGGCCAGGTGCTGCGCTGGGCGGTGCAGCAGTTGAGCGCGGCCCTGCTGCACAGTTTCCGTTTCTACCGCCCGGAACCGCCCTTCGTCTTCCTGGAGCTGAACCAGTTGTACTGCCTGGCGCGCCATCATGGCCTGCACGAGACCACCGGCGCACGTAACGGTGACGCCGCGGGACACAGCCTGGCGGCCATTTACCAGGCGGCCTGCCTGCTGTCAGTGGCGGACCCGTTCAGTCTCGAGGAGGGTCAGGCAGAAGCGTATTTCCAGGCCCTGTTGCAGGTGGCGGATGGCGTGCGGATTATCCCGGGCAACAGTTGGCAGGGGGTACCGGAAGGGTTGTTCTTTATCGACCTGCAAAGCGATAGCCGGCCGCGTCATTGTGTGCTGCTGGAGTCGCCGGTGAGCGGCGATGAGCCGCATATCCTGGATGCGCGCAAGGCCCTGCAGAGGATGCATCGCACCCTGGCCGCGTTGCCGGCGAACCGGCGCAGTCAACGTCCCGAGACCAGCCTGCTCAAGGCGCTGTTGCCGGAGGTGCCGTCGCGCGACAAGCGTCGCAGCGAACGCCATGATGACGGGCGCTGGGTCGAACTGGTGGTCGGGCTGGATGCGATCAGTGAATGGATCCAGGCACGTCAGCGCGGTGCGCAGCCGGAGACGGCGCGCTGGCAGGTGAAAGATGCCAGTGCAGAAGGTTATGCGCTGGTGTGGGACGAGAGTGCGGCAAGCCTGCTGCAGGTCGGTGACCTGCTCTGTCTGGTCGCCGACAGCGAACAGGAACAGCCGGCCTTTCAGCTGCTGGTGGTACGCCGGGTACAGGACGGGCGTGAACAGGGCACGGAACTGGGCGTGGAGAAACTGGTGGGGATGCCCAACCCGGTGCGGGTGGTGCTCGACGCCGAACCGGATGACAGTTACCAGGCGTTGTTCCTGCCCTCCAGCGGTGCGGCGGGATCGGTGGCGCGGCTGGTGGCGCCGACGCCGGTTTACCAGGAAAACCGTGCGCTGCTAATCTATGTTGGCGAACGCGAGGTGCCGGTGCGCTGTGGCGTACGGGTTGAACAGGCGCCCGGGTTCGATTGTTTTGAATTCACGTCCGACAGTCGTTGATGGAGTCACAATGAGTGCCACAAAGCGTATTCCCGTCGAGGTCGTCATGACCGCCGAAACCAAGTGCGGTTTCTGTACCAACACCAGCTGCTGTACCTACATCAGCCAGGAAATCGATACGCCGCGTTCCAAGCAGGACTTCGATTTCCTGTTGTGGCAGATATCGCATCGCGATATCAAGGTCTACAAGGACGAGGGCAGCTGGTACCTGCTGGCGGAAAACCCCTGCACCCATATCCAGGCAGACGGCCGCTGTGGTATCTATGACGACCGGCCGCAGATCTGCCGTGATTATTCCAATGATTACTGCGAGTTCGACGAGCCGGCGGAAGAGGGGTTTGAGCTGTATTTCAGGGACTATAGTGAGTTGCTGGCCTATTGCAAAAAGCGCTACAAGCGCTGGGGCCAACGGCCGTACTGATTTGACTTTGCAGGAGCGGTGTCAGGTCAGATTGTGAAGTAGCTCGTTAAAACTTCCTATGGCAATAAAATCATCCGTCTGTTTCGGCGGCCCCTTGCTGTCCGGCAGGCGTACCGCGCGCAAGTGGCGGATGCCGTAGTCGCGTGCGGCGCGCAGCACCGGCAGACTGTCGTCGACGAACAGAGTCCGTTCCGGATCGAAAGGATCTTCGGCGGCCAGGCGCGGCCAGAATTGCGCATCTTCTTTCGGTACGCGAAAGGCGTGGGCGCAGATCAGGCGGTCAAAATGTTCGGCCAGGCCGGTGCTGGTCATTTTCAGTTCGATCACCTTGTGGTGCGCATTGGTCAGTAACGCCACACGTTTGTCGGTGGCGCGTAACACCTGGAGAAATTCAGTGACCTCGGGATGCACCTGGATCAGGTGCTCCAGCTCACGTTTCAGGGCGCTGATATCCAGGCCCAGTTCCCGGCTCCAGTAATCGACACAGTACCAGTCGATGGTGCCCTCCATGGCGCGGAAACGGGGGAACAGGTGCTGCTTTGCTTCCTCTACCGACAGTCCGTGTTTCTCGGCATAGCGCAGCGGCACGTGTTCCAGCCAGAAGTGGTTGTCGAAGTGCAGGTCCAGCAGGGTGCCGTCCATATCCAGGAACACGGTGTCGATATCGGTCCAGGGGAGTGCGGTGGAGTCGAAATTGCTTGTCATGCCCGGTATGATGGCCAGCGGAAACACGGAAGTCACGGAAAGTTTTAGTCTCAAAACTGAAAGAATTCTCCCGTAAACAAACCACAACGCGGTAAATATCCCCCATGAATCCATGTAGTTATCTCGACGAAGCGCGCACGCTGGCGAAACAGGCCGGTGAAAAAATCCTGGAAATCTACAATACCGAGTTTTCGGTGGAGGAAAAGGATGACAAATCACCGCTGACCGCTGCCGATATGGCCTCGCACAACACGATCATCGCCGGCCTGACGGCGTTGACCCCCGAGATCCCGGTGTTGTCCGAAGAATCCGCCAAAATACCCTATGCAGAGCGCGCCACCTGGGACACCTACTGGCTGATCGACCCGCTGGATGGCACCAAGGAATTCATCAAGCGCAATGGCGAATTCACCGTCAACATCGCCCTGATCGACAAGGGCGTGCCGGTGCTGGGCGTGGTGCATGTGCCGGTGACCGGTGTGACCTATGCGGGTTGTGCAGGACAGGGCAGCATCAAGGAAGTACCGGGTGAGGGTGAAAAGCCGATCCAGGTGCGCAAATTGTCGGCCGGCCCGGTCGCCGTGGTTGGCAGCCGTTCACACCAGGGTGATTCGCTGAAGGCGTTCCTGGAAAAACTGGGCGATCACGAAATGGTCAGCATGGGCAGTTCGCTGAAGATCTGCCTGGTGGCAGAGGGTGTCGCTGACGTGTATCCGCGCTTGGGGCTGACTTCGGAGTGGGATACGGCAGCCGCGCACTGCGTGGTGACCGAGGCCGGAGGTTCACTGACCGACCTGGAGATGCAGCCGTTGCGTTATAACACCAAGGATTCGTTGTTGAATCCGTTCTTCTTTGTGTTCGGCGACGAGAGTCGGGACTGGTCGCAATACCTGTAAATAGCGGCAGGATTGTCGGGCTTCGCTGCGCTCGGCAATAGGCGAAGCCCGCAGGGCTCACTGAGCCGTGGCAGGAACCCGTTTTCGGCTCAGCCACCACAGCAGTGACACAGCAATCACCGCACCAATCGTGTCCGCAACCCAGTCCCACACATCGCTGCTGCGGCCCGGTACAAAATACTGGTGGATTTCATCACTGACGCCGTACAGGCTGGCAACCAGAATGCTGCCGCGCAGTTGGGCACGGGTGTAGCCCTGTACCGATGGCGTGCGCGAACCCAGTAGCAGGAACCCCAGGATTCCGTAGACGATGGCGTGGAAAAGTTTATCCTGGCCCGAGAACAGTGACGGGGTGGGCAGGGTCGGCTGGTGCGAAAGGTAGAACAATGCGCCCATCAGGGCGAGAGCCAGCAGCAGTGACAGGCGGCGTAGCAGCACCGGGATGACTCAGGCGACAGACTGTGGTGCGTGGGGCACCATGGAATAGATCTTTTCACTCAGCTTGCGGCCGTATTCCATGCGGTTCGGCTGTGACAGGCTGGCTTCGGTTGCCAGGCTGTCGTTGAACAGTACCGGACGTTTCCAGTTTTCCAGCACTTCGTAGAGTGCCTCGTCCATGTGATCCAGGTTGTCGTCCAGTTCCACCAGCAACACATCAATCCTGTCCGGGGACAGCGCGTGCAGTTCGCGGGCGGACAGTGGCAGTGTGTCGACAACCTCGATGTTGAAACGGGCCAGCAGCCGTGACAGGTAGATGCGCAGCAGCTCGGATTCAGCGGCAATGGCGATGCGTAGCTGTCTGTTGCCCTCAGGAATTTTCGCCGGGGTCTCCGGCACAGGTGTAACCGTGGCGGAAAAAACGGAGGGTTGTATATCGACAGCCGGTGTTTCCGTTTGTCCCGGGAACAGCCCGCCTTGCAGTTTGTCGCGTGCGACATCTTCAACCAGCGCAACATCGACATGCTCGCGCTGTTCCGCGTAGCCATACACCAGCGTGGTATCGCACAGCAGGTTGATCAGGCGCGGTACGCCGCCGCTGTGCCGGTGGATGAGCTGGCAGGCCTGCTCTGAAAACAGGTCTTCCCTGCCACCCGCGGTTTTGCAGCGGTGGCGGATATATTCAATAGTCTCTTCTTCTTCCAGCGGTTCGAGGTGGTAGTCCACACCGATGCGCTGTGCGAACTGAACCAGGTCAGGGCGCTGCAAGGTGTCGCGCAGTTCGCGCTGGCCGACCAGGATCACCTGTAAAACCTGGTCCTTGTCGGCGTTGACGTTGGACAGCATGCGCAGCTCTTCCAGTGTATCGGCGGACATGTTCTGCGCCTCGTCGACAATCAGCACCGTACGCCGGCCCTGCGCGTATTCCCGGATGATGAAGTCCATGAAATCCTGGTACAGCTGGACCTTGCCACGGTCCTGGTGGGGCAGGTCGAAGGCCAGTGCGATCCATTGCATCAGGTCGCCGAAACTCTGGTGTGTGTTGGAAATCAGGCCGACCTTGAGTTCCGGGTCGAGCTTGTTCAGCAGCTTGCGAATCAGGGTGGTCTTGCCGGTGCCGATCGCACCGCTGATGACGGTAAAGCCGGCCTGGTTCATGACGCCGTATTCCAGCAGCGTCAGCGCCATGCGGTGCTTGCCGCTGAGGTACAGAAAGTCGGAGTCAGGGAGTAAAGAGAAGGGTTTTTCCCGGAAGCCGTAAAAACTTTCGTACATGGTGACGCTCCGTCAGCCCTTGCCGGCCTTGTTCAGGACCGTGCCCAGTATATTGGTGGCGGAGAGCATGTCCACAGCATTCTCGACTTCCCGTTTCGTGGTTTTGCCTTCTTCCACGACCAGCAGGGTGGCATCGACATAGGGCGCGAACGCCATGGCATCGGCAGTGGAGAGCACCGGCGGCAGGTCGAAGATAACAATACGGCCGGCGTAGCGGTTTTTAAGTTCATCGACCAGCTGGGTCATTTTGGGTGAATTGAGCATTTCCGCCGAATTCAGCAGTGCACGGCCACCCGGCAGAATGGTCAGGTGGTCGATCCCCTCGGGGCGTACCAGCAGCTCGGGCAGTGGCGTGTCTTCGAGCAGGTAATCACTCAGACCGGGGCTGCCGGGTATGCCGAGGTGCTCGTGCAGGCTGGGATGACGCAGGTTGGCATCGACCAGCAGCACGGTGTAATTCACTTCCATGGCCAGGCTGGCGGCCAGGTTCAGGGCCGTCAGTGTCTTGCCTTCACCGGTGCCCGGGCTGGTAATGGCCAGCACGTTCCAGTCGTTTTCATTCAGGCGCTGCAGCACCTGGGTGCGCAGCATTTTGTAGGCATCGGTGAACTCGCAGGGGGCAAAGCCGGTAACCACACGTTTTTCACGCAGTTCCTGTCTGGGAATATCAATATGGCGGGTCCGCGAGTACTTGACCCGCTCGGCCGGTGTCTCGGCGGCAGCCGGAGTGGCCGGTGCGCTGCCCGGCGGTGCAGTTTGTGGCTGCCCGGCACGTTCTTCCCGGGCCCGTTCCAGGGCCTGTTTGATGCGTTCCATTGTTCGTTACCTGCTCTTTAAGTCCGGGTCTCTAGGTGTTTATGACAACATCTGCCTTGCGCAGTGCCTTGTACCAGATCACATCGAGCGGTTTCCAGAAGAAATGCAGCATGGCAATGGCGAAGACAATGGTGGCCGTCGCAGCAGCGACCTTGGTGGTCAGTACACGTTTGCGTTTGCTGACTTCCGCATCATTATACAGATAGGGTATGACAGCCAGTGGGGCTGCCCCGACCGTGAAGGACAGGGATTTGCTGCCGCGTACCGCATCATCCAGGCTTTCCGCAACCGCGGCGTAGCCAAGACCGGCGCCCAGCGCCAGTATGAGGCTGAGGAACAGGATGGCGGGGCGGTTAGGGCTGACCGGTTCTTCGGGCAGGATCGGCGGTTCGACGATTTCGAAACGCTCGCCCTTGCTGTCTTTTTCCAGCTCCTGGGCGATTTCGGCGGATGTCAGTTTGGCGCGGATATCCTGGTATTCGGTTACAGTATTCTGGAGATCGCGCTGCAGGAACGAGTATTCGCGCTCAACCTGGGGCGTCTCGATCAGGCGCTGTTCGTAGTCATCCAGTTTTTTCTTCAGCTCGACTTTCTTTCTGCGCAAGGAGCGGATTTCGTTGTCAGCGGCCTCGATCTGGGTCTTGATCTGGATATAGGCCGGGTTATCCGGGTTGTCGGCAGCCGACGCAGCCAGTCTGGATGGTCCTCTTGAGGTGCTGCTGCCTACAGACTGCTCGAGGGCATCGATCTGACGCTCAAGTTTGAGCACATCCGGGTGTTGGGCTGAATATTTTTTGCGCAATGTGGCAAGTTCACCGCGCAATGCCTCGATACGCTTGAGCTGTTCTGTCGAGCTGTCAACCTGTCCGGTTTCCTTCTCCAGGCCTTCGATTTCCCGCCGGGTGCGGATAACATCCGGATGATCGGCAGAATAGCGTGCCAGCAGCCCGAGGTATTCCGTGCGCAGGGCCTGCAGGCGGGTCTTGGGGTCCAGCGCTATATCGGATCCGAACGGCTTCAGTTGTGCGAGCTGGCTTAACAGGTAGACCCGGGTCTGTTCCTGGGCGCGGATCTGGTTGTCGACGTCGGACATTTCGCGCTCGGTGCGGTCCATCATGCTCAGGTTGAGTGACTGAAGTTCAGGCAGGGCGCTGGCGTGCTGCTCCTTGAAGGTTGCCAGTTTCTCCTGAATATCGGCAATTTCCTTTTTCAGGCGCTCCGATTCATTCTTGAGAAAAATGGATGTCTCGTTGGCTTTCTCCGAGCGTTCCTTAAGGTTTTCCTTTAAATACAAGCTCATAAGCTCGTTGGTGACTTTCTGGACCTGGCCCGGGTGCTCGCCGGTGAAATTCAGCCGGAAGGCGATGGTGGCGGCTGTTGGCCGGCCGGTGCGCGGGTCGACAACTTCGGCGTCGATGAGGTCGAGGCCGATGTTGTCGCGCATTTCCGCGATGATTTCTTCGGTCGTCAGACGCTTGCGCTCATCAGTATAAAGGTCATATTTATCAATAATTTCGAGCAGGTTGGGTCGTGCCATGACTTTCTGACTGATCGACTGGATTCGCTGTGCAGCGAAGCTGGTTACGGTGGAACGTACCAGCTCGGGCGGAATATCCTGTTCCTTGATCAGAATAGTTGCCGAGGATTTATAAGTAGCCGGCCACAGCAGT
>DRNU01000041.1 GCA_011374975.1 Gammaproteobacteria bacterium | reverse complement strand
TGTTCTTAAGATAGATATTATCAATGCAATCGTCAATGGGGCCAGGACAGTGGAAGAGGTTCAAAAGCAAACCTGCGCTACAGATGGAATCGGCTGTTGCAAAAGACAGGTGCAGCGGTTGATTGAGTGTCTTTGTGCTCCTGAAATGAAAAAATAATAATTTTCGCATTCATTGCTGGAATGAAAAGCTTCAGGATGTTGGATTATTTGTCCGCCAGCCATTTAATATTTTAAGTGCCCACAGCCAGAAAACGATACGGGTAATGCCGGAATTGATGAGAGACAGTATGTCACTCGGCCAGCAGCGGATCCTGGAACGGTTCAAGGCGGAAGGTATAGATTTGTCAGCGTAGAGGGCAGTATGCTGCCCCGGTGTTTTCGACAAGTTGGAATTCTTATCAGTGGAGAGGGACGGGTATGACTGAAAAATCGCTGTATGACCGGCTTGGTGGCTATGATGCAATAGCTGCCGTTGTAAATAATCTCTTGCCACGTCTGATGTCTGATTCGCAGCTCGGTCGGTTCTGGGAGAACAGGGGGGAAGATGGCATCAACAGGGAAAAGCAATTGCTGATCGATTATCTCTGCGCAAATGCCGGAGGACCACTATTGTATACGGGGCGCGACAATAAGACTTCGCACAAGGGTATGGGTATCAGTGAGGATGACTGGACTATATTCATCGGCCACTTGAATGACACCCTGGACAGTTTCGATCTCCCTGCCCGGGAAAGGGCTGATGTTACAGCGTTCATTGAAAGCACCAGGTCAGATATCGTGGACTAGTGTCCGGGTGCCAGGCGTATGGAATTTTTTGCTGAGATACAAAATGTCGACCTGGATGCGGATGGATTAAAGCATCTCCTGAAAATAGAAAATCTGGCCTCGCTGTGTGATTCGATCAGCACGGTGGTTTCGCATGGAGAAGATGGCGGGGTCATGTTCTGCATCTGGGGCGAGTTTGAAGTAAGGCGCGATGAGATCAGGTACGGTGTCCGGTTTTCGCTGCCCAATTGCCCCAATGCACTGGCGTGGACCGTCACTTTTGATGAGGCGAGTAAAAGTGCGGTAATCCACTGTACGATTGACAGAAAAGAGCATGATGAGGATTTTGTCGCGTCAATTCGGGAGTTCGTGGATGGCTGGTCGGAAGGAATCCTGAAAGCGTCCCGGAATAATACATAACAGATCCTCTGCTGTTGGAAGGGTTTTGCAGAGGAGTAAGGCCGGCGGTTGAAGCCACCCTGGGTGATGTGAGTTTATTGCGCCATGATCGGCCCGGGTTACTCTCTGCTGCTGTCGGCAATAACAGGTTAGGCAATGCGTCGCTCTTCCACCTTTACCTGCCGGTGCTCGTTGATAAGAGCGTGGGCGTGGTTGGCGAGAGAGCCATCCAGTTCCGAGGCGCGTTGCAGTGCGGCACAGCCTTCCTTCACGCAGCCGGCAATCAGCAGTTCCCGGCCGCTGGTGAAGCACAGGTTTGCATCACTCCGGTTGGCGTTGTACATGTTGCGGTAGACTGCCACAGCCTGTTCCTGTTCAAGGAAACGTGCGGCAAGCTGGACATAGCGCAGCGCTGATTTGCCGCGCAGCTGGTGGGCGCGGGCGTGGAGCTTTTCAAAGCGCAGCCGGTCCTGGCGGAATCTGTTATGGCGCTCGGTCCACTCGGCCTCGATGCAGGCCTGCCAGTATGTGTCCAGGCTCTTGAGGATGGCTGTTGATGTGAATATGCCCTGGAAAGCGTTTTCCGCGGGCAGGCCGGACCACTGCAGGTGTTCGATGCCGAGCCCGGCCAGCAGTTCGCGCAGGTCTGCCGTGTTCGTTTCATTGCATATCTGCGCCTGTAGCAGCCAGCGTCGGGTCGTTCCCGTGTCGATCAGTTTTTCCAGCAGCAGCCCGAAGTGTGCAAAGGGTTTTACGACCGGCGTCGGGCTGCGTTCTGCGGCCTTGTAGATCATCGGCCAGTACTGCTGTTCGAGGAAGGCGCCGGTGACTACCCGGTTTGACAGGTAATCGGTGGTATTTTTTTCCTCGCTGTTGTCCAGCATCCAGCGGCCCTGTATCTGGTGTTCGTCGGAATGCAGTTCACGGCCCAGGTAATTACTGAGGCGGATGACAGTGTCGAGCGGCTTGAGCAGCAGCATGGACAGCAGTGACGGACGGTTCTGCAGCGCCCGGTAAATGAGTGTCCAGTCTTCCGAGGTGCGGGCCAGTCGTCCTGCCCAGCTGCGCTGTTTATGGGCAGTGGCTGCAACGGCCCCGGCCAGTGCGAGGCGGAATTGCCCGGGTGTCAGGAAGAACAGCAGCGGGGCGCCGGTGCACAGCGTGTAGCGATGCAGGAAGGGTACGGGCCATAGCGGTGTCGCCCGGATTTCGAGCTCGGCACCGGGTGTAAGCAGCAGGGTGTCGATCGGGCGGATACGGAAGTGTGCGGCACGGCGCTCCAGCATGGAGAACAGTTCCGGTGCCTGCGCGGCATCGATCTCCACACCGCCGGGTGTCTGCGGCCGGGTTTGGTACAGCTGCCAGGTGAGGAAAGCGCTGAACAGGCCGAGTGCGCCCAGCACTTCCACCAGGAACCAGTCCAGCGGCCCCTGTGCATGGTTGGAGAGATGTATCGCACCGCTGGCGGTCAGTGCCAGCAGGGCCGGCGGTGACAACATGATGAGAGAACCGGCAGCATGGGTGAGACCGAGCAACAGCAGGCGCAGACGGCTGGAGCGGCTGATCATGCGCTGCAGTTTTTTGCGGCCGGGTTTGATCCAGTCGGAAATCTGTCCAAGGGCGAGTTGTTGAGTCATGCCGTATCTCCTGCCACGGGTGGTTTGAGAGCAGTCTGCGCCTGACCCGCCTGCGGTTCAGCGAATTGCTTCACACTGGAGGCGGCCGACAATGAGAACCCGGTTCCAGAATTGCCATCTATGCCATAATCCGGTTTTTGATCCACAGGAGATGCGGCTTCGTGCCAGCACAGCTCACCATCAGCGGCGCACCGGCCTGGTCGCCACGCACACGCCTGCTTCGCGGGCGCATTCCCGCCGTGCTGGAAGCGTGGTTGCTGGATACCGGTTCGTTGACGGACCGTATGAAAAGGGCATGCCGCGGCCATTTCGAAGTGCGTGTGGTGGACGAGGGCTGGCAGCGCCCGCGGCTGGACGAGGTGCGCGCACTGGGTATGCGGTATGGCATGGTGGGCTGGGTACGGCAGGTACAATTGTTATGCGACGGACACCCCTGGGTTTTTGCCCGCACGATCGTGCCGGTAACGACGCTGACTGGTGCCCAGCGGCGCCTGGCGCACCTGGGCAACAGGCCGCTCGGAGCCTTTCTGTTTGCTGACCCGGGCATGCAGCGCGGCCCGGTCGAGGTGGCGGCGATACGCAACGGGCAGGCCATGTTCAGCCTCGCGACCGCAGGTCTGAGGCGCAAGCCCGCTGAAATCTGGGGCCGGCGTTCGGTGTTCCGCGTGGGCGGCAAGCCGTTGCTGGTCACGGAGATCTTCCTGCCGGCAATCGAGACAGTATGTCCCGGTCCGTTACCCCTGCCCGGGACATGCCGGTAAAATAGTATGACTGTGAAACAGCGCCTGAAACAATATTACTTGCTGATGCGCCTGGACCGGCCTATCGGGATCTACCTGCTGTTATGGCCGACATTGTGGGCACTGTGGATTGCGGGAAGTGGTTCACCGGACCCGCTGGTGCTGGTGGTGTTCGTCGCCGGCGTGGTGCTGATGCGTTCGGCGGGTTGTGTGATCAATGATTATGCCGACCGTCATTTCGATCCCCACGTGGAGCGCACCCGGGACCGCCCCATCGCGGCCGGGCGCGTTACACCGCGCGAGGCGCTGATGCTTTTTGCCGTGCTGTGCCTGGGGGCTTTCCTGCTGGTGCTGCTGCTGAACCGCCTGACGATCCTGCTGTCGCTGGGCGGGGTAGTGCTTGCCGCACTGTATCCCTTCATGAAGCGTTATACCCATTTGCCGCAGGTGTTCCTGGGCGCGGCGTTCGGCTGGGCCGTGCCGATGGCGTTCGCGGCGCAGACCGGTGAAGTGCCGAAAGTGGCCTGGCTGCTGTTTGTGGCGACGGTGTTGTGGGCAACGGCCTATGACACCATGTACGGGATGGTGGATCGCGATGACGATGTGAAAATCGGCGTGAAGTCGACGGCCATCCTGTTCGGCGAGGCGGACCGTGCCATTATCGCCACGATCCAGCTGCTGATGCTGCTCGCGCTGCTGATGGTGGGGCAGAGCGCCGGCCTCGGCGGCTATTACTATTTTGGTCTGTTACTGGTGGTGTGCCTGTCGCTGTACCAGCAATACCTGATCCGCGAGCGCCGGCCAGCGGCCTGTTTCAAGGCCTTTCTGAATAATAACTGGCTGGGCGCGGCGGTGTTTACCGGGATCGTGCTCGACTACCTGGTACGCGTGGAAAGCTGATCAGGCCGGCAGGAAGTCGATGGGATAGGTGATCGTCACCGCATCCACCTGCTTGGCGCCGAAGTTGAACATCTTGATGCGTTGCACCAGTTTGCGTTCCAGGGCCGGGTCACCGAGTTCACTGGATACCAGGTCGATGCTGGTGATCTTGCCGGAAGGTGAAATATTCAGGCGGATAACCAGTTTCCCCTGCAGGCTCGGGTTCTTGCGCAGGGCGCGGTTGTACAGGCTGTAGATCGCGCTCTTGTTGCGGTCGAAGACGATCTGGATCTCTTCGATACTGCG
>DRNU01000040.1 GCA_011374975.1 Gammaproteobacteria bacterium | reverse complement strand
TGCGAAACATCTACAGACTGGCTGAATTAAAATAACGCAAATTGCATCGTCGGGAAGTCACCGGATCGCGTGCGGTTGTCAAAACCGGGTTGCGCCAGTGCTCCGACGCTGTCGTCTTCCGTAGGGTTTAAAAGGCCAACCGGCTCCGCGTTTAATCCCAGACCTCTCCTGCTGCCCCCGCCATTCGTATAAGTAAAATGTTGGCCTGTCGGGAACCATAAATTATTGAGGTTGTTGGCGTAATTTCGACATGGTAAGCCGTGGCAGTAATACTAACTCCCCGGTGGTGCTCACTCTGGATTCTGGCATGCGCCAGAATGACGGATAAGGAATTAATCAGACCGCCCTTAATATAAAATATTAGCTTATGACAAGGAAAGTCACATACATATAACATTGTATATCCGGCGAATTCCGCACCACACCATGTTGATGTGCTCTTTAATAATAGTTGTGAACCTGCGCTCGAACCCCATACTTTTCAAGCTGCTAGCTGCGTCAGTCCGGTACATGGCAAGATAATCCTGTCGAATCTGCTCGTGCATACATCTCACTTTACGAGCCATCCCTCCTTGCGGACAGCCTATGGGCCATTTAATTAATCCACGGCTGCCCAGTAATACCAGCTCGCAATGGTTCGGTAGGGTCGCCACTGCTCGGCCAGGGAAAAATAATCCTCGTACGCGGCATCTTCCGGCAGTGCGTAGTGCACGCGGATCGATTTACGCAGGGCGAGGTCACCGACCGGCAGGACATCCAGCCGGCCCAGCGAGAACATGAGCAGCATATCCGCGGTCCAGCGTCCGACGCCGGGCAGGCTGATCAGTAATTCCGATGCCTGCTCGTCATCCAGCGTGTCCAGTTGTTCCAGGCCCAGTTCCCCGGCGCGGATGCGGCGTGCAATTTCGCGGATGTAACGGCTCTTGGCACCACTCAGGCCGCACTTGCGCAGGCTTGTCTCGCGGATGCGGTGAAACTGTTGCGGCTCGAACAGCTCTGCACCGACGTGCGCTTGCAGGCGCGCCGCAATGGTCTGTGCCGCCTTTACCGAAAGCTGCTGGTTGATAATGGCCCACACCAGGGTATGAAAATGCGGCTGTGGGTCGCGCATGAGGGTACAGGGGCCATGCCGCTGTATCACTTCGGCCAGCACCGGATCGGTGCGCCTGAGGTAACGTTCGGCCTTGCGAATCTGTTTTTCTATGATCCACCCATCCCGACAGACAAGACAGCATAGGTTACGATGGTCATGCCGGCCGCGGCAATCACCGCCGGGCGTTTCCAGCCGTACAGCAGTAACAGCACGACCACCGTCCAGCCCATCAGCAGGGGCCAGTACTGAACCTCACCCGACATGTGCCGCGCCCTGCATCAATCAGTCTCCGGCGTGACCCGGCGCCAGTTCTCGTCATCGCGGTAGACTTCGTGCTTGGCCCAGCGGGCGAATTCCTCACGCGTGGCCACACCTGACGAGCGTCGCCCGTCCCCCGCCAGCACCTTGAAGATGAGCATGTCACCGTCTGCGTGCGACTCATCGACAATCTGGCGTACCGACCATTCTGTGCCATAGCGCCCGTTGCTGTAGTAATGCCACAGTTCGAGTTCCTCCGGGGTTATCTGCTGGGTCAGCGATCGCCGGGTCGCCAGTTCGTATATCGCCAGCAGGTCCTGCTCTGAAATATCAATGAAGGAATCCACTTCGTGCAGGGCATACACCAGGTCTTCGTGTGATATCGATGCACGCTGCGGCGACTGGGGTTCGTCGGCAGGTGGCGGTTTCTTTTTCAGGCCGGCGGGATAGCGGCGCCAGGCAAAAGGTGAATTGAACAACAGCGCGATAGTCACGATCACCAGCACGTTCAGCAGAACCGGCGTGATTACAAACTGGAACCCAAGTGCATGCACGCTCTCCCCGCCGACTACGGCGGCCAGTGCGCTGGCACCGCCGGGGGGATGGATACAACGCAGGTAGTGCATGATGCCGATCGCCAGCCCCACGGCGAGGGCCGCGGCCAGCAGGGTGTCCGGCACCAGTTTTGCGCAGGTCACGCCGATGACCGCCGACACGAGGTGGCCGCCGATCACCGGCCAGGGTTGGGACAGGGGGCCGTGCGGCACGGCGAACAACAGTACGGCGGTCGCGCCCATGGAGGCCACGATGAGTGCCGCGGCACCCGGGCTGACGAAGGCGGTGCTGATCTGCAGGATGCCGTAGATGCCGAGGAACCCGCCGAGCGCGGACAGCAGGCGCTCGGTGTGGCTGACCGGGCTGAGTTCAATACCCAGCAGGCGCAACAGGAGGTTGTCCGGTGCTTTGCTCATCAGTGTTCCAGTAACTCCACCAGTTCTTCCTCCGACAGTACCGGCACGCCCAGCGTTTCGGCTTTCGCCAGTTTGGAGCCGGCCTTTTCCCCGGCGATGACCGCCGTGGTTTTCTTCGACACACTGCCGGACACTTTGGCGCCCAGCGCCTGCAGCTTCTGTTTGGCTTCATCGCGCGTCATGCCTGACAGGCTCCCGGTCAGCACGTAGGTCTTGCCCCGCAGCGGCTGGTGGGCCGTGCGCTCCACGGGTGGCCAATCGATACCGGCGGCCAGCAGGCGTGCAATCACCTCCTGGTTATGCGGCTGGCGGAAGAACTGCACGATGTGTTGCGCCACCACCGGCCCGATATCGTGTATCGCTTCCAGCTGTTCCTGCGTCGCCTGTTGCAGCGCATCGAGACTGCCGAACTCGGCCGCCAGGATACGCGCGGTGGCATCGCCAACTTCGCGGATACCCAGCGCGTACAGGAAACGGTCCAGCGTGGTGTGCTTGCTCTTTTCCAGCGCCTCGACGAGGTTCTGCGCAGACTTTTCACCCATGCGCTCCAGCCCCGCCAGTTGCCCCACCGTCAGGTCATAGAGCCCGGCAACGTCGTCGATCAGCTTGCGTTCCACCAGTTGTTCCACCAGCTTGTCACCCAGCCCTTCGATATCCATGGCGCGGCGCGAGGCGAAGTGCTTGATCGCCTCTTTGCGCTGCGCTTCACAATACAGGCCGCCGCTGCAACGCGCTACCGCCTCACCTTCTGTTTTCTCGATGTCGGAACCGCACACCGGGCATTGCGTCGGCATAACGAAGGGTCTGGTTTTTGCGGGACGCTTTTCGAGGATGACGGATACGATTTCGGGGATGACATCGCCGGCGCGGCGCACGATCACGGTGTCGCCGACGCGCACATCCTTGCGCCGCACTTCGTCCTCGTTGTGCAGCGTGGCGTTGGTGACCGTGACGCCGCCGACGAACACCGGTTCCAGGCGCGCGACCGGTGTGATGGCGCCGGTACGGCCGACCTGTACGTCGATATCCAGCACCCGGGTCAGTTCTTCCTGGGCCGGGAACTTGCGCGCAATCGCCCAGCGCGGCGCGCGTGCCACAAACCCCAGCTGTTGCTGGTAATCCAGCCGGTCGACCTTGAACACTACGCCGTCGATATCGAACGGCAGGCTGTCGCGCTTTTTTTCCATGGTGCGGTAGAAATCCACGCAACCGGACAGGCCTGTGACACGCTGAATACCGGCATAGACGCGCAACCCCCACTCGCGCAGCTGTTGCAGGATGTCGCTGTGCCGGTCCGGCAGGCTGCCCTGCTCCACCAGGCCGACGCCGTAGCAGTAGATCTCCAGCGGCCGTTGCGCAGTCACTTTCGGGTCCAGCTGGCGCAGGCTGCCGGCGGCGGCGTTGCGCGGGTTGACGAAGGGTTTCTGGTCCTGTTGCTGCGCCTGTTCGTTGAGTTTGCGGAAACCCGCGTGCGAGATGAACACTTCGCCACGCACTTCCAGGCGTTGCGGGTAGCCGCTGCCGATCAGGCGCAGCGGGATGGAGTCGATGGTGCGCACATTCTGGGTGATGTCTTCGCCGGTGCTGCCGTCGCCGCGCGTGGCGCCGCGCACCAGGACGCCCTGCTCGTACAGCAGGCTGACCGCCAGGCCGTCGAGCTTGGGTTCGGCGGTGTATTCCACTTCATCCACTTCAAGACGTTCGCGCACACGCCGGTCGAACTCGGCCAGTTCCTCGTCATCGAAGGCATTGTCCAGCGACAGCATCGGCACTTCGTGGCGCACTTCGCCGAAGCCTTCCAGCGGCTCGGCGCCGACCCGCTGGGTGGGGGAATCCGGGGTAACCAGTTCGGGATGCGCCTGCTCCAGGGCCTGGAGTTCGCGCAGCAGGCGGTCGTACTCGGCATCCGGTATCTGCGGGTCGTCGAGCACGTAGTAATGGTAGTTATGCAGCTGGATCTGTTCGCGCAGTTGTGCCGCACGTTGCGCCGGGCTGCCCTGCTGTTGCTGTGTCTTTATGATGCGACCTTACGACGAAACTGATCTTCGACGATGCCCTCGCGAATCTGCATCAATGCCTGGTGGGTCAGCACACACTGTTTCTGGTCACGCAGTTCGCCGCCGAGTTCCACGGCCAGGCGTTCGGCGGTGTGCACGAAGTCGTCGAAGGTCTCCACGGCATCCAGCGGGCCGGGCAGTTGCAGGAACAGGGTGATGCCCGGCGTGGAGAACGCGTTCATTTGTTCAGGCTCGAAGCTGCCGGGCTTGACCAGGTTGGCCACGCCGAAGACCGAGAGCTCACGGCCCGAGGAGAAGGTGATGCGGTGAAAGATGCCGTGCTCGCCGAACTGCAGCTTGTTGTGTTCGAACGCGGCGCGCAGCACGGCGCCGGCAAACACCCCGCCCTGCGGCGCAACAACAGAGATAACCAGCAGCCGTTCCACATCCGCGCTGACCGGCTGGGCGTCCAGTCCTGAAATCAGCTGCTCCATGCGCGCCAGTTCTTTTTCGATAGCGTCGTCACCCGGTTCATCGGGTTCGAGCTTGTGTGGCGCGGGGTGGTGTTCGGCGCGGGTGCGGGTCTTGCGGGGCCGGGCCTGGAAGCGCGTCCAGGCGTAGATCGCGAGTATGACCCCGGCACCGAACAGTAACAGGATCAGGCGCAGGTCATTCATCAGACTGCCGCGAGTTGTACCGCTTCGTCGACGTCGACCGTCACCAGGCGCGAGACGCCCGGTTCGTGCATGGTCACGCCGGTCAACTGATGCGCAAGGTCCATGGTGATCTTGTTGTGCGTGATGAAGACGAACTGCACGCGCTCGGACATCTCTTTCACCATGTTACAGAAGCGGCCGACATTGGCATCGTCGAGCGGTGCGTCGACCTCGTCCAGCATACAGAACGGCGACGGGTTGAGCTCGAAGATGGAAAATACCAGCGCCACCGCGGTCAGGGCTTTCTCGCCGCCGGACAGCAGGTGGATGGTGCTGTTGCGCTTGCCGGGCGGGCGCGCCATGACAGTCACGCCGGTGTCCAGCAGGTCATCGCCGGTCATTTCAAGGTAGGCGTGGCCACCACCGAACAGGCGCGGGAACATGGCCTGCAAACCGCTGTTGACCTTGTCGAAGGTTTCCTTGAAACGGGTGCGGGTCTCGCGGTCGATCTTGTGGATGGCGTTTTCCAGCGTCTCCAGTGCCTCGGTGACGTCGGCATGCTGGGCATCCAGGTAGACCTTGCGCTCGGACTGTTCTTCGTATTCTTCGATGGCGGCGAGGTTGATGGGGCCGAGCCGCTGGATACGGGTGGCGAGGCGTTCGGCCTCCTCCGCCCAGGCGTCGACGCTGGCATCCTCGTCCAGTTCCTCGACCAGCTGCGCCAGCTCGAAGCCGCTTTCGCCGATCTGCTCCAGCAGGGTCTCGCCGCGCACCTTGATCTCCTGCCAGGCCATTTTTTCCTGGTTCAGGGCCTCGCGCAGTTGCTGCGCGGCCTCGTCCTTGCGGTGGCGCTGCTGTTCTTCCTCGCGCAGGCGGTGCTCGATTTCTTCCACCTTGCGGCGTTCGGCGGCCAGTTCGGTCTCGACCGCGAGGCGTTTTTCCAGCTTCTCGGCGAGTTCTTCATCCATCGCCTTGAGCGGGGCTTCGCCATCGGCCAGCGCCTTGCGCAGTTCGTCGCGGCGCTGCTGTAGATGGGCCTGCTGGCCGCGCATGCGTTCCAGGTTCTGGGTGGTGGTTTCCTGTTCGGTGTGTTGCGACTGGTAACGCAGGTCCAGCTCATGGGCCGCGTCACGGTCGCGCTGCGCCTCGCTGCGGGCGGTATCCAGCGCCGTGCGCAGGCGCTCGCGTTCCGCCTGGCGCTGTTCGCGTTCATCGGCCAGCGTTTCCAGGCTGGCCAGCGCTTCGTGCAGGCGTTTGCGCGCCGCATCGAGCGTCGCGGTTTCTTCGTCCTGCTGCTCGCCGATTTCCCCGGCTTCCTTGTGCAGCGCGGCGCTGCGCGTGTGCAACTGCTCCAGCCGGGTGCGGCGCGCCTCGTACTGGGCGCGGGCATCGCTGAACTGGCGGTGGGCCTGGTTGGCCTCTACCTGCAGTTCCTCGCGTTGCGCCTCGGCGTCCTGCAGCTCGCCGCGGCTCAGTTCCAGGCCGGCTTCGAGGGTGGCGATCTTCTCTTGTTTCTCTTTAAGTTGTTCTTCTATCTTGCTGATTTCTTTCTCACGTTCGAGGACGCCGGACTTGGCATCCTCGTCGCGTGCGACGCGCAGCCAGTTGCTGCCGACCCACACGCCGTCCGCTGTCACCACGGACTCATGCGGCGCCAGACGTGCGCGCAGCTGCAAGGCTTCGGACAGGGAGTCAGCCGCATAAACGCCATCCAGCAGGCCGTCCAGCGACCAGGGGGCACGTACTTTGGTAGACAGCAGCGTGGCCGTGGTGGACGCCTGCGCCTGGGTCGACGCCTGTGTATCGATCACGGACAGCGAGCCCTGCTTCAACCCGGACAGGGTATCGGCCACCGCATCGAGGTCGGGCACGCACACGGCTTCCAGGTAGAAGCCCAGCACCGTCTCCACCGCGCGTTCCCAGCCGCTGTCGACATCCAGTTGTTTGGCCAGTCGCGGTGCATCCTGCAGGCCCTGGTCCTGCAGCCACTGGTTGACCACGCCTTCGCCCTCGCCCAGTGCCGCCTGCTGCAAGGCCTGTAGCGAGGCCAGCCGGCCGCCGAGGGACTGCAGTTCGTTCTGTACGGAGTTCAGTTCGTGCTGCTGGGTACGGCTCGACTCACGCAGGCTGTCGATACGGTTGCGCAACTGCTCCAGCTGTTCCTGCAATTGCTGCGCGCGCTGCTGGCGCTCGCCGGCCTGGGTTTCCAGTTCGCTGATTTCGGTTTCCAGCGCCTGGCTGTCGAGCTGCTGCTGTTCCTGCTCGATGCGCTCGCGACGCTGCGCCAGCTGGGTCAGGTGGCGTTCCAGGTGATCGATGCGGGTGCGTTCCACCTGCGCGGTCTGCGAGCATTCATTGGTGCGCGCGTTGAAGCTGTCCCAGTCCGTCTGCCAGGCCTGCATCTGCTGCTCGGCCTCGGCGCGCGCGGTGCGCGACGCCTCGGCACGGGCCGTGGCCTGTTCGCGCCGCGGCTTGATGTCGGTGAGCTCTTTGGCCAGCTGTTCGAGCCGCTGACTGTCGACCTTGATGTGCGCCTGGACTTCGTTCCAGGCCTGCTCGGTTTTTTCCAGCTCCTCGCGCTGCGTGTTGCGCGTCTGCTTGCCGTGCTGGATAGCTTGCTCGACGCGCGCCACCTCGGCACCGAGCTCGTAGTAACGGCCCTGCACCTCGTTGAATCGCTCCGACGCCTCGATATGTTCCTCGCGGCCCTTTTCCAGCGCGGACTCAACGGCACGTAATTCGGCGGTCAGGGCTTCAAGGCGGGTTTCGCCCTCCTTGATCTTCCGGCGCCGGTCGGCGCTCTCCTCGTGCAGCAGCTGGTAGCGCAACGTCATCAGCTCGGCCTTGACGCGGCGCTCCTGCTCGCGCAGTTCCTTGAAACGTTCGGCGGAACGCGCCTGGCGTTTCAGCTTCTCAAGTTGTTTCTCAATTTCTTCCCGCAAGTCATTAAGTCTTGAGAGATTATCCCGGGTATGGCGAATGCGTTTTTCGGTTTCCTTGCGGCGTTCCTTGTACTTGGAAATGCCTGCCGCTTCCTCGAAAAACACCCGCAGGTCTTCCGGCCGCGCCTCGATCAGGCGCGAGATCATGCCCTGTTCAATGATGGAGTAGCTGCGCGGGCCCAGCCCGGTGCCGAGGAAAATGTCGGTGATGTCGCGCCGCCGGCAGCGGGTGCCATTGAGGAAATAGGAGGACTGGCCGTCGCGCGACACCTGGCGGCGCAGCGCGATCTCGCTGTAGTTGGCGTACTGGCCACCGATGCCGCCGTCCGAATTATCGAACACCAGTTCCACCGAGGCCTGCGCCACCGGCTTGCGCGCATTCGAGCCATTGAAGATAACGTCCGCCATGGAGTCGCCGCGCAGGTGCTTGGCGGAGGTCTCCCCCATCACCCAGCGCACCGCGTCGATCACATTGGACTTGCCGCAACCGTTCGGTCCCACCACGCCGATCAGATCGGACGGAAAATGGATAGTGGTGGGATCGACGAAGGACTTGAAACCAGAAAGTTTGAGCTTGCTTAGCCGCATCCGCGAACGATACCCATCCGCACCCCCGGTGACAAGACTTGACAGCCCTCTCGGCGAATGCAGATGGCCTGCAATTTCAGCATGGACAAAAAACGTACACGTCATTCCGGCGCAGGCCGGAACCCAGGATTCCTCAGGCCGCATGGATTCCAGCCTGCGCCGGAATGACGGTATGTCCACCCCCGGCTCCACACCTACTTTCGACATTGAGCAGGCAACTGCCTGTTCCCCTGAAACTTGTCAGCTTCCGGCCCGTTCGGGTATGGTGCGCGCATGTCTACCCAACCCAGCACCGACCTCGAAACTTTTCCCAATCCGCATCCCGCCCGCGACTACACGATTCGCATCCGCATGCCGGAATTCACCTGCCTGTGCCCGAAAACCGGGCAGCCGGATTTTGCCGTGCTGGACCTGGAATACGTGCCGGACCAGCTGTGCGTGGAGCTGAAAGCACTGAAACTGTATATCTGGTCGTTCCGTGACCAGGGCGCATTTCACGAGGATGTCACCAACCAGATCCTCGACCGGCTGGTGGAAGTCTGCCAGCCGCGCTTCATGCGCCTGACGGCGGAGTTCAACGTGCGCGGCGGCATCTATACCACGGTGGTGGCGGAGCACCGGGACCCGGCCTGGCAGGCGGCGCCGAAAGTCGAGTTGCCCTGACATGGATCCCGGCCTGCGCCGGGATGATGACCGTTTGCATTTCAATGGGGTCAGACTCGATTGATTATTCAATCATGCAATGTGGAACCAACCTGTCTATTTTTTTAATAATCCTGGGTATCCATAGAAAAACATGCAGGTTTTTATCGGGATTGATGTCGGGACTTCGGCCTGTCGCGCCTGCGCGACTGATGAGCGCGCGAACATTCTTGCCCAGGCATCCACACCCTTGCCGGCGCCACAACGTGACGGCAACAGGGTCGAGCAGAACCCGGAGGTCTGGTGGCAGGCACTTTGTGAAGCGCTCGACACGTTATCCCGGCAGTTCGATACCGCGCGGGTCAGCCGCATCACGCTGGACGCCACCTCCTCAACCCTGTTGCTGTGCACGCCTGACGGCACGCCGCTGACAGCGGGGCTGATGTATAACGATGCGCGCTCGCTTGCCGAGGCGGAACGCATCGCCGCGGCTGCCCCGCCGGACAGCGCGGCGCGGGGTGCAAGCTCCAGCCTGGCAAAGTTGCTGCACCTGCGCACCACCCTGCCCGACGCGACCCCGTACCTGGCACTGCACCAGGCGGACTGGCTGGTCGGCAGGCTGAGCGGCAGGTTCGGCGTCAGTGACGAGAACAACGCCCTGAAAGCAGGCTATGACCCGCTGCGACGCTGCTGGCCGGACTGGTTGCAGCAACTGGATGTACAGCCGGTGCAGTTGCCGGAAGTCCTGCCGCCCGGCACACCTGTCGGCACGCTGCGCGCGGATCTTGCGGAGCGCTGGAACTGGCCGGAAGCAACCACGCTGGTGGCGGGCACCACGGACAGCACGGCCGGGTTTATCGCCACCGGCGCACAACGTAACGGCACGGCGGTCACCGTGCTGGGCAGCACCCTGGTGGTCAAGGTGCTCTCGGACCAGCCAGTGTTCGATGCGCGCTACGGCGTCTACAGTCACCGTCTCGGTGAGCGCTGGCTGGTGGGTGGCGCCTCCAACGCCGGCGGCACCGTGTTACGCAAACTGTTCAACAACTGCGATATCCATCGCTACACACGCCTGCTGCAACCGCAGCGGCTCACCGGCCTGGACTACTACCCGCTGCCGGGGCATGGTGAGCGTTTTCCGGTCAACGACCCTGCGCTGGAACCGCGCCTGGAACCGCGCCCGGCTTCGGACAGGGAATTTTTTCAGGGGATACTGGAAGGACTGGCTCATATTGAACAGCGTGGCTACAGGCTGCTGGCGGAGCTCGGGGCGCCTTACCCGCGTGAGGTCTTGACGGTCGGCGGTGGTGCTGTGAATAGCGGCTGGATGGCTATTCGTGAGCAGTTGCTGAATGTGCCGGTATCACGGGCGCAACAGCAGGAGGCGGCTTATGGGGCGGCGTTGCTGGCGCTCCGCAGCCCCTCCTGGAGAGCCCCTGCTTTACCTCAAACCTCGTCATGACCTCTTTTTTGTATCTTTATTCAGCGACTCTTCCCTGACCCAGATCGCTGTCGCCCCGGCCACCGCCGCCGGCATGACGATAAAGTTGATCACCGGGATCAAGGTACACAACATCACCAGCCCGCCAAAACTCCACGCCAGCAGCGGGCGCTTGCGCAGGCGTTTGCGCT
>DRNU01000039.1 GCA_011374975.1 Gammaproteobacteria bacterium | reverse complement strand
GGGTCAGTAACTGGTCAACGGCGGTGTCTATATACCCGCTGTCCTCATCGCTGATCCTGAAATCGGTTTTTATCCGGTTGAGGTTGCGCCGCAGGTCGTCATCTCTGATGTCTGCAAACTGGATATGGTAAAAGATCGATTTTGCGGGATCGCTGCAGCGGGTTTTGAACTTGTCCACGAAATGTTCGATTTTTTCTTCCCGGTTGGCCGAGAGCAGGCTGTCCGTGGCTTCGAGAAAATTGGTATCGACCACAAAATCGAAGCCATTTCGCGGGTCGGCTTTTTTATTGCTGATGCCACTGTTGCCGGTAAAGGCATCGACCAGTATGACGACCAGCCGGTCGTAATTACCCCCCTCGCAGGGCAGCGCATCCAGCATGTCCGACACACTCTCCAGACCCAGGTTGTCAGCGTTTCCACCATCGAACACATGCACGAACCGGTCGCATTTTTCGGTGCACCCCGGGGCGTCACTGAGGGCGTAATCCTGCATGGTCATATAGTTGAAAACCGCCGGGAATGTTGCGGTTGCCATGACCGCCCGGGCCAGCGAGTAGTCGTTGATATCCGAGTCTATACTGCCGAAATCCCGGCTGGTGAAGGTAAAGCGGCCGCCGAACTGCCGCGCGGGGTCCTCCTGCACTGCAGCGTCTCCATCGGCGGGCGATGGCGTAACGGTCCCGTTGGTTGAATTGAGGACCAGGTACGGCCGGGAGTCGAGCATGTCGCCCAGGGTCAGGTCGCGGCCCGGCGGCAGGCTGTTCAGGTTATCGTACATGTTGTCGGCAAAGGTCTGCGCCATGATGTCGCTACGGTCATAGGCGGTAAACCAGAACTTGCCGATATTGGTGGGCCAGAACCAGTTACCGAACCACTTGCGGATGTAATCCTTCTTCATCTGCCGTTTCACGGTGGCTTCATCCCAGACCCGGCCATACACGGCGGGCTGATCCCCGGCATCCGAGGAAATCGCGTAGTAGGCCGCCGGCAACGAGCCGCCCGACACCGAGGAAATCGCGTCCACCTCGTGCAACAGGTTGATATTCTCCTGCGCAAACACCTCCTCCAGCCCCAGCATCACGCTGGCAGACAGGTAGGCGGCGCGGCTGCCGCCACCCGACAGGGACATAATGACCAGCATGCCGGGATCGCCACGCCCGGCGCTGATATCGAATGTCGCCCTGCCCGGTTCAGATTCGATATCAGACTGCTTTATGTTGGTGTGCGAGAACGAGGAGCAGGCAGAAACGAGCAGCGTGAGAATCAGCAAGGGCGGGATCGTCTTGAAATCCATGTAAGCACCTCCATGTCCGGGATCGGCGTTGCATCATAGCAGCGCGGCCACGGGCGGGGAAAGCACCCTCATGTGCTGTTTATCTCCTGCGCCTGTTGTTGCATTATCCGGGACTATGGAACACGACATGACAACACCGCCCGATGCCCTGCTGCTGATGACCAGCCAGTGCCCGCACTGCCCCACGCTGCTGCAGGGTCTTGGCGAGCTGGTGAAAAAGGGGCAGATCGGCCGGCTCGAAGTGGTCAATATCGGCGTCCGTCCGGATATCGCCGGCCAGCTCGGGGTGCGTAGCGTCCCCTGGTTCCGCATCGGTGAATTCGAACTGGCGGGGCTGCATACGCCCGCCGAGTTGAAGGAATGGGCGCAACGCGCCATGCGTCCCGACGGGCTGGCAACGTATTACACTGAACTGCTGAAGCAGGGCCAGCTGCCGCATGTGCTGTCCACGGTTCGCCACCACCCGCAGCACATCGCGGCATTACTGGCACTGGCGGGAGACCCCGACACCGACCTGACGGTACGCATCGGTATCAGTGCGGTGCTGGAGGACTATGCCGGCAGTGCGCAGTTACAGGAACAGTTGCCCGCCCTGCTGCAACTGGCACAACACGAGGACCCGGGCATACGCGCCGATGCCAGCCATTTCCTGGCACTGAGCCACAGCCCGGATGCTCTGCCGGCATTGCAAAAACTGGGTGATGACCCCGATGCGACGGTACGGGAAATTGCCGCCGACAGCCTTGCGGAACTGACTGACAGCCTTGCTGCCGGCCGGGAATAGTTTTACACCGGGATCACGTGCGGCAGACCGGCTGTACCCACCATCAGCGCGGCGGTTATATAAAACACATCGAGGGTGGACTTGCTGCCGTCGGTATAGGCAGCGGATCCCGGCGCCTGGTTGAGCCCGTCGAACCGCTCCGGCAGGAATTGCCCGAAACCGCGGATGCGGATCTGGTCGAGTTCATCGACCAGCAGGATACCGAACAGGCAGGACACGCGGGACCAGATGCCCAGCAGGACAGCGAGGTATTGAAGATTCTCGTGCCAGTACAGTTGGTATTTTTGTTTGGGATGTCGATGCGGCATGTCTGCCGGTGTAGCGCAAAATTCCCGCCGCGCCAGCTCCGCCTAGCCGTCCTGCCCGTCTACTCGCGGTTGCGTGAGAATCGGAGTGTACAGCACCAGGAACACCAGGAAGGCGGCGATCCACAACCCCTGTGACAGCATAATCCACAGACCGTACTGGGCGGCAAACAGCATCGGTAACAGCACGCGCACCAGTAGCGCTGCCGCCAGCAGCAGCATGACCGCGGGCAATGCCGCGGGTGGCTCGAACACGTTGCGCCCGGTATGGCCGAGCGAGATACGCGCCATCATGCCCAGTGTCGTCAGGCCGATCCCCCCCACCGCAAAGGCGTGCACGGCCAGGTAGGGTGACAGGCCGGCGAAATACACCGCCGCCTTCAGCCCGAAACCGACAATGAAGGCCGCATAGGCCAGGAACAGGCTCCACAGCAGCGGCTGGCGCCAGATGCCGGGCGTATGCCAGCCCAGCCAGCGCCACAGGTGCAGGGCGAACAGGCCGGCCGCCAGCAGCGCTACCAGCACGCCGTTCGGCGCAACCAGGTCGGCGATCCAGAACACGACGAACAGCACCAGGCTGGCGATATCCACGTATCTGCTGTTACGCAGGGTGACCGCGTAGCCGACACCTTTCTCAATAAAGAACGGCAACACCCGGCGGCTGAGCATGAAAATCAGCGCCATCACAAGGTACAGGCCGGAGTACAGGCCCCAGCTGACACCCTGTTGCAGGTAGCCGCTCACGCCCAGGTAAAACGCCAGGTTGCTCGCCGCCAGCAATGC
>DRNU01000038.1 GCA_011374975.1 Gammaproteobacteria bacterium | reverse complement strand
GGCTGAAATGAGCTGTCGCAGAAGTTCACCGTTGGTGAGATCTGACAACAGGCGGACATTAGCCTCAAACAACTTTATTTACAGGGTTTCCGGGCTTTGGAGACGGGAATTTATGCAACGATGGGGTAATAGTATCGCCGGGAGCGGGAACCAGGGTGTGCTTTTGGCACGTGCGACCGTGTCCGGCTGGTCGCGTTGCGCGCAACAGGTGTGATTGGCAATATCCGCGCTCGTCTTCATCCAAACACACAGCCGCTTGCATTGGCTTTGGAAGTACGTCCGGTGGGCCAGATCGAGATCCAGTCAACGCGCACTGCCATCGTTTGGCGCGGTAATGCCCGTTTAAACAAGTCTACGACTGTACAAAAACACAGTATATCTGGAGCCTATGATACAGAGGGTTCGGCGCCACCTATTGTGCATTGGCGACAGTTTTTGTGCTGGCGTACTGCTGCGCACATTGTCCTGAAAAAAATTTTGTGTTGGGGCTTGAAACCTGTTCCGGGCTTGAGTAGTTTAATTCCACTTAACGCCGAATTAACGTGTTTTAAGGTGCCAGAAGGCTTGGTTGCAGCGCTTTCGGGTAGTGTCAAAAAAGTAAAGTATAACGGCGTCGAAATGGAAACTAACGGACAGGGATAGCGAGATGAAACTTTTTCACGGATTGCACTTCAATAATGTTCGCGGTGATATCTACGGTGGTTTGACGGCTGCGATTGTGGCGCTTCCACTTGCGCTGGCTTTTGGTGTCTCTTCGGGGGCAGGGCCTGTGGCCGGAATGTACGGTGCCATTTTTGTAGGATTTTTTGCGGCCCTGTTTGGCGGTACGCCTTCCCAGGTGTCGGGCCCAACCGGCCCGATGACCGTGGTTATGGCGGCAATCTTCACCAAGTACACGGCCATGTATCCAGCGGACCCGGCGGCAGGCGCTGCCTTGGCCTTTACTGTGGTGGTAATGGGGGGGCTGTTCCTGATTCTGTTCGGCCTGCTGCGGATCGGGAAGTACATCAACCTGATTCCCCACCCTGTCGTATCCGGTTTTATGAGTGGTATCGGGGTTATCATTATCCTGTTGCAGATCGGCCCGCTGCTGGGCCATGTCGCGCCATCCAAGCCGTTGCTCGCGGCACAGGCAGTGCCGGGCTTTGTGTCAGATCCGGTGAGGGATGCGAGCCTGCTCGGCTTGTTGTCTCTGGCAATTGTTTACCTGACACCGTCCCGTATCGGCCGGCTGGTACCGCCGCCACTTCTGGCGCTGGCGGTCGGTACACTTGCGCTCTATTTGTTTACCGGTGGGGATGTCATAACGCAGGAAGTCGGAGGAAAGACTGTTTCCATGCTGGGTGGCGCGACTGTGCTAGGCCCTATTCCGACCGGTTTCCCGTCCTTTCGAATGCCGGTGATCGAATTTCCCCTGCTGGGCGAGATGGTTTTGTCGGCGCTGACACTGGCTGCCCTCAGTGCCATCGATTCCCTGCTGACTTCACTGGTTGCCGACAACGTGACTCGCAGCCTGCACGATTCGGACCGTGAGCTGATCGGGCAGGGTATCGGTAACACCATTGCCGGTCTGTTCGGTGGGCTGGCCGGCGCGGGTGCGACCATGCGTACGGTCGTCAACGTAAATGCCGGCGGCCGCACGCCGCTGTCGGGTGCACTACATGCCGTGATTCTGCTCACTATGGTGCTGGGGGCGGGATCGATTGCGCAGTATATTCCCCACGCGGTGCTGGCGGGCATTCTCATCAAGGTGGGTACCGATATCATCGACTGGGATTATCTGAAGCGGCTTCATCGCGCTCCATTTGCCGGTGTGCTGATGATGGTGATCGTACTGTTGGTGACAGTTCTCGTCGACCTGATCAGCGCTGTTGCGCTGGGTATGGTGATGGCTGCAATGGTATTTCTTCAGCGTATGGTCGACCTGCAGGTGCGCAATATGCGCGCCTACCAGGGCCAGGAGGAAGAGCATCCCTTCACAGAGCAGGAGAGCCGGATTCTCAAAATGGCCGATGGCAGGATCCTCCTGTTTCATCTCAGTGGCCCGTTGAGCTTCGGCGCCGCCAAACACATGATTCGGCAGCTCGCGCGCTATGATCGTTACCAGGTATTGGTGTTGGATGTGTCCGATGTCATACAGGTCGATTTCACGGCGACGCGTGCGCTGATCGATATCGTGCTCGACGCACGGGCTGCTGGCAGGGGTGTTGTGGTGGTTGGTTTCTACCCCGAAGTGGAGCGGATGCTCGAACGGGTCGGATTCTTCGATTACGTACCGCATGCCCAGGTATATAAGAACCGGGAAGATGCCCTGCGCGAGGCACTGGGTATGATTCAGAAGCCGGGTGCGTCACCAAACAGGCCCGGGGGTACGTTCGGTTCCGGGGATCCGCTGCCATCTCCCTGAGGTGGCTGCAGCGCAGGAATCGGGCCTGAGCCCCCTTCAGGCCCGGGGGTTTCTGTTTCTTACGGTCTGTCACGAGTTTCAATGGGTCGGTTGTAGATCAGGCGTAGCTTCGCGGCTTCGGGATATGTGCATTCGTTCGGCCCGCGAAAAGTACATCCGGATGGAACCGCACCGGCGGTGCGGGCTCTGCAGTACGAGCATGGAGGGGTAATGCAGTTCAGGCGAGGAAGCAATTCATTCATGGACGGGAGGAGAGAGACAGCATGAACATGAGGACAAAGGATTTGCGTGGATCGGTTTCGCCGGAAGCGGCACTGGGTCGGCTATTGGAGGGGAATCGAAGATTTCAGCAAAATATCAAGATCAACCGCGATCTCAAGGAGCAGGTGCGCGCAACCGGTGGCGGACAGTCGCCGTTTGCAACCGTGCTGGGCTGTATTGATTCGCGGGTTTCTGCGGAACTCATTTTCGATCAGGGTGTAGGGGATATTTTCAGTGTCCGTGTTGCGGGCAACCTGATCAATGAGGATATCCTCGGCAGCCTGGAATTTGCCTGCAAGATCGCCGGTACGCGGCTCATTCTTGTGCTGGGGCATACTGGGTGCGGCGCTATCAAGGGTGCCTGCGATAATGCCCGGCTTGGCAACCTCACCACGCTGATCGGAAAAATCAGGCCTGCGGTCGAGGCGGTTGAAGAGCCGCGGGAACCGAGGCTGCGCACGTCAAGCAATGCCGATTTCATGAATCGTGTTGCAATTGAAAACATCCGTATCAACATCGACCGGATCAGAAGCGAAAGTCCGGTGCTGCGCGACATGGAACGAAATGACGACATCATGATTGTTGGAGGAATGTATGATGTCGCAAATGGTAAGGTGAGTTTCATTTCCGGCGATCGACGCGTATTCGAACTGGAGGATACTCCGGAAGGAATGGGGGGGCGGATCCCGGGTGCTCCTTTGGTGCAGGACGCGCCCAGCTGGCAATAATCGATGCCGTAGTGGGGTGCCCGGTCACGTCGCTTCGGTGTTTTTGGGGTTGATCCCGGTTTCCTTCGTTCCGGCAGCCTGGCTATCGCCATGGTGAGGTTCGCCCGGGACATTGGGGCTGTGGCAAAGGTAAAGGCATCGCGGCTTCAAGCCTCCTGTTGTCGCAGGGGCGGGGCCGCCTTGCCCAATAAGGATATGAACTCAATGAAGAAACGATCCTGGTATTTCTGGATAGGCGTCGTCTTTCCGACTCTGGTGTTTTCCGGCCTTGCAAGGGCCTCGTCTGTTGGTGCGGAGCAGCAGGATTTTACCGCCAGCGGGTTTGGTATTGCGGCTGTTGTCCTTTTTGTGCTCGCCTATGTCTTGGTCGTGGTCGAAGAGGTGCTGCATTTGCGTAAGTCCAAGCCCGTGATGGTGGCGGCGGGGCTGATCTGGGTGCTGGTGGCCATGGCCTACGCCACTGTCGGCGACAAGGAATCGGCATCCACGCTGCTGCGTCACAACGTACTGGAATACGCCGAGTTATTGCTTTTCCTGCTGGCAGCCATGACCTTCATCAACACCATGGAGGAGAGGCGGATTTTTGATGCCTTACGCGACTGGCTGATCTCGCGCGGGTTTTCCTTGCGCAGAGTGTTCTGGGTCACCGGTATGCTGGCGTTCTTTATATCCCCGATCGCGGACAACCTGACCACGGCATTGCTGATGGCGGCGGTTGTGATGTCCATTGGCGGCGGGAATCCGGGGTTTGTCGCGCTTTCGTGTATCAATATCGTGGTGGCCGCAAATGCGGGCGGAGCTTTCAGTCCTTTCGGGGATATCACGACTCTTATGGTGTGGCAAAAGGGCGTATTGCAGTTTTCGGAGTTTTTTGCCCTGTTCCTGCCTTCCGCCGTGAACTGGCTGGTGCCGGCGGCCTTGATGTCCGCCTTCGTACCAGCCGAGCTTCCGCGCGCGACAGGCTCTTCTCGTACCGAGATCAAGCGTGGCGGCCTGGTGGTGGTGGCACTTTTCCTTCTAACCATTGCCTGCGCTGTAGTGCTGCATAATTTTCTGCACCTCCCGCCGATGCTCGGCATGATGACTGGCCTCGGCGCCCTGAAAGTGTACGGCTATTTCATCCGCCGCCGCGAGCTTCGCGGCTGGGTCGATGAGGGGCCGGAAGTCGAGCGTGACGATGTGCTTCAGGAATTGCACCAGCGCTTCAAGCCGCGCCATAAACCGTTCGATGTGTTCGTCAGCATGAAACGGGCCGAGTGGGATACGCTCATGTTTTTCTATGGCATCGTACTCTGCGTGGGTGGATTGGGGGCTTTTGGTTACCTGGCACTGCTGTCGCAGACATTCTATACAGGACTGGGTGCGACCGTAGCCAATGTTCTGGTCGGCGTGCTCTCGGCCATCGTGGACAACATTCCGGTCATGTTTGCAGTCCTGAGCATGGGACCGGATATGTCGCATGGCCAGTGGCTCTTGGTGACCTTGACGGCCGGTGTGGGCGGTAGCCTGTTTTCGGTGGGTTCGGCAGCCGGTGTTGCGCTGATGGGTCAGGCGCGGGGTCAATATACGTTCTTCGCACACCTGAAATGGACTTGGGCCATTGCCCTGGGTTATGCGGCCAGTATCGCGGTGCACATCTGGATGAATGGCCTGGAGTAGCCGGATTCGCCTGGGCGCTCACGCGATTGGCTTATTCCGGTCCGGAAACCAAACAGCCCGCCCTCGGCGGCCGGCTGGTACGAGGATGGTGGTTTCCGAATGATCCGCCTGTGCCCGCGCCGGCAGTTGGCCAGCGCGATTTCTTACCGATCAGGTTAAAGGCTGAGCGAATCCGGCCGAATCTGCAGGTACCGGACCTGTTTCTGTTGTGGGCGCAATATACCGCAACACTGATTCGTAACTTGAACCGCAGGGAGAATGCTCATGAAAAACCTGATTCGCTTCGCTCTCGCATTGGGAATCATTGCCCTTACTTCAACTGCCGCAGCTGAAAAGATATCACCGGTGTCGGTCGACGGAGCCACTACGGTGGATGCAAAATCCGCCAAGGCATTGTTTGACAAGGGTGTTTTGTTTGTCGATGTGCGCAAGGACAAGGACTGGGAGGCCGGCCGTATACCCGACGCTGTACATCTTGATGTGAAATCCGCCTTTAGCGAGGAAACCCTGGCCAAGGAGGTCGGCAAAGGCGATCCGGTGGTAATCTACTGCAACGGCCCGAGTTGCATGCGTAGCTCAAAGGCATCCAGCCTCGCGGTCTCCTGGGGATTTTCAAAGGTTTATTACTTCAGGGGCGGGTTTCCGGAATGGAAAAAGGCGGGTTACCCCGTCGAGTGATCCGGGATTCGTCGTTACCTGAATCTGGAGTCCGGCCGGCATGACGCTACGTGCACGCATTACACTGGTGGCCATCAGCATTACCGTGCTGGTTGCCATTGTATTGTCGATTACCGCGCGGGTTTCTCAAAGTCAGTCCGACGCCCGTTTTGCGAGCGCGGTTGCCGATGGCAAGTCTGTGCTCTGGCGAAAGATTATTGCCAGCCAGATGGATGGCATGGAGAATGGCGTTTCCAGCCTGGTGCGCGACCGCGCCACCCGCCGGGCATTGAAACGGCTCGATCGGGAGCAGTTGGCCGAGAGCGCACAGACCAGCTATAACCTGCTGCAAGCCTCCGGTGTCCTGGACCGCTTGCAGATTACCGATGTCGATGGGCAGCTGCTGTTTTCCGCGCCGGAAAGCGTCAGGGGGCGTACTGGGGCCCATCTTATTGAGCGGGCGCTGAAGGGAGGCAAGATCACACGTGGGCTTGAGCGCGGTGACGACGGACGCCTTCTGGCGATTGTTGCCTTCCCGCTCAGTATGCGTGGACAGGTGATTGGCGCCGGTGTCTACGCCCGGGAGCTGACTGCTGCCATAGCGGATTTCAAGCAGAATGATGCATCTGATGTTTTCGTCGTCGATTCTTCCGGGGTGGCGGAATACGCTACCGACCGCAGCCTGTTCCAGAGACTGGACCTGCAGTTGCCAGCCTTGTCAAAGCGCACGGTGGACGTGGCCGGGCTTGATGACAGCGTCTACTCAGTGGTCAGCCTTCCTATTGTGGACAGCGAGGGAGAGCCTGTCGCCCACTTGGTGAGCGTAAAGGACTACACCGAGAGTTTTGATCGCCAGAAGTCATTCAACTTTTGGGCCTACCTGGTGACGGGCACAATTCTCATGCTGGCCATGGTGGGTTTTTACTGGTATATGCTGCACGCAATGCGTCCCCTGGACAACGCAGTCGTTACACTGAGATCCATCGCCGATGGTGATCTTACAGTACAAGTCAATACCACGCGCAACGACGAAATCGGGCAACTACAGACCGCGATGGCACGCACGATCTCGCAGCTTCGGAATCTTATCATGCCCGTAAACGAGGTGGCGGGGAAGCTGTATCAAACCGCCGCAAGAATGACGGAGATCACAAATGAAACCTGCCGTGGCGTTGAAAAGCAGGAAAAGGAAGTGACGAGTGTTGTTACGGCAATGAATCAGATGACCGCAACGGTGCAGGAAGTGGCTCGCAATGCAGCCCTGGCAGCAGATGCTGCGTCCAATGCGGATAGCGAGGCCAACAGCAGCAGCCAGCTATTGAAGGTTACAATCCAGGCGATCAATGAACTGGCCGCAGAGGTGGATAATACCAGTGAGGCAATTACGAGACTCCGGCAGGACAGCGAGAATATCGGGGCGGTACTCGATGTAATCCGCAGCATCGCGGAACAGACCAATTTGCTCGCGCTGAACGCGGCCATCGAGGCCGCCCGTGCTGGAGAACAGGGCCGTGGTTTTGCGGTTGTGGCAGACGAGGTTCGCACTTTGGCAAGCCGTACGCAGGAATCCACCCAGGAAATACAGGAAATGATCGAACGCCTGCAGAACGGTTCGCAGAATGCCGTAAGCACCATGGGCGAGAGCAGGAACAAGGCGCACGCTACGGCGAAACAGGCCAACAAGGCCGAGACCTCGCTCGATACGATCATCCAGGCGGTTTCCACCATCAACCAGATGAATGTGCAAATTGCCAGCGCCGCGGAGGAGCAGGCCGCCGTCGCCCAGGAGATCAACCAGAATGTAGTCAGTATTCACCAGGTGGCCGAGTCGAGCGCCCAACACGTTCACGAAATCGCCGAAAATGGTGGTCAGTTGATGAGTATCTCAAGAAAAATGAGTGAATTGATCGGGCACTTCAGAATTTGAGGCTTTGTGACCGTTTGGCTTAGTATGATCTGAATATACTACCCACGGAGTCGTTGCGAGATCCCCGCCTGCGCGGGGATGAGCGGGCGTAGCGTGTGGGGCGATGGTGAAGGGCCATCATCTTCCGCTTCGCCATGTCGAGACAATGTTGGGCAGCCAATCTCCTTGCTTGTGCGGCGCACCTTGTTACGTACCCTGGGGCTTATCCCGAGACCGAGCGATTGGATGGCCGGGCGAACGGGAATCGTCATCAAACCCCCTTAATCACAATCTTCCCGGTGGCTTGGCCTGCCTCCATCAGCTCGTGCGCTTTGCCCACCGCATGGAACGGAAAAATATGGGCTGGTCTGGCATGGTAGATTCCCTGCTCAACGCGATCCACAATGGTTTGCATCGGGATATCGGTTAGCGGGAAGTCCTTGCTACCCAACATGAAACTGCCGAAGAAGTTCAGATTGACACAAGATGGCATATCCGTGAGCGGATTGAACAGCATGGGATCCCCTCCGCCCAGAAAACCAGCATTGCATACGCTGCCGCCCTTTTTCACCATCTTCAGGGAGTCCTTGAGCGTGGTATTGCCGATGATATCCATCACGGCGTCGATACCATCCGGGTGGCGCCGGCGGACTTCCTGGCTGAGTTCGGGCTGTTCGATCAGGCCGCTGCCACACCCCAGTGATTCCAGCAATGCCAGATGCCCCGGCTTGCGCGTGGTGGCAAGAACTGTGACGTTGCTGATGTTGGCGGCGATATTGAGGGCAGCCTGTCCGAGGGCCGATGTCCCGCCCCGGACGAGCAGTACATTGCCTTCCTGCAAGGACAGGTTATCGTGCAAGCAGCTCCATGCCGTAGCGTAGGATTCCGGGATGGCCGCCAGTTCGGCCCAGTCCAGCCCGGTTTCTAAGTGGAAGACATTTCTGGCTGGTAGCGTCACGTATTCGGCATAACTGCCGTTTATGCTGCGCCCCATGCCGCCCATAATGGCGGCCACAACCTGCCCGGGGCGGGATTGTCCGGTGCTGTCTTCGACGATTTCGCCGACACACTCGATCCCGCTCACCCGGGCCACGTCACCCCACACACCCCGACGCATATAGGTTTCGGCGCGATTGACGCCAAACGCCCTGACCCGGATCAGCACCTCCCCCGCCCGGGGCTGCGGATCCGGAATTTCCTTCATCACCAGCTGTTCGGGACCGCCGTAGGCCTTGATTACGATCGCTTTCATGTTGTGCTGCTCCGCTTGGTGGGTGAGGAAGACATAGTGAGTGGGAGCAATGTAGGATTAAAGTACAAAAAATGAACAAACAATGTAATATAAGGGAAATGATCTCTCTAAAACAGCTCCAGACGCTCGATGCCGTGGTACGCGGAGGCAGTTTCCAGGCCGGAGCCAGGATTTTGCACAGAAGCCATCCCAGTGTGATCAACCTGATGCGCAGCCTGGAAGAGGCAATCGGCTTCACCCTGTTTGACCGATCCGGGTATCGCACGCGCCTGACCGAAGCGGGAGAGGCCTTCTACAAACACGCCTTGCGGGTATTGAGCGAGCAGGCCGGGCTGGAGCGCCTGGCGGGCTTTCTTCAAGAGGGCCACGAGGCCAGGCTGCATATCGTGATCGGCGATGTCACACCACTTGGCAAGACGCTGCGGGTATTGCGCGGTTTTGCCCAACAGCACCCCCAGGTTCAACTCGACCTGGATTTTGAAAATCTTTCTGGCCCCCGTGAACGCCTGCTGGACGGGGAAGTGGACCTGATCATTCACCATGTCGATCCGTCTGATCCTCGCTTTGAATGCCAGAAGATCGACCAGGTGAGAATCATACCGGTGGTTGCGCCGGGTTTTCTCACGTTCGAGCCTGACGGCGATACGCGGTACGCCGCGCTCAGGCCTTATACCCAGTGCATCATTCGCGATACTGCCAGAAAAGGTGAGAAGGAAAACCATTTTGTTCTTGATGACGCGCACTGCATCACCGTGGCCGACCAACATACGAAGAAATCAATCATCGTTCACGGCATGGCCTGGGGCCACATGCCAGAGTTCATGATCGAGAAAGAGCTGAAAGAGGGCGCACTGGTGTCTATCGAAGGGCGGTGGATCAGGAGTTCCGTGGTGGATATTGTGGTCGCGCGAGTTGCCGGAGAATATCAGGGCGTTATGGCGCAAACGCTCTGGGCCCATTTTTCAAGGGTGAGCGACAGGGTGGGCCCGGGCTGATACTAACGGGCATGGTGGTTCCGCAAGTTGGGTGAAACGGCCCTGGCCATGGCGCTTTCGTCAAGGTGGCCGCCCAGAAAGCGATTTACCCGTGCGGCGATTTTCCCGGGGTCGGACAGCGCCTGGTCGAAGTTCACGACCAGTATTTCCGGCTGGCTTTCGAAGCTTTCCAGTGTCCTGCGCACGCCGTCGATCTGTTTCAAGTAGGTCTCGGCCAGACGGTGTGACGACAGCCGGCTGCCGTTGCGCCCAAGCCGCTTCAGCATGTCGCTTTGCGAGGCGATCACCTGGCGCAGGGGGCGTTCCATGAAAATGATGCGATAGTGCTCTCCCGCCCTGAGGTAGGGCAATAGTTGGGCGATGATCTTTACCGCCTTCCCGCGGGCGGCTTCCACCCAGGTGGAATCTCGCGCCATCTTCTTGATGGCTTCATGTTCGTAATAGCCGAGCGGGTTGCTGGCGTCGGCCGGGCGGTTGCCGTCACTCAGTATGGGTAGTCCAGCCGCTTCGAGCATTTGCATCATCATGGACGTGCCGGAGCGTGGGAGTCCGGAGACAATGGTGATGCTGTCATTTGGCAACGGCGGCAAGTATTCCAGCTTCGATCCACAATCCAGATCCGACAAGGAAGCCACGGTGTCGGCTTCCAGCGGTTTGTCCGAGTGGGAGGGCAGGTATTCGCCGGCCTGGAAGGCCTCGATGCGCTTGCGTGCAGCTCGCGCGAGCGCGATGTGTTCGTTGGCCTTTTCCGCTTCCATGAATACAAGGCGATACAGGCGTGCAAGGCGGCGGTGCGCGGCGGGGAATATCGGGCTCTGGGCAATGGCGGTTTCGTAGGCCCGCTTTGCTTCCTGTGCCCGATTCATGCGCTGCAGCGCGACGCCGCACAGAAAATGCGCACGTGGATTGTGGTAGGCCAGGCCCAGGCAGCGCCGGGCAGCCAGGAGGGCTTTATCGGCCTCGCCCTTGCGGGCCAGATGGCAGCGGCACAGGCCGAGCTGTGCCACCGGGTTGGCCGGATCCATGGCGAGAATTTTGTCGAAGGTATCGATCGCCTCGCTCCAGCGGCCCATGGCCATCAATACCTCGCCGCGGGTCTGGTTCAGGGAGGGGTGATTGTGTACCTGGATTGACGAGGCCTTGTCCAGTTGCTCCAGGGCCTGCCGGTATTTCCCTTCGCCCTGATACAGCCGCGCACGCAAATAGGCCAGGGTCGCCTCGTTGGTGGAGGCATTGCGGTGCAGTTTCTGCAGTCGCCGCAAGGACGCATCATCCAGATCCTCGATCTTGCGTTTCTGCTGTTCGTAGTCGCGCAGTGCAGCCTCGTAGGCCTGTTGTGCCTTGCGTGAGTACGTTTTCTTGCGCTCGATGAGCTTGTCAAGCGTCTCGCGGGCTTCGCGCAGCCGGCCGGTGGAAAGATAACAGTCGAACAGCTTCAGACCGAAGCGGCTCTGGTCCGGATTTTCTTCCCAGAGTTCCCGGAACATCGGGATTGCCTCGCCATACATGCGGGCCCCAAACAGGTCGCGCGCGAGGTTATAGCGCAGTTCGCGCACCGTGTTGCGTGTGGTTTCGGCACCTGCCTCGGCCGGGTCTTCGATATAACCCAGTTCTGCCAGTTGCTTGAGGGCTTCGCTTTCATCGACCCGGCTCGCCGGCATTTTCCGGCAATAGCGGCCGTCATCGCCGTCGATGCGATCCCAGCTGTCAATGTATTCAACCTTGGGCGTTACCAACGCGCCAAGCAAGGGCTTGCCATCCATATCCCGGCCCACGGGCAGCCCGAACAGGCTCAGGATGGTCGGCGTGATGTCGAGCAGGCTGGCGCCAAAGACCAGTTCGTCCTGCTTGATGCCCGGCCCGAGCGCGGCAAATATGCCGAACGGGCGGTGCTCCTCGGCGGGGCCGGCCGGTTCATTGGGCAGCTCCTTCGGTCGCAAGTGGTCGGGATGAAAGCCATGGTCGGATACGATGATGATGGTGGTGTCGTCGCCGGCCAGATGCATCAGGGTGCCGAGCATCATGTCGTGGAAGATGTAGGCCGTATCGACGACATTCTTGTACAGCTCGAAATCTCGTTCGTCCACCCAGGGCAATCTCGGCGGGTGGTAGCGCATGTGACCGTGGCAGAAATGGTCGATGGCATCGTAATACACCGCCATGAAATCCCAGGTTTCGTTTTGCATGATCCCGGTCGCAGCGGCATGTACCGAGGCGCATTCTGCGAGGGTCTTTACGATGCCCCACAGGCGCTTGTCCTTGTCCTGGTCGATTTCGGCGGCCTTGGGTACAAAAGGAAGAACCTGCTCTGGTGTGATTTCTTCCGGATGGACGCGTAGCTGTTTGAGTATCTCGTGCAGTCTTTCCGGGTGCACCGTTGCCTGTGGCATGGGCCAGGGTTCGTCGAGTTTGCCGACGGCCTTCTGATAGTTGTTGGCTACCATCACGCCATTGATGGGCTCGGCCGGGAAGGATGGCCACCAGCCCACTACGTTGGAGCGCATGCCGTTCTGGTTGAGGATGTTCCAGATCGCCTTGGTGCTGCGCCCGGTGCTGGTGACGGGGCGCACGCCGCCGCTTTCCGGGTCGGGTTCGGCAAATCCGTGGATTCCGTGTTTATGGGCGCGTTTGCCCGTGGCGATCGAGGTCCACAGCATGGGCGAGAGCACCGGATACAGGGTGGAGAGGTTGCCGACCACCCCACCATCTGCGAATTTTTGCAGATTCGGCATCCGGCCTGCGTCCATGAGAGGGGTGATGACCTTCCAGTCGGCGGCATCCCAACCGACCAAGAGAACTTTCTTTACTGTTTTGTCAGTCACGGTCTGTCGGAAATTCGGCCATCAACCGCAATCTATCGGCGGCGAGCCGGTGGATGTGCGGCGCGGGGAGCAGCCCGGATCAGCGGCCGCGCCCCGCGCCGGTCGGCGCTCATGCTGGCGGCTGTTCCTTCTGCGCCTGGCGCAGCTTGCGCCCACGTGTGATGCCACCGGCGCCCAGCGCCAGGCCGCTCAGCATCAAAACGGCGGCAGAGGGCAGCGGTACGGCGCCAACCTCGATGCGATTGCCACTGTCCTCGTAGGCCCAGCGCAGCACGGACATTTCCAGCAGATTCGTGTCGAGCAGGATCTCGGCCCAGCCGTACAGAGTTTGTCCATTGCTGTCGAAGCGCAGGCCGACGAAGCTGGTCCCATCGAATAAACCGTTGCCCGGGAAGCCATCATAGCTGAAGGAAGTCATCAGAACCCGGGTGGCGGGAGGGCTCCACTGCTTGCCCGCCGCCAGTGTCGGGCCCACCGTGTCACCGGCATTCAGCGCTGTTATGCCTCCAGGGCTGTCCGTGGCGTTCTGTACCATGCCGCGCCCACCCGTGGCATCGTTCAGCTCCAGTCGCCCCTCCGGAAAAGAAAGGCCCGGGTAGTAACTGCCATCGGTGGTGCTGGATCCACCGGTGTAGTTGATGGTGCGAAACGCCTCCAGCCGGAAGTCCGCCACGGAATTGCCATCCACATCCCAGTCGATGGGTTGGTAGTCGAAAACCCGTGCGTCGTCGATCGACAGAGTCAGTGGTGAGCCATCTACATAGACCACCCCGGCCTGGGATGCGATGGGCAGGGCATACAGGGAGGCCAGCGAGGCCGTATTGAGCGCCAGCTTGCGCGTATAGGAACCGGTTTTGGTTGTTGTAACTTGATCCATGCTTTCCTCCGTGGTGTATTGACAGGCCGCCAACTTCCGACTCATTCGGCGCAATACGGCGTTGAAAATGGGCTCAATATGCGCATTTACGGTTTATAAACGGCGCCTTTTCGCCCATCTCCGCCTGGTTTCGCACTCACCTGAGCGAATTTCGACAAGCTTTCAGTACGTCAAAGTGCGATTCAGGGCGTGTGGCTAGTCTGGAATGGCATGGCCCCCAAGGCTGTACGTCATTCGTAGTAATGAAAAATCCATTAGGTTTATTCAAGTAAACCAGATTTTCAGCAGGTATTAGGCAAGTTTCGCGCCTGCCCGGAGCTTAGTTATTCAAATCAATAACCTGGCGCCCGGGGGCGGCTGCAGAGGGTTGTAGCCATGTAAATTATACCGACATCTTTCTGGTTTTCTTTACGCCGCGCCAGTTGCCAAGAATCTGTGCCGGATTTATATCTGTTGTCATTCCGGTCACCTCCATGCTTCCAGTGGAAAGAATGGGCCCTGTAGCCATGCCTGTCCAGCCGGATTGGCTCTGGCAAGAGCGCAGGGGTTCTCGTCAGTCCGGGTACTCCATGCTCAAACGTATTCGTGTTCCTGGATTTTCAGAATAGATATTTAGACGGGCATTAATACTTGAGGCCCGCTGCTCCATATTGTTCAGTCCATGGCCGCGCCTGGCCTTGTCCGAAAAGCCCTTACCGTTGTCGATGATGTCAATAACGGCATTCCGGGTTTTTCCCGGTTCCGCCTCGAGGCGGGCATGAATGCGGATCAGGGTGGCCTCGGCGTGATTGATGACATTGGTGATCGCTTCCTGAATGATTCGCATAACCTGAAGCGCCTTGCGTGGGCCGAACTCCGGCAATGGCGGAATCTCGTCGACTTGCCAGTCGAATTTTATACCGCTGCGGGCCAGCTGGGGCTCGAGTCGTGCGCGCATGGCCCCAAGCAGCGCAGGGATGTCGTGTTCGTTCGGGTCCAGCGAATCGATCATGATGCGAAGGTCACTGAGCGCGGCCTCAATCGCACGGGTGATCTTGCCGGGGTCGTGTTCACCGCTACGCATCATGGAGAGCATGGATATGAGATGTCCGCCAACTCCGTCGTGCATTTCTTTCATGAAGCGTTCTCGTTCCTCGGCCAGCACCTGGCGGTTTTCCATCTGTCGGAGCTTCTTGAAGTTGGATTCCAGTTCCCTGTGTTTCTCGGCAACGCGGATTTCCAGTTGAAGATTGATCGACTCGGCCTGTCGAAGCACCTCGGTAAATCGCTCCAGTAAAAGTGTGGCAAAGGTAATGAGCGTGACTGGTGCACTGAAATGCATGAGCAATCCGTTGTCCCGTGGAATCAGTCCCATGATAAGCAGCCAGTCATGGAAGCCCAGAAAAAGGATGGAAAGTCCACTGGCCGGTACAAAGGGGTTTTTCAAATCGTCACGACGTCGATATTCGAGTGCCAGCTGTGTCAGGGTATAAGCACCCAGCAACAGTGAGAATGTGCTCCAGATCCGGTGGAATACAATGGGGTGAAAGTCCAGGAAAAAGGCGGCCGCCAGGGCCATGCTGCCTGTGATGGCAAGGGAGAATATCGCTTTTTCGGTCTTGTGTGGGATTGTATCCATGTAGCGGTGAATGGATATCGCCATGAAAGTCAGAAACCATCCCAGGGAAATCAGCGCAATCCAGTCTTCCGTTGCGGCGGATAGTGGTGTGTCATAGCCTACCAGCAGAAGATTCCGCAGCGTCCAGGTGTACACCAGCAGCGCAAACCACCCATAGATGCTGTCCTGACGCCGCAACCACCAGAGTACACTCATGAATATGCCGATTGTGAGCATACTGGCGGAAATAAGCTGAACCATGGTTACTCTCGCGGTCACCCGGTTCTCAAAGAAAGGGCGTAGCGTGGTGTCGGAACCGATATACACGAGACCGATCAGGCCATGTCCGGGTTTGGGCGCGCGTACCCGGATCTGCAACCGGCTTTTCGTGTCCAGTAAAAGCTGCCCCGGAAAACTCACATAAAGTGGCCGGAAAATATCCCTGGCCAACGGATCAACCTGCTTCACCTGGCTGTCCGTCAGATACGTTCTTCCCAGCAGGGAACCATTGATATAAATTTCCGCCTGCATCTGAATTACCGGGATATAAATGGCGAGAGGCCTATTGGTGTCGAGCTTGCTGGAGTCAATGACAGCTTCGTACCAGCCGCTTGTCATGTGGCCGGACCCATCGATCCAGTCATCGGGTAATGCGCGCAGATGTCGCCTCGGTGTGCTTGCGAGATTTTTATCGGTGTAGAAGTGCATGCGCTGGATGCGCAGGGCATGTTCCGGAGCTTGGATCAGTCGGATATAGAAGAACCAGAATGCGAGCGCCAGTATAAGCGTAATTATGACGCTGCTGGTGAGAAGAAAAACCGCATCATGAGTATGTCGTCCGGACATGCGGCCCAGTAACCCGTTATTGTCGCGGGATGTCGATCAGTCCCAGCTGCAGCGCCTCAAAAACGGCCTCACTGCGGGACCGTACTGCGAGTTTGCGGTAAATGTGTTTAACATGAGACGCCACTGTATGAGGCGAAATCCGGAGAATACTGGAGATTTCCGGAAAACTGAAGCCACGAGCGAGCTGGGACAGTACCTCCTGTTCCCGGCGAGTGAGCGCGGGTGCGTCCATGTTCCGCTGCCTGGCCGATGTGTCAGGTTCCCGAAAACGGGTAAGCAGATGGCGGGCGATTGGAGCACTGATGGGCGCGCCACCATCGACTAGCTGCATGATGGAGGTGCAGATATCGTCGGTCATGGCATCCTTGAGTATGTAACCGGTAGCCCCGGCCTCGATCGCGCGAATTACATGACGCTCGTCGCCGAAAACCGTGATGACCATGATATCGGTCGAATAACCGCGTCGGTAAACATCCCGTATCAGTTCGGTGCCATCGCCGTCGGGTAATCCGAGGTCTACCAGTAATACATCGGGTTGTTGGGCCCGGACGAATTTCAGCGCGTCTCGCAGCGTGCTGCAGGCCGATGTGACATGACACTGCTCGTGTGAGTCGATGGCCTGCTTGAGCATCTGGCGGGTGTTGATGTCGTCCTCTACCAGCAGTACCTGTAGCGGAAGCCTGGTGCTGTGTGTCATGGTCAGTTCCGAAGCAGTGTATCGGTTATCGAACGTCAGGTTGTATCATACTAAGCCAAACGATAACAAAGCCTCATTCAGCGCGCCCCACAGGTTGCGGACCAGGGCGTGGTGCACCGGGAATGGCCCGGCGCTTGCCAGGCGCCGCAACGCCGGGCCGGGGCCTGTGGGGCACTCCCTCCGGGCGTGCCTCTCGCCGGCCATCCGCTTGCGTTGCGGCGGCTTGACCGGGGATGGCGCCTGCCGGCGCCACCGTGCCTTGCGGACGGACTGGCGGGAAACCCGCTGAATGAGGCTTTGTGATCGTCATTTTGCATCAGGAGGGCGTAGCCTGGCCTGTCGGTGGAGCGAGCGTTCCTGCAGCGGCCGTCAAGCTGTGTAAGGGGTCGGAGCGACGGCGATGCCTCGTTCGGGGTGTCGCAAGAGATTCCGGGCCCCGGTGAGGGCCTGCCGAGGTCCGGCGCGCACGGCCAGCCCCTTCTATTTGGAGCGCTACGGCATTGAAAGTTGGCGTAAAAATACCCTTCTTTACATCCATGAGCAGCACCTCTTCGCGCGTTGCTTCCTGGCCGGGCCAATCAAAGCTGGACGGATTGGGCGCATCAAACCATCCACATATGATGAGGATGCCCGGGAATCTTTTCCGCCGAAAAATACCGTAATCAAGGGATGGAACGTCGTGGGAGGGCAGCCATACTATTGCCCTGGCCGTTGGAATTCGACTTCCGCGGCGCGCCGGCCGGTAAGGAGGCGAGCAGCCGTCCGAACGCGACCGCTCGGCGCCGGAAATTCCACGGCGGATACGCATGCCCTGTAACCCGTTATGCCGGGCCAGGCAAGATCAACACGACTTTTATCGGTGCCAGAATGCACCGGCCTGTCCGGGCTGGTGGGCACGGATGTCTGGATAGGGAGCAAAGGTCCTGGGGAGAAGGGAAGGTGGCAAGAACAAAGGGTTATGTCGGCACGATCGAAGTGGAAACACGCGGAACAGCTCGCATCTGGTTTAGCCTTACTGAACAGGTGAACGACGACAACTGGGTAAAAATTGCCGGCCAGCGGGCATGGTTCACGCTGAACCTGGAAGAATCGGATCGTCCGCTGTACATGGCCGAGTTGTCCCTGATTAAGGATGCAATGCGCGATGGGCTCGAAATCCAGGTGACCCATCAAGGCGTTGAGCCTTTTTACAAGCGATCTTCCGGCGACACCTACACGGTTACCGGTGTTCGTGTTTTGCGTGCTCCCATGCGCTTTTCCTGAGGCCGATATATTGGGTTGCCGGCTTGATTCGCGGCATCGCTGTCTGAAGTTCCCATGGGCCTGCTTCGAGATCCGGTCTGCGTCGGGAGGAGGCGGAAGAAAGGGGGCGGGTCTACGGAAAAAAAGCATGACGGGCCGACCATGTTGAGACAGCTTCGAGACGACTGATCAAGGGGGTCACAATGGCAGACACCAGTGTTGTCGCGGGGCCTGCGCGCACAGATGGTTCGATTCCCTATGAAATTGGCAAGGTCAACTGGAAAGATCGAACAATTCCTGATATTCGAAACCCTTCCGCGCAGGTCCAGATTGAGGAGAACCGCCTTATTGACGTAGTGATTCTTGGTGATGGTTTTACATGTCAGGAGGATTTTGAATCGCTTCTGGCTGGTTGGATAGACAGCTTCTACGATTTGAAGGTCTACGATCTTTTTCGTGGGGTATTCCGTATCCGGGCCTTGTACCGGGAGTCGCCGGAATATGCTTCCAAAGACCGGAATTCATATTATCGTGTCAAGGTGGACAACGACGGGATTCGCGTCTCCGGCGGTTCCTGGTGGAGGGGTGATACTGGTGCAGCACTCGCATTTCGTGAACGTTTGTTCGCGGATGTGGACTCCTTCCCGGGTATAAATCTCCGGCGATATCCAGACGGACTGAGCTTTGACGAAGGTAATACCGCCATTGGTGACTGGGTTTTCGGGATGTACCGCAATCTCGTCGTGTGCATGTTGGTGAAGACTGAAAAACGGAATAATGCATCCGGCTGGGCCTTGCGTGTCACAAGGCCATCTCCGGATAATGACAAGATGGTCAGGGTTGCTGTGGGCGCCAACGCGATTCACGAATTCAGCCACGCGTTCGGCTTGCTCTCGGACGAATATATCAAGGAGCGGGAAACGGTATCCTCCAGGGTAAACCCTCGGCGCGAAAATATCCTGAACTGCTCCAATCTGTCTTTCAGCAGCAAATATTCGGAGGTACCCTGGCTCCATTTGAGCCCCTGGGGCAGGATCAGCCGGCAGGCGGCCGGTAATGAAGCGTCACCGGTCTTGGGTTGGTTGTGGGTCGGCGGTAACCGGCACCGAGGCGTATGGCATGCGGAATACCGCTGCCTGATGAACGGGCGCAGCAACAATTTTCAATTTACCCAGGATGCCGCCAGTGACCCAACGGCGCAGCCTGATGGTGTCTACCAGAACGACAAGGGTGCCGATCTGAGAGATAAATCCCGGTTTTGTTTATGGTGCCAGGAGCTGGTATGCATGCGCATACTCGAGCGCACGGACCAGCTGCAGGAGCCCACGGACCCGGCGGACTTCGTGGAGAGGGGTCAGATCTGGTATGCGCGCTGGAAATCCGAACTGCGTGACAACTACTGGTCTCTTTTTGGTGTTTCTGAGCAAATCCGTGATTATGAAGCCGCTTATGCGGGCATGCGCGTGGGCCCCGCGGGCGAAGCGCTGGAGATGTCCGATCTCTACGCCCCCTTTGATGCGGATACGCATACGCATGCCCATACCCATACCCATACCCATACCCATTCTCCAGGTCTGGATGCAGGTATGTGGCTTGTATTACTCGCTTGACCAGCTACGGAAATGCTGCCCATGCGGCGCGATACGATGTTGAAGGCGGGTTGAATTTGCACATTTTTATCAACCTGGTACGCATTTGCCGACGACTTTGCCTCGCGACGCCAGCTGGTGAGCACTGCGGGCTGGCGGTTGTCCGTGCACTCCCGGCTGCCTTGTCGAAGCGTGCCGCAGGGCGTCTACAGACCGATGCAATCCATATCGTCTGCGAAGAACAAGGGCCCGAGGTAGTGCTTCCGTATGTACCGGCTTGTTTCGGCCTCCTTGCCCAGCGTGCGGCGCATGCGGTGCGACAGCACCAGTTTTTTTACTCTGGCCCTGGCCGCAATCGCGCCAATCACCGAGGGCGGCATGTGTAATGCCCGGGCCACACCACCCATGCCCTCGGGGATGGCGTTATGCGCCACCAACACGTCCGCATCTTTGGCCAGCCTGGCCAACGTGTCGTACCGGTTGCTCATGTCACCGCTGAACACCAGTCGTTTGTCGCCGAAGACAAGTTTCCAGGCCAGCGCCGGGATCGGTCCATGATGTACGGCGACTGCCGTTGTGCGCAGGCGTTCGTCCTGGTAACCGGGTTGTTCCACATGGCGATTTGTATCCAGCACATGCGGAACAATCCGGTAACTGTCCCCGTCGCCACCGGTCAGAAAGTCACCGAGGTATTTGAAGGCCCCTGTCCGTCCATCAAACAGCGCCCGGACGAAGGCACCAGTGTCCGGCATCAGGCGGTTGCCATTTGGTCCGTAGATGGGTAGATCGGTATCACGCCCCGTGAAGTAGGACGCTTTGATGTAAACGGACAGGTCAGCGCTGTGGTCGACATGAAAATGGGTGAACAGAATGGCCCGGATATCTCCGAAGTCCGCTGTGCTTCGTTCGAAGTTGTAGGCACTGCCACCGCCGGTGTCGATCAACACCCGGGCGTGCCCGTCCATCCAGACCAGGTAACTGCTCGATGCGCGAAGGTCATCGATTTCCGGTCCTCCGGATCCCAGTACCTGCAGCCAGATGCCGGTCGGACCACACGAGGCGGCCTGTCCCCTTTGCGGCAGACCAGACAAGAGGGCCAGGAGAAAAGAAAGGAGGAGAGTATGCAGGGTTTCCATGTGGCGGCACCTTTCAAATCCATTTCTGCGAACAGGAGCAAGTCCGATGGGGTTCCGTATTCGTGCGGGCACACTATAGTGAAGTCAGAGACGGGGGGATAGTTCCCGGGCGATGGGGCGATTATGCCACTTCTGTTTTACGGGGTTCGGGATCCCCGCGCGGGCGGGGATCCCGAAACGACCCAGTGGATATATTCAGACGATTGTGAGACGGCTCAAACTTGTTGATATTCGCCCGGGCGAGTGCAAGCCGCGGCAAAAAAGCGCCGTTTGCAAACCGTGAATACGCATGCCGCGTCCATGTTCAACGCCGTATTGTGCCGTTTGAGTGGAATTCCGGCAGCCAGCTTGACAGGTCGGGCCGGGGGGTGCCGTCAGGCCGCTTTCACCCCAAGCTTCTCCCGCCAGCCCGGGAACAGCGCGTCGGCATCGTGCGGGAAGGACTCGAAGGCGCGCGCGAACTCGCGATGCTCCTTGGCCCATTCGATCGGGTCGGAACCGGCCTTCCAGCACTCCCAGGCCTGGATCAGCGACTTGCCGCCGGCCGCCGGCCCGTCGATGTGGCCGAAGGAGCCGCCGCCACAGGTGTTGATTACGTTGGCGTGGCCCAGGTTCTGGAAGAAACCCGGCAGGCGCAAGGCGTTCATGCCGCCGGAGATGATGGGGGTGGTGGCCTTCATGCCGTGCCACTTCTGGTTGAAGTACGGACCCTCACACTCGTCGCGCTCCAGCATGTAGGCCAGCACGCGTTCGTCCGCGTGGCCTTCCATCTTGCCGTAGCCCATGGTGCCGGTGTGAATGCCGGATGCGCCCATGAGGCGGCTCAGCTTCATGTAGCACAGCGGGTCC
>DRNU01000037.1 GCA_011374975.1 Gammaproteobacteria bacterium | reverse complement strand
TTCGCTCCTGTGCTAAACGCCAACCCCGTGGCGTGTTCACCATTGCCGGTGACCCCGAGCGCTACAAGGACGGCCGCCGCGATTTGAGGCTGACGCTGCGGGAGCATTTCCTGGAACAGGTGGCGATCTACAACGAGGCCGCCTTTGATAACGGCCGCCGCAACGAAGCCCGCCATGGTGATGTCTTCGCCTGGGATGGTGCACCTGCCGACCTGGTCTACATGGATCCCCCCTATGTGCCGCGCGCCGACGACAACTGCTACATGAAGCGCTACCACTTCCTTGAAGGCCTGTCGTGCTACTGGGAAGGCAAGTCCATCATGGAAGACAGCCGCGTCAAGAAGATCGACAAGCCATTTACTCCCTTCTCCTATCGCCGTACGGCGATCGAGGCCTTCGACCGCCTTTTCCGCCAGTTCGCCGACAGTACCCTGGTGCTGTCGTATTCCTCGAACGGCTACCCCGATCTGGCCGAGCTGCGCCGGCTGATGGGCCGCTATAAGCCCTCCGTCGACGTATTCGAGCGCGCCCACCGCTATCACTTCGGCACCCACAGCGCCGTCAAGCGCGCCCAGGTCCAGGAGTACCTGATCATTGGCTACTAAGAACAACACCCCATGAAGCGTTACCGACAGACTCTGGACGAGATTCTCAGGCAGCTTTCCGTCGTCAACACCAGCTGGCGGGATGATCATGCCGATGCCGTAATTCAACGCCTGCAACAGATTCCACAGAAGGCCGCTTACACGCGCGACGACCTGCTGCAACTGCTCGGCATCGAACATATTCCCGAAAGCGCCAAGCCCAAGGCGTACTTCGAGGCCGGACTGACCGCAGTCCGCCTGTTTCTGGATCTGTCCAAGGACGAACTGACCGCTCAGCTGCGTGAGCAGCTGGGCGGCACCCTCGGCATCACCCGCGCCAGACAAGATCCGAACGGCGTCTGTGAAGCCCTGGAAGCGCTGGGGATCCTCGACCGTATGGCCGCTACCATTAACACACCGGTCAGTTGGAGCGATCTGCTCACCGAACGCCTCAAGGGTGGACGCGGCAGTGCGATCAAGGGACAGCGCCGGGGCCGGTACCTGGAGGATTTTGTCGAGCAGCTCTTGATCCGGGTCTTTGGTGAAGGAGCCTACGATGCACGGTGCCGGTTCAGTGGCGCTACCGGCACCAGCACCGAGAAGGCCGATTTTGCGATCCCCTCGAAGGACGATCCCGGGATCCTCATCGAGGCCAAGGCCTACGGCGCCACCGGCAGCAAGCAGACCGACGTACTCGGCGATATCACCCGTATCGTCAACGAGAAGCGCGACGATACCCAATTTCTGCTGGTCACCGACGGCATCACCTGGCGTGATCGCACCAGCGACCTCAACAAGCTGGTGACCCTGCAGAACCAGGGCAAGATCGCCCGCATCTACACCCAGTCGATGACCGATCAGCTCGAAGCCGACCTCAGGCAGCTAAAGGATGAACACGGATTGTAATCACCAGGGAGGGACACCGATGACACCGCAGCGATGAACCGCTCGCAGTAAAAGCGCCAGCCGAGGGTGCGCGAACACCCCCGGCCAGCTAACCACAACCGATATACGAGGTATCGATTATGGCTAATACCCATTCTACGGGCAGCGCCTGCCCGGCCAAAACCCTTTCCTACGCCGATCTGGGCACATCGTGCCCAGCAATGCCCTTTTGCATTGCCGAACCGGAGCGGCTGCCCTACAAGTCCGCCGTTTCCGAGTCCGCCAGGCGGCTGGCCCGGAACGTTCGCCTGCTGCGCGTGGCGCACGGCTGGTCGCAGGAGACGCTGGCGCTGAACGCGGGGCTGGATCGGACGTTTGTCGGGGCCATCGAACGGGCGGAGCGGAGCATCACACTGGCGACCGCTGAGAAGCTGGCGAAGGCCTTCGATATGACCGTTGCTGATTTGCTTACTGCGGGGGATTTTTCAAAGCGCTGACCGTATAAAGCCCCGCACTAACGTGCGGGGCTCTGACCCTCCTGCCCTGCAGGGTGGTGCTCTGTTTTGTTCAATACGGAACCTCACGCGGCGCATTAGTTCCATCATCATATCGAACTACAACTTGGCCATCGACTATATCAAGTGTAGCCCCTCTTAATTGATCTAATAGCCACTCTTGATAAGCATAAAACTGCATCGATGACGCATCGAACAACCATCCTTCCAGGATATCGCTTTCTTCATAAAATCCAATTTGCCAGTTAAATCCTTTTTCATCACCCCATCTACCCCAAATAAGTCCCGGTATGGGTGATTGAAGGTCACTTGCATCCATCTTTTTTGTGATAATTTCTTTGGCCCTATCTGTCACAACCAATCCAACGGTTACTGTCTCCACCATCTTTTCACTCGCTTGGTTAATTCACAATCGGCTAGAACCAACTTTCCGGTATTGTTCGAGGACAAAGGAAAGCCGGGTTATTGGTCTTGATGCCAATATAGGATGTATCTATCCTCAAGCCTTTCCTTGGGCATCTGTATTGACACTGAAGGTAAAAGCCAAAGCCGTTACTAGCAGGAACGACACCAGCCAACCCAGTGAATGTACACGTGCCATCACCGCCTTGTTGTGGTGCCGGACAAGATTTACCTCCTGTTTTCTTTTTACGCTTTCCTCTCTCCTCGCCAAGATCAATCACATTTCCGTCTCCACTAGAAATAGCCTTGCCAAGGCTATCTAATAAAGTGGTAGTCGAGTCTACAAACGCATCATTGGCTGGTGTTCCAGGCTGGAATACGGGATGTGCTGCTGGAGAAGGCACTGGGCCAAGCCCTGTAGCCGGAATTGCCTCAAGACCATTTGGATCCGTATACCGCAGCGGATTATTGATAGCGTAGCTATAGGTATTCAGCCCACTTTCAAGTCCAATAGGATCCGAGGTGAGGTAACGACCCGTGTTCGGATCATAGTAGCGTGCCGCATTGTAGTACAGCCCCGCCTCCCGATCGAAGTACTGACCGGGGAACCGGATGTTTAACGTGACCGGGTTCCCATCCCCATCCGGATCTTCATCAACAGTTGCCTTGCCGAAGGGATCATAGTCGGCTTTCCAGACGACCGTACCCGACTCATCCGTCAGCACCTGCGGCGTCCCCAACGGATCATTGTGCACATAATAGACCTGCCCGTTGTTGTTCGGCAGGGCCTGGGCGGGTGTCAGGAACCAGTCCAGCCAGGCGGGGGACGGGCTGGCCGCCGGCGGGGGTGAGGGATTGGCCGCTGTGGCGATCTGCGTCCGGGTTCCGATCCCCAGCCACCCCTGCAACAACCGCTTCTGCAACAGCAGCACATCCGCCACATTGATCTGGCCGTCCTGATTGATGTCGGCATGCACGAGCTGCCCGGCCGTCGGGGTGCGGGTGCCGAGCGCCATCTGGTAGAGCAGGACCAGGTCGCCGAGGTTGGTCTGGCCGTTTTGGTTGATGTCGCCGTCGCCGGGGTAGCTGGCGGCGTTGGCCGGGTCGGTGCCGAGGCTGGTCTC
>DRNU01000036.1 GCA_011374975.1 Gammaproteobacteria bacterium | reverse complement strand
TATGCCGATTACCCAGCAGGTAAAGCATGTGCTGTTTGACGGGGGCGATGCCGCCACGGCAGTGGATACGCTGTTTACCCGCGAACTCAAGGCGGAAAACCTTTAACCGAAGGCCTCGCGGCTGGAAAGCCGCCCACACACCAGGTGAGAATTAACCGGCGTTGCGGCATACCCTTTGTATGCCTTTAGTCGCTCTTGCTGACAGCACCCCTGAAATCCTGTTGGCGCCAGGCTTCATACACCAGCACCGCAGCCGAGTTGGCCAGGTTGAGACTGCGGCTTTCCGGCACCATGGGCAAGCGCAACACCTGTTGCCCGCCGAGGGAATCCAGCACTGATTGCGGCAGGCCGCGGGTTTCCGGGCCGAACAGGAACGCGTCCTGCGGCTGGTATTGAACATCGCTGTAACAACGGGTGCCGCGTGTCGACACGGCCCAGGTCCTCAGCGGACGTACCTGCTCATAAAAGCTGTCCAGTGTCTGGTACACGGCAACGCTGGCCCACTCGCGGTAGTCGAGCCCGGCACGGCGCAATTTTTTATCGTCCAGCTCAAAACCCAGTGGTTCGATGAGGTGCAGGCGACTCCCGGTATTGGCACACAGGCGTATGATGTTGCCGGTGTTGGGCGGGATTTCAGGCTGGTAAAGTACAATATGAAACATAGTCAGGTGTTCTGATTATCCGGATACCGGCTTCACATTCCGCTGCGCTTCAGGTCAAATAGCCATCCCATGAACCAAACCGACAATCCCCTGCAAATCGATTTCTGCGGCCTGAATTTCACCAGCCCGCTGGTGCTGTTATCCGGCTGCGTGGGCTTCGGCGAGGAATACACCCGGGTAAAGGGCTTTTCCAACCGCGATGTGGGCGCTGTCTGCCTGAAGGGTACCACGCTCGAACCCCGCCCCGGAAATCCGCCACACCGGGTCTATGAAACGCCCATGGGCATGTTGAACGCCATCGGTCTGCAGAACCCCGGCGTGGAACACGTGGTGAGCAACATCCTGCCGGCGCTGGATTTTGACGAAACACGCTTTATCGCCAATGTCTCCGGCTCCACGGTAGAGGAATACTACGCCGTTACCCGGCGCTTCGACGACTCACCCATCGATGCCATCGAAATCAATATTTCCTGTCCCAATGTCAAAGAGGGCGGCGTCGCTTTCGGCAACGACCCGGAAATGTCGGCGCGCGTGGTAGAAGCTTGCCGCAAAGCTACCGACAAACCGCTCATCACCAAACTGTCCCCCAACCAGACCGATATCGCCGGTAACGCCAGGCGCTGTATCGAGGCCGGCAGCGATGCTTTCGCCGTGATCAATACACTGATGGGTATGGCGATCGATATCGACAGCCGGCGCCCGGTGATCGGTAATAACCAGGGCGGGCTGTCCGGCCCCGCCATCAAACCGGTCGCCCTGCTCAAGGTTCACCAGGTCTACCAGGTGTGCAAGGCGCACAATATCCCCATCATCGGCCAGGGCGGCATCAACAGTGTCGGGGATGCCATTGAATTTCTGATTGCGGGCGCCAGCGCCGTGGGCATCGGCACCGCGCTGTTCTACGACCCGCTGATTTGCCCGCAACTGAATGATGGCATTCGGGCCTACCTCAACAAGCACCAGCTGCCGGACCTTCCTGCATTGATCGGCAGCCTGCAACTGCACGGCCAGAGCGGCGGCTGACACACCGGGCAACACCGGTTATTTGTCGACGCCGAGATCCTTTATTTTCCGGGTCAGCGTATTCCTGCCCCAGCCCAGCAGACGCGCAGCGTCCTGACGGCGGCCGCCGGTACGCGCCAGCGCAACTTCGATCATAACGCGTTCGAAAGCCGGCAACGCTTCGTCCAGCAGGCCTTCACCGCCATTGGCGAGCTGTTGTTCGGCCCAGTTTTTCAGGGCCGCTTCCCAACCCTGCCCCACCGCGCTTTCACCCGCCTGCGGTTGTCGCAGTTCGGCCGGCAGATCATCGATACGAATCTCCTGGCCGGATGCCATAACCGTCAACCAGCGGCACAGGTTTTCCAGTTGCCGGACATTACCGGGCCACTCCAGCCGCGCAAGATACGCCGCGGTTTCCGGGACCAGGTGCTTGGCATCGACATTCAGTTCACGCGCGGCGCGTTGCAGGAAGTACAGCATCAGCAACGGGATGTCTTCCCGCCGTTCGCGCAGCGCGGGCAGCTGCACGCGGATAACGTTCAGGCGATGGAACAGGTCTTCGCGGAAACTGCCTTCCCTGACGCGCTGTTCCAGGTCCTGGTGCGTGGCGGCGATGATGCGTACATCGACCTTGACCGGTACCCGGCCACCGACACGGTAGAACTCGCCGTCGGACAGCACGCGCAACAGGCGGGTCTGCATTTCCGCCGGCATGTCGCCGATTTCATCGAGAAACAATGTACCGCCGTCCGACTGTTCAAAGCGGCCGACACGCTGGGTCTGTGCACCGGTAAAGGCGCCGCGTTCATGTCCGAACAGTTCCGACTCGAGCAGGTCGCGTGGTATGGCGGCCATATTCAATGCCACGAACGGCTTGTCGGCGCGCGGACTGTGACGGTGCAGGGCACGCGCAACCAGTTCCTTGCCGGTGCCCGACTCGCCGTTGATCAGCACGGTTATATTGGAACGCGACAGGCGCCCGATAGCGCGAAACACTTCCTGCATGGCAGGTGCCTCGCCGATAATATCCGGCACCTCGCCGCCAATGCCGGTAACTTCACCGCCCTTGGTACTGCGACTGTGTTCCACCGCCCTGCGGGTCAGCTCCACCGCCTCATCGACATCGAACGGCTTGGGCAGGTATTCAAAGGCGCCGCCTTCATAGGCGGTAACCGCGCTGTCGAGATCGGAGTGCGCGGTAATAACAATGACAGGTAAATCGGGATAGCGTTCCTGTATCCGGGTAAGCAGGTCAAAGCCATCCATGCCCGGCATGCGCACATCGGTGATTAACGCGTCCGGCCGACCCCGCTCCAGCGTCTCCAGGATTCCGCTGGCTGAGGCAAAACTCTTGACGTCCATATCCGCTTTCTCCAGTGCCTTTTCCAGCACCCAGCGAATGGACTGATCGTCATCGATCACCCATACGCTTTCCTGTTCAGTCATGCGCTACCTCCAGTGGTAAAAAGATCGTGAACACGGTCTGCCCGGGCTCACTGGTAAATTCAATAATGCCCTGGTGCTGATTGATCATGGACTGCGCAATGGACAGGCCCAGACCGGTGCCTTCGGCACGCCCGGTAACCATGGGATAGAAAATTCTTTCCTGCATGTCGGCCGGAATACCGGGGCCGTCATCAATGATATCGATACGGATTACCAGTTTGTAACGCGTGTGCCCGATGGTGAACTGGCGCTGGGTACAACTGCCCAGGGTGATTTTTCGTGCGCCCGCCTGGGCCGCATTGCGCACCAGGTTGAGCACCGCCTGTACCAGCAGCTCGGCATCCGCCGCGAACTCGGGAATACTGGGATCATAGAATCGCAATAATTCCAGGCCCGGGTAACTCTCGGCATCGACCAGGCTGCGCACATGCTCCAGTACCTGGTGGATATTGATGATGCGGTTTTCGGGAACGTTGTTGGGCCCCAGCATGCGATCGACCAGCCGGGTAAGACGATCTGCCTCGCCGATAATGACCCGGGTGTACTCCTTCAGTGCCTCGCCATCCAGCTCGCTTTCCAGTAACTGTGCCGCACCGCGCAGGCCACCCAGGGGATTCTTGATTTCATGCGCAATGCCGCGCAACAGTTCGCGTGCCGCCTGTTGCTGCACCAGTAAATGCTCCTCGTGCGCAATGCGTAAATGCCGGTCGACTTGCGTAATCTCCAACAACAGGTTCCCCTCGACCGATGGCGTTACCGTACAGTCCACGGTCATCCGCTGACCGCTTGCGGTATGCAGCTCCAGCTCACGTTCGGTAAACGGGCCCTGCATCTCCAGTGTTTCATTCAGCCGCTCCACCAGCGCCGCACCGGCCTTGACCACGTCCGGCCAGTACTGGCCCGTTACCTGGCGGCGGCTGATTTCCAGCAGATTCTCTGCCGCCGGATTCAGATAAACGAGCTTGAGCTGCTGATCCAGTAACAACACTGCCGTGTTAAGGAGTTCCAGCAACTGCGCCGTAGAGCCCGTCTGGTGATGATCAGACAATGGCATGTACCCTTGTGTGCAATAAACAAACCAGTTTTCGTGCGCCGATAGAATTCATGACACTCTCCCTGGCATCTTGATAATAGCCAGTATTATCAAGATGATAAAAGATTACAGGGGCGGTCAGGAAAAATCGCAAGCAGGCCCGTAGCGGAATCGCCGGCCGATTTCACACCCTGAGCGCACCATTATAGTGCGCGCACGGAAAAATGCAGTGTTATTAATTCGCCCGCGGTACGGGGAGGGTGGCAGGTCCGCCCGGACCCCGGGGGAAATTGATCGACTGGCGGTGTAAATGGAACTGCACCGGGCTGCTGCGGGTTATTTCCCTGCCTTCAGCATCCAGCACAGCCACCTCGACATTGTGGGTGCCGCGATTCACATTGGCGATCACGATCTTGCTGGAGCGAGTCGGCTTGCCCTGGGTCTGGCCGTCGAGATAAAACTGAAAACGGTGGCCGGCCGTGGCTTTCAGTGGCGGATCGATGCCGACTTTAACCGGAACCGCGCCGGTATTGTCACGCAGGGTAGCGTCCGGGGCCGGCTCGATAATATTGATCGACTGGTAAACGGCGCTGTCTTCGCCTGCCGCTTCCGGCTTCTTGCTGACAGCCGGGCTGTAGGTGGGTGGCGGGATCGTTGATAACGGTGGCAGATCGACCGGTTTGGCGCCTGCCGCGGGCTCGTCCGTGTACACCGTGTTACCTTCCGCATCGACCGATTTATAAACCGCTGCTGTTGCACTGCCTGAAACAAGCAGCAGTGCAGTCGCTGAAATGAGGTGTTTTTTGATCATCACAGACTTAGCCCTCTCGCATCATCTTGTAAGACCACATTACTGACAGTAGAGTTTCAGCGCAACAAAAAACGCCCCCGTCAGGGGGCGTTTTACTACCGTCTGTCAGTTGCTGTTACAGACTGTAATACATGTCGAACTCGACCGGATGGGTGCTCATGCGCAGACGCGTCACTTCTTCCATCTTCAGGTCAATAAAGCCGTCGATCATGTCGTCGGTGAAGACACCGCCGGCGGTCAGGAACTTGCGATCCTTGTTCAGGGCTTCCAGCGCCTGATCGAAAGTAAAGCAGACCTGCGGGATCTTCGCTTCTTCTTCCGGCGGCAGATCGTAGAGATCCTTGTCCATGGCATCGCCCGGGTGGATCTTGTTCTGGATACCGTCAAGGCCGGCCATCAGCATGGCAGAGAATGCCAGGTACGGGTTGGCGGTGGAATCCGGGAAACGCACTTCGATACGACGGCCCTTGGGGTTGGGGACGTAAGGAATACGGATAGAAGCAGAACGGTTACGTGCCGAGTAGGCCAGCATGACCGGCGCTTCGAAACCCGGGACCAGGCGCTTGTAGGAGTTGGTCGAGGCATTGGTGAATGCATTCAGTGCCTGGGCGTGTTTGATGATACCGCCAATGTAGTACAGCGCCATGTCGGACAGGCCGCCGTACTTCTTGCCACTGAACAGGTTCTTGCCTTTCTTCGCCAGCGACATGTGCACGTGCATACCGTTACCGTTGTCACCCACCAGCGGCTTGGGCATGAAAGTAGCCGTCTTGCCGTAGCTGTGTGCCACGTTCTGCACCACGTATTTCAGGATCTGCACTTCGTCGGACTTGCGCACCAGCGTGTTGAACACGGTACCGATTTCGCACTGGCCTGCTGTTGCAACTTCGTGGTGATGCACTTCGGTCGGGCAACCCATCTCGTCCAGTGCAAGACACATGGCGGAACGCATGTCGTGCAGTGAATCGACCGGCGGTACCGGGAAGTAACCGCCCTTGATACCCGGACGGTGACCGATGTTGCCGTCTTCATAAACACGTTCGGCATTCCAGGAGGCTTCATCGGAATCGACCTTGTAGAACGCACCGCTCATGTCGGTGCCCCAGCGTACGTCGTCGAGAACGAAGAATTCGTTTTCCGGACCGAAGAAAGCGGTGTCGGCAATGCCCGTGGACTTCAGGTAAGCCTCGGCACGGTGGGCCAGGGAACGCGGGTCGCGTTCGTAACCCTTCATGGTTGCCGGCTCAAGGATGTCGCAACGCAGGTTCATGGTCGGCTCGTCGGCGAACGGGTCAAGCACGGCCGTGGTCGTATCGGGCATCAGCACCATGTCGGATTCGTTGATGCCCTTCCAGCCCGAGATACTCGAACCGTCGAACATTTTGCCATCCTTGAAAAAGCCGGCATTGATCTCGCTGGCCGGAACAGTAACGTGCTGCTCCTTGCCAAGCGTGTCGGTGAAACGCAGGTCAGCAAATTTGACCCCGTTATCCTTAATCAGTTTGTTTACCTTTGCTGCGGACATTTACCTTCCTCCGGAATCGGTATGGTGTATCGGAAATGAACCCCCGGACTCAGATCAGTTCCGCTGCCGGGCACTCAAAATTCAGTGTTCCTTCAAAGAGCACGAATTATGCCACGGGAAAAAACCGTGGCAAGACGTGGGCTTGAGTAATTTGGGCGGTATTATGCACCCTGCACGCGCACAAAAACAGTGCGCATCTGTCCCTGAATGCGTGATAGCAGTGCAATCAGGGACGAAAACAGACGTTGACGGCGTCTACTTCCGGCAGCTGTTGCGCCGCCTGCTGGATTTTCTCTACCAGCTTCCTGGGCTCCGGGTACTTGTCCAGCACGGCGAGTGGCAGGGTCAGGTCGATTTGCAGCTTGCCGCACAGGTAATGCAGGGTGATGTCCTGTGCATCCACATGATCGATATCAGCCCACAGGCGCTGCAACTCCGCAACCAGGTCACCGCGCAGCGGTAACTTGTCCGAGAGCGATTCCTGCTCGTCATCCTCCGGGTCAATGTGCACCGTCACGTCGGTAACTTCATCGATGCGTTGCAGCAGGCGCCGGCGCACGGTATCACCGATCTGGTGGCCTTCCGAAACGCTGATGCAGGGGTCCACCTGCACATGCAGGTCCACCAGTGCATCGCCGCCGCTGCGGCGCGAGCGCAGCATGTGCAGCGCACGCACACCGTCGACATTGACAATTTCTTTGCGGATAGCCTCCACCACATCGGGCTCCAGCGCAGTATCGATCAGTTCTTTGGTGCTGTCGCGCACCAGGTCAAAACCGATCTTGGCGATCATGACCGCCACCGCTATCGCCGCCACCGCATCGAGGTAGGGATAACCCATCATGGCACCGCCGACACCGATCACGACCACGATGGAAGAGATGGCATCGCTGCGGCTGTGCCAGGCGTTGGCCATCAGCATATTGGAGCGCAGTCTCAACGCAGCGTTCTTTGTATACTGGTAAATGATTTCCTTGGAGATCACCGAGATGAAGGCGACACCCAGCGCGAGCATACCCGGCGCCAGCAGCAGGTCAGGTTCATTCATGCGCCGCGTGGCATCGTAACCGATGCCGAAGGCAACGATGATCAGGGTGATACCAAGCCCCACGGTCGCCAGTGTTTCGATGCGCCCGTGACCATAGGGATGATCCCGGTCGGCTTCGCGGTGCGAATGCTTGGCCGCGTACAACACGACAAAATCCGTTGCCAGGTCCGACAGTGAGTGCAGGCCGTCGGCAATCAGCGCCTGTGAATGCGCCATCCAGCCCACGATGATTTTCGCGACACCCAGCAGCAAATCCACCACCGAGCCGATCAGGGTGACCTTGCGTACCTCCCGGTAACGACTGTCCCTGTGTGCCTGCTGTACTTCTCCGTTCATAGCCGCATTATTCTTCACAAACGCGCAGGCGGATACTGATTTCTTCGTCCTGCTGATCGATGTCTATCACCTCGTGGCCGTTCACCCGGCACCAGGCGGGAATATCGTGCATGGCACCAGGATCGGTACAGATCACAGTCAGGGTATCACCCACTTGCAGCTGTTCGACTTTTTCCTGGGTGCGGATCACCGGCATGGGACACAGCATGCGCCGGGCGTCAAGCGTCGTTTCACTCACAGATACCAGTCCGCCGGAATTTCCGCGCCGCGCATGGGCTGCACCTGCACACTGTGGACGTCACCCTCGCGGGGGTGTATTTCAACATCCACCTGCCCGGCATCACGCCCCTGACTGAAACGGGCCGTAATACGCGCCGCCAGTTCGAGGTCCTCGGCGCCGGCTTCACCGTCGATCAGCACCAGCGGGCCGTTATGACTGGTGGTCACCATGTGTGTGTACTGCTTGCGGTAACCGTGCAGGAACTTGTTCTCGCCGTCTTCGCGGCCAATGATCATTTTAAAGTTCGGGCGCGGCCGCAGGTGCCGGCCCACCTTGAGCAACATGATGTCGTCCAGCTCGTAGCGCCGTTCACCGCGCGCCTGCCACAGGTCGGACAGTTTCACGGAATATTGTTTATCGGTCAGGAAGCAACAACCGCCGGCCGGTTGCGCGTAATCCTCGAAACCGAACTCTGCCGCCAGCGCCATCTGCGGCTTGCGCGTGCGGCCCTCGAAATCATACAGGCGCTCGCGATCCACCCAGCCTTCCAGCTCGGGCAGGGTGGGCTCGAGATTTTTCGCGCACAGCGGACGCAGTAACAAGGCCTCGGCGCCGGACTCGTGCGAGATTACCGGCATGGTGTCCTTGCGCTGTGACATGGGGCGCTGGCCGATGACCTCGCCGGTGATAATGAAATCGAAACCTTTCTGTTCGATCCATTCCTTCGCTTTCTGCACCATGAAGATTTTGCAGTCGAGGCAGGGGTTCAGGTTGGCGCCGTAACCGTGCTTCGGGTTGATGACGACATCCTTGTATTCCTCGATGATGTCGACGATGTGCAACTTGATCCCGAGCTGCTCGGCAACCCACAGCGCATTGTTACGCTTGGGTTTGGCGCGGTCTTTCTTGCGGATGGCATGCGTATGGCCTTCCACGCAAAAACCGGTGAAAAAATTGATGCCCTCGACATGGATACCCTGCTGCTGGATGACCTTTGCGGCCAGCAGAGAGTCCAGCCCGCCCGAAATCAGGGCCACGGCTTTATGGGGTTCGCTCATGATCGCTACAACAAAACGCCCGAATACAAACGCTTATTGTAACCTATACCCGTGCATGGATTGCGCGGGAGTTTGAAAGGGAATTAAACCCGGCTCAGTGCGAACACCGCGACAGCTGGCTGCGCGCCACCGGCAGACTGCCGTCATTCAGGTCCATTGCCTGGTAGGCGCTCTGGCTGCCGGTATCCGCCCACAGCTCGGCTGCGGCCAGCGGGTCCAGTACGGGCTCACCGGACAGCCCGCGCATGGCGTGCAATACATCCATAATGCCGACAAACGTCTGCGCCAGGCGACCGTAAAGCCGGTCGCTGTGCCGATCCACCATGCCGGATAACTGATCATAAGCTGTACGCCCAAGGGCCACAAAATAGCTCACCTTGACCAGGCGTTTTTCAGCAAGTTTCGGGAAAAGACCGGAAAATAGCAGGCATTGGTCGCCAACATCTCTTAAACGGTCAGATTTAAGCCCTGGCTCACGCTGTGCCTCCAGGAACTCCATCGCCATGATGCGGCGCGCCATTTCGGGCTGCCCGCTAAACCGCATGAGCAGAAACACCAGATAGGACTCCAGACTCTCGTCCAGCTGCCGGCTACTGGCGACCTGCGCTTCAGACACCAGCGCATGCCATTGAGCCAATTCAGTCGGCTGTAATACCAGTTTCATCGAACACCTCGGCATTCATTCCCTCATTTAACTTATCGGCCAATAAATAATACTTCTTGAAGGCTTAGTCCTTTAAATTCCCTGAAAATATCCGTTGTGGCCTACATCCGCTGCGCCACGCAAGCTATACTGCGCGCCTTTGACATTAGCAACGATCGACCACTGACCTTGACTACCACGACGACGACACCCCAGGCCGCAACCTTCCAGGGACTGATTCTTGCGCTGCAGGACTACTGGTCACGCCAGGGCTGCGTATTGCTGCAGCCCTACGACATGGAAGTGGGCGCCGGCACCTTTCACCCGGCCACCTTCCTGCGCGCCATCGGTCCGGAGCCCTGGCGTACCGCCTACGTGCAGCCGTCACGCCGGCCTACCGACGGGCGCTACGGCGAAAATCCGAACCGCTTACAACATTATTATCAGTTTCAGGTTTTACTCAAGCCCAGCCCCGACAACATCCAGGAGCTGTACCTGGACTCGCTGAAGATGCTGGGGCTGGACCCGCTGGTACACGACATCCGCTTCGTCGAGGACAACTGGGAGTCGCCGACCCTGGGCGCCTGGGGACTGGGCTGGGAGATCTGGCTGAACGGCATGGAAGTCACCCAGTTCACCTACTTCCAGCAGGTCGGCGGGCTGGACTGCAAACCGGTCAGCGGCGAAATCACCTACGGGCTGGAACGCATCGCCATGTACCTGCAGGGCGTGGAAAGCGTGTTCGACCTGGTGTGGGCCGAGGGCCCGCAGGGCAAAGTCCTGTACGGCGACGTGTTCCACCAGAATGAGGTGGAAATGTCGACCTTCAACTTCGAACACGCCAACGTGGACGAACTGTTTCACTGGTTCGACGTGTGCGAAAAAGACAGCCAGCAACTGATCGAGGCCGGGCTGCCGTTGCCCGCCTATGAACTGATGCTGAAAGCCTCGCACACGTTCAATTTACTGGATGCCCGCAGTGCCATCTCGGTCACCGAGCGGCAGCGTTTCATCCTGCGCGTGCGCTCACTGGCACGTGCCGTGGCACAGGCCTATTACGAACGGCGCGAAGCGCTGGGCTTCCCGATGCTGAAGCAGGAGCCGCAGACATGACGGCAACACGTAACCTGCTGATCGAGATCGGTACCGAAGAACTTCCGCCCAAGGCACTGCGCAAACTGTCCAGCGCCTTTGCCGACGGCCTGGCCAAAGGGCTGGACAGCGCCACGCTGAAACCCTCCGGCATCCATGCCTACGCCGCACCGCGCCGGCTGGCACTGCTGATCCATGACCTGCCGGAAGCGCAGCAGGACCGTGAAACAGTGCGCCGCGGACCGGCGCTGGCCGCCGCTTTCGATGACGACGGTTGCCCGACACAGGCGGCTATCGGTTTTGCGAAGTCATGCGGTGTCGAAATCGAACAACTGGATCAACTGGAAACAGGCAAGGGCAGCTGGCTGGCATTCCGCGCCATTGAGAAAGGCAAACCGACCGCCGAGCTGATACCGGAACTGGTCAGCAAGTCTCTCGCCGGCCTGCCCATCCCCAAACGTATGCGCTGGGGCGACCGAGACGAGGAATTCGTGCGGCCGGTGCACTGGGTGGTGCTGTTGTTCGGCGATGAAGTTATCGATGCCGAGATTCTCGGTATCAAGGCCGGCCGGCATACCCGCGGGCACCGTTTCCACCACCCGGGCGATATCTACCTGGCTGAACCCGAAGCCTACCTGCCGATCCTGGAAACCGAAGGCCATGTACTGGCAGACCGGGGCGCACGCCGCGAAGCGATCCGTGCACAGGTCCTGGAACAGGCCGAACAACTCGGCGGCCAGGCCCTTATCGACGAAGACCTGCTGGATGAAGTCACTGCGCTGGTCGAATGGCCGGTCGCCATCTCCGGACGCTTTGACACGGAGTTCCTGGACGTGCCATCGGAAGCACTGATCTCCAGCATGCAGGACCACCAGAAGTATTTCCCGGTGGTGGACAACGACGGTAAATTACTCGCACACTTCATCACCATCGCCAACCTGGACAGCAAGGACCCGCAGCAGATCCGCTCCGGCAATGAGCGTGTGATACGGCCGCGCCTTGCGGACGCCGCTTTCTTCTGGAACCAGGACCGCAAACAACCGCTGGAAAAACACGCTGCCGGTCTGCGCAGCATGGTGTACCAGAAAACACTCGGCACCCTGTTCGACAAGCAGGAGCGGGTGGCAAAACTGGCGGCAGCCATTGCAACACAGATTGGCGGGAGTGCCGCCCATGCAGAACGCGCCGCAAAATTGTGCAAGTGCGACCTGTTGACCAGCATGGTCTATGAGTTCCCCGAACTGCAAGGCATTATGGGGCGTTACTATGCCAGCAACGATGGTGAACCGGACGAAGTTGCCATCGCCATCGAGGAACACTACCGGCCACGCTTCGCCGGCGATGAACTGCCGCATAGCACCACCGGGCAGGCACTGGCGCTGGCCGACCGGCTCGACAGCCTGGTCGGTATCTTTGCCATCGGCCAGCAGCCGAGTGGCGTCAAGGACCCCTTTGCCCTGCGCCGCGCCGCGCTCGGCCTGGTGCGCCTGTGCATCGAACGGGAACTGGATGTCGACCTTGAAACCCTGTTACACACCGCCGCCGCCGCGTTTGATAAATCGCTGGACGCGGAAGCCGCAACCGGTCCCGTGTTCAGCTATGTTATGGACCGTCTGCGCGCCTACTACCAGGACAGCGGCATTGATGTCGACCTGATCGAAGCCGTGCTCGCAGTACGACCCACCCGCCTGCTGGATTTCGACCGGCGCATTCGGGCCTGTCAGGCCTTTCGGCAATTACCCGAAGCACAAAGCCTGGCGGCAGCCAACAAGCGCATCAGTAATATTCTCAAGAAAACCGATCAGGCCATACCGGAACAGGTTGATCGCGCAAAGCTTGCCGATAACGCTGAAAAACAGCTGGCCGAACAACTCGACACCCTGAGTACGACCGTAATCGCACTAATGGATGCCGGTGACTATACCCCGGCCCTGAGAAAACTGGCCGGCCTGCGCGAAAACGTCGATGCCTTCTTTGACCAGGTCATGGTCATGGCCGAAGACGCGGAGTTACGTGCCAACCGGCTTGCGCTGTTGCAGAACCTCAGACAGCTGTTTCTCAGGGTCGCCGACCTTTCACGT
>DRNU01000035.1 GCA_011374975.1 Gammaproteobacteria bacterium | reverse complement strand
CGCCATGATCGGCCAGAGCATGATCAACGTGAACTCCGGCGGCCGCGGGCGGCTGTCCGGCATCACCGCCGCGCTGGCCCTGCTGGCCTTCATCCTGTTCGCATCGAGCCTGATCGAGGAGATCCCCCTGGCGGCACTGGTGGGCGTGATGTTCGTGGTCGTCATCGGCACCTTCGAGTGGTCCAGCTTCCGCATCCTGAAGAAGATCCCGCGCACCGACGCCTTCGTGCTGATCCTGGTCTCCGGCGTCACCGTAGCCACCGACCTCGCCGTGGCGGTGGTGGTGGGCGTCATCGTCTCCGCCCTGGCCTTCGCCTGGGAACACGCCAAGCGCATCAACGTGAAGAGCTACATCAACGACCTCGGCGGCAAGGTCTACGAGCTGGAAGGGCCGCTGTTCTTCGCCTCGGTGAGCAATTTCCAGGATCTGTTCGACCCCAAGAACGACCCCGACGACGTAGTGGTGGACTTCAAAAATGCCCGCGTCACCGACCACTCCGCCATCGAGGCCATCGACACCCTGGGCGAGCGCTATATGAAGGCTGGCAAACGCCTGCACCTGCGCCACCTCAGCCCGGAATGCACCAAGCTGCTGGAGAAGGCCGGCGACCTGGTTGAGGTCAACATCATCGAAGACCCGAAATACTTCATCGCCGACGACAAGCTGGCCTGACACCATGCCTACTCTGCCCACTGACATTGAAACCGTCGTGCGCCATGCCCTCGCCGAGGACATCGGCAGCGGCGACATCACCGCCCGGTTGATCCCGGCGGAGGCCGAGGCCCATGGCCGGGTCATCGTCCGCGAGGCCGCCGTGCTCTGCGGCACGGCCTGGTTCGACGAGGTATTCCGTCAGCTCGACCGCCGCGTGCAGGTCATCTGGCAGGCCCGCGACGGCGAACGCCTGCGCCCAAACCAGGCCCTGTGCCAACTGCGCGGCCCGGCGCGCAGCCTACTCAGCGGCGAACGCACGGCGCTGAATTTCCTGCAGACCCTCAGCGCCACCGCCACCCACACCCGCCGCTACGTCGACGCCATCGAAGGCACCGGCGCACGTCTGCTCGACACCCGCAAGACCCTGCCCGGCCTGCGCACAGCACAGAAGTACGCCACCGCCTGCGGCGGCGCACAGAACCACCGCATGGGCCTGTTCGATGCCTTTCTGATCAAGGAAAACCACATCCTCGCCGCCGGCGGCATCGCACAGGCCGTGGCCCAGGCGCGCGACATCGCCCCCGGCAAGCCGGTGGAAGTGGAGGTGGAAAACCTCGCTGAACTGAAGCAGGCACTGGCGGCCCGCGCCGACACCGTGATGCTCGACAACATGGATCTGGCCAGCCTGCGCGAGGCGGTGGCCATCACCGCTGGGCGCTGTCAACTGGAGGCCTCCGGCAACGTCGGCCTCGACCGCATCCGCGCCATCGCCGAGACCGGGGTCAACACCATCTCCGTCGGCGCCATCACCAAGGACATCCGCGCCGTGGATCTCTCCATGCGCCTGCTGGACTAGGGAAAACGCCGCCGCGCCGCGGGTTGCCCCCCAATAGCCGCAAAACGGCCGCCTGTGCTAAAGTACCGAGCAAATTTTTTTAGGGACACAACCAATGAAACGCATTTCCGCCCTGGTGCTCAGCGCCGCCCTGCTGACCCTGACCGCCTGCTCCGATTCCGACGACGCCAAGCCAGAGGCCGAGACCACCCCTGCCGCACCGGCCCAGCAGGCCCCCGCAGCGCCTGCTCAGCAGTCCAGCGCCCCGGCGGGCCACCCGCTCAACCCCGCCCAGCAACAGGCGCTGGCGGAGGCCCAGGGCATACCCAAGCAGGGCACCGTGATGGAAATGATGCACGCCGCCGGCTACACCTACATGAAGGTCGACACGGGCAGTGGCGAGCCACTGTGGATCGCCGCCACCATGATGCGCATCCAGCCCAACGACAAGGTGCAATGGGGCGACGCCGCCGTGATGCACAACTTCAACAGCAAAAGCCTGCACCGCACCTTCGACAAGATCCTCTTCGTCTCCAACGCCTCGGTGGTCAACTAGGCGGAGCAACAGAGCCGACAAACGGGGGAATGGGCGAGCGCCCATTCCCCTTTTTTGTGGGCCTCTCCCTGCTGACGAAGGCACCCCCCTTTCACACACACTTGGACTTTTCTCTCCACGTCGTATACTCCTCGTTAGCCACGAAGAATGCTGGCTCCAGCATGGCGGCAAAGGGAGAAAGAAGGGATGACCGAGCAAAAGACTGAGAAACAAGACGCCGACAATCAGTGCACGGACAGCGGCTGCTATATCAAGTACAACCCTGAGGACATCCAATACTTCGGCGCCTGCTGCGTCATCCGGAAAGAATTCGAATACATCCGCCGGCGGCGCGGCCTGCCAAGCCAAGAAGATGACTGCGGCAAAGGCCTCCCCGAGCTGAACCTCTCCGGCCTCGCCCTGTCCGGCGGCGGCATCCGCTCCGCCAGCTTCTCCCTCGGCGTGATGCAGGCCCTGGCCCACAACGGCTGGCTGAAAAACTTCGACTACCTCTCCACCGTCTCCGGCGGCGGCTACATCGGTTCCTCCATCAGCTGGTTACTGTCGCAGCCCATGAATGCCGGCAAAACCCGCATCGCGTCCACGCAAATGACTGGCATACAGGACATGATGGCGTCGCAGCCCATGGATGCCGACGAAACCCACATCGCACGCTTCGGCCTAGATCGCAAACACTTCCCCTACGGCACCTACCCCATGAGCGGCTCGGACCCCGAGCTGCGCCTCAAGGCCAAGGCGTGCGGCAGCCAGGCGGAAGGCACGGACGCCCCGCCCGGCCTCGACCAGATCTACAAGGGCAAACTGCTACGCTACCTGCGCCAACAGGCCAAATACCTCACCCCCGGCGACGGCATCAACGCCATGTCGCTGGTGGCCGTAATCCTGCGCGGCGCCATGGTCAGCCTGTTGACCTATTTCGGCCTGCTGCTGACCCTGTTCCTGCTCATCTACCCCATGCTGCACTACACCCCGGCCACCCTCGGCCTGGGATGGAGCCGCGGCGGCAATATCGCCCTGTGGGCGGCACTGGTTCCCGGCGGACTCTACCTCGTCTATTCCCTGATATTTGCCGTATTCACGCATGGGATGTCGAAGAGCAAGCGGCATCGCAAGGGCGAATCCGGCGGCAAGACACCCGCCTACAAGCACCGGCAAAGCTACGAGCGCTGTGCGGCCTGCCTGCTCACCCTGACCCTGGCACTGCTGATCGTGGGCGCCGTGCCGCCGGTCTACGATGCCCTGAAAAGCCTGGGAGAACAGGCCACCATGGTGAGCAGCGACTTCCAACTTAGCGGCACCCGCGCGCCAGATGGCAGCCTGAGCTTCAGCGGCAGTCTCAAGGCGCCGGCCAGCACCGCGGGCGACGAGGGCTCGAATCTGCCGGGATGGATCGGCCTCCTCTCCACCCTGTTCGGCGCCCTCTCCGGCGTGTTCGCCTTCTTCAAGAGCAGCAGCGGCAAGAAGGGCCGCATCCCCATGTGGCTGGTGGTGCTGGTGGCCAGCGCCGCCCTCTGGTTCGGCCTGCTGCTGGCCGCCTACCACGTTGCCGGCTGGATGCTGCTGAAGCCCCACAGCCTGTGGGTCTTGGTGCTCGCATGGAGCGCCATCCCCCTCGCCATCGCCCTCGGCAGGTATGCCAACATCAACTACCTCGGCATCCACCGCTACTACCGCGACCGTCTGATGGAACTCTTCATGCCCGATCCCGAAAAGGCACTGGCCGGCAAAATCGCCACCTCCGCCGCATCCGGCGCCGACAAGATGCCCATCCACGACCTGATCGACGACCAGGCCGGCAACGGCCAGGAGGCCAATCCCGCGCCTTATCACATCATCAACACCAACGTGGTGCTGGAGTCGTCGGCGATCCCCAAATTCCGTGGCCGCGGCGGCGACAACTTCATCCTCTCGCCCTACTTCTGCGGCAGCAACGCCACCGGCTGGTGCCGTTCCCGCGACTACATGGACGGCCGCATGACCCTCCCCACCGCCATGGCCATCTCCGGCGCCGCCGTCAACCCCGGCACCGGCGTCGGCGGCGAGGGCGTCACCCGCCAGCCGCTGCTGTCCATGCTCATGGGCCTGCTCAACATCCGCCTGGGCTACTGGGCGCCCAACCCGAACCCCAACCCGGAAAAGAAGCACGAAAAAAAGGACGGAAAGGAGGACGAAAAGAATGGCGGAAAGAAGGACGGAAAGGAGAAGCGGTCGTGCAAGGAGCGCGGCAGCAGCATACCCAACTTCCTGCGCCCGGGGCTGCACGAGATCCTCCTGCGCTCACGGCTCAACGAGACGCGACCCTTCATCCAGCTCACCGACGGCGGCCACTTCGAAAACCTCGCCCTCTACGAACTCATCCGCCGCCACGCGCGGCTCATCGTGGTGTGCGACGGCGGCGCCGACCCCGACTTCCAGTTCGGCGATCTCGCCAATGCCATAGAAAAGATACGCGTCGACTTCGGCACCCTCATCCTCTGCGACTGCGAGGATCTGCAGCCCCTGGTACCGCGCAAAAAGGCCGGCGCAAAGGTCGCCGATGACACCATCGAATGCGCCGAACGCGGCTACATCATGAGCACCATCATCTACCCCGACAACAGCCAGGGCCGCCTGCTCTACCTCAAGACCACCTTCTTCGAACAGCTGAGCGCCGACCTCTACGGCTACAAAAAGACCCACCCACAATTCCCGGACGAGCCCACCAGCGACCAGTTCTTCGACGAAAAACAATTCGAGGCCTACCGCGAACTCGGCTTCCAGACCGCCTGGCGCATGATGCAGGACGACAGCGTGCGCGACGACGCCTTCGTCCGCCCGCTATGGGCCAACAACTGAGGGTTTTTTTACAACGTAGGGTGGACACCGCCCGCCCTACAAAACCGAAAGAAGGAACCAAGCAGCTGAGATCAGGGTTTATGGAGAAAACGCTGAATACGTTCTGCCGTAGCCGGATGGGTGGTGAGATATGGAAATAATTTTGTGGGGGTGGTTTTTTCTTTGACTTCTGCATTTTCCCGCTTGCCGGGAAAATCTTCGAGCCGCTGCATGATACGCGCAAAATACTCGGGATCGATATCATTGTCGGTCAAAAACCGATAGGCCGCATCATCGGCTTCGATTTCGAAATGGCGCGAATAGGCCAGCTCCATCAGCAAGGTCGGCAAGCTGTAGATAATCGAGGAGACGGATGACACATCGCCGGTAACCAATAGCACGACCGTGGTCATCATCGAATTCTGCAACGCACGGCGTAACAGATGGCGATGCTCAAGGTGGCCGATTTCATGGCCCAGCACGGCCAGTAGCTCACGATCGTCGGCGGCCAGTTCAATCAGTTGATCGGTAAATACAATATGGCCATCCGGCAAGGCCATGGCATTCGCACCGATATGTTCACCCTGACGAAACACGACCTGGATGTTCAGCGCCGGAAACTGTGCCGTGTAACGCTGAAACAATGCTTGTAACGCTTGCTGGCGCTGTGGCGTCAGCTCACTCGGCGCCAGCGTGCTCTTGTCGAGCAGGGCCAACGTGCCTTGCCCCATGGATTGACTGACACTAGCCGGCAAGCTCTGCGCAACGCTGCTCGCCAGCGCCGGGATGCCGAATTTGACAGTCCCCCAGGCGAACGCACCAACCAGTAGCGTGAATAGAAAAACCAGCGGTAAATGAATTTCCACCCGGTGCAGTAAACGGTAACCCCGGCCATGTTTCAGGCGTATCAAGACCCGGTCTATCGATTCATTGTCGGGAGTTTCGAAGGTGGACCCATCGAGCAGATGAATCAGTCGCGGCGTATTGCCGAGGCGCGGCGAAATATCAAGCTGATTGAAACGGCCTGCTTTTATCGGCTCACTATCTGCAAACAGAATCTGGCAATTCCCGTGCTCATCAACCCGCATCACGGCATCATGACGGCCGGACTGGCCGTCATGATAAAAACTGCCATGACATTTCGTCATATGGCCACAACATTCACATCAAAGACCTCACCAACCTCCTCACCAAGGGCGGATACAGTTTTTTCCTCACCCGCAATGAAGCTGTCTAGAGAGGTTTTGACATGCAGGGTCAGGCATTCTGCGCGGTAAGCCGCCGTTCGCACCTTGGCCCAGGGGATCAGTAAACCGAGGCTGAGTACAATGCCGAGTGTATTGGTGACATATAGCCAAGTGAGACCTCGGGCCTGCAGCGTTGAAGTAAAGCGGTTGTCGGCAAACTCGGTGCAATTGAAATACAGATTTCCCAGTGACGCCGCGAGATAGGCAAAGACCCCCAGATAGGCAACAAACAGAAACGGCATCAAGATAAGACCAAGATTTTCTTTAGACACGCCATTGCTGCCCATGCCAACCATCAAGCCGGTCATCACAACTGCGGTCACAATAATGGCAAGGAAGAGCATCAGGAAAACCTTGTAGTACGCCATCGGGCTGGCGTTAAATTCAAACGCTGTGGTGCCGAAGGCATGGTTGCCCACAATAAAGGCGGTTTGCTTGTACCAGACATAGGGAATCAACAAGCCGAACGTGAAGACCGTCAGAATCGGCAATACGACAAAGGCCATCACGGCGTCACCGACGCCGCCGGTAAAGCGAAAACGAATATTGCGATACATACTGTTGCGCGCATTGAAGGCCAGTGAGCGAATCACAATCCAAGGTAAAAATATCAGGAATATCAGCGCAAGACCCAGGGCCAAAATCGGGGAAATTTCACTGAGGCCGATATAGGCGAGAAAGATCACTATCGCAATGATGCGCCCTTTAAGAATCTGAATCGGCTTTGCCGTATATTGAAAACTGCTGCCATCAATCAGTGTGTTGCCGTAGAAGTACTGACTATTACGCACTTTGGCCCAGGCGGAATAAATGCCGAGCGTGAGGATGGTCAGCAGGATATTGACGATCCATATCTTGAAGTACTCAAAACCCTTGCCATGGAATTCCACCGGAATATCGCGGGCGCCTTCGTCACCGGAAGGTGCCACCTGAGTTTCGGTAGGTAAATTCGGTGACTGTGTTGCCTGAGCATCGGTCACGCCGGCGGCCTCGTGTAATCCATCGGCCATATCAGGCTCAACCAGACGAATCTCAACCTGCAGGCCCACACCGTCAAGTATCTTGAAGTAATGTTCAGCCTGGGATTTACTGAGGCCCGACTTGATGACACGGTCGGTACTACAAATTATGGCCTTCGCCTTTTCTTCGGGCATCGTCCCGGCCTCGGCCAGCGCAACGATCGCCGCAGTTTCATCCACACCCTCGTTCAGTCCGCTGCCATAATAAATTTCGTAAGATTGCATTTCCATGAAATTCCTTGGTTTTATTCCGTTAACAAAAAGTTAAATCACAGCCAATTCAAAAACACCCATCGGCCCGAGCAGCGACAAACTTCAGCTTTATTTGTAGGGCTATTATTGACCCAGCCACCAACAGGGCCAACGCCGCTATGCAGCATGCATATTGCACATGCACGACCTGACGCAGGCAAGATCGACAATGGCCTCGACGAGCACCGCGGCTATGACATCGAGCATGACCACTGATTAGACAGCACTTCCGCCTGTTTCAGCACCAGCTCTACCGCTTCCGGCATCTTGTCCGGTGGGTACTTGTAACGACGTAGAAGAACCCGCACCAGGTTTCTGATCCTGGCGCGCACGCTGTCACGCACCTGCCAGTCGACCGTGGTGCTATTGCGGAGTTTCTCGGTCAGTTCATGGGCAATTTTCTTGAGGATGTCGTCGCCTAATTCGCGCACGGCGCTCTCGTTGTTGGCCAGGGCATCATAGAAAGCCAGCTCATCGGGGTTGAGGCCCAGGGCCTCTTCCCGTTTCATGGCCGCCTGAAAATCCTTGGCCATGTCAATAAGCTCTTCGATGACCTGGGCGGTCTCGATGGCACGATTGTGGTACTTGCGCAGGGTTTCCAGCAGGCGGTCGCCGTATTTCTTTTCCTGCACCACGTTGTTGCGGGTACGGGCACGGACTTCATCGCGTAGCAGTTTTTCCAGCAGCTCCACGGCAAGATTCCGGGCGGGCATGTTGCGGATTTCCTCCAGGAACTCCGGCGACAACAGGCCGATATTCGGCTTGTCCAGACCGGCCAGACGGAAGATATCCTCCACCCCTTCCGCCATGATGGCGTTGTCCAGAATCTGTTTCAGTGCCGAGTGCTTTTCTTCTTCCGTGCGCTTCTTGTCCACCGTGGTGGATTTGATAATCGCGGACTTGATGGCCGAGAAGAAGGCGATCTCCTTGCGCAGCTCTTTAGCCTCATCCAGCGTGCCGCAGAGTGAGAAGGCCTTGGTGATGGCCAGCACATGGTCAAGGAAGCGTTTTTTGCCATCCTCAAGCCCGAGGATGTGATTGGCGGCCGGCACCAGCAAGGCCGTGGCCCTGGTCTCGTATTCGCTATAATCAAATCCCCGCGGCGCGTCTGCGCCAGCGGGTGTGGCAAACATGCCGCGTACCACGTCCAGCTTCTCCAGCAGCACGGCCAGGGCCTCTTCGGCCCGATTGGTGGGGCTACCCCTGCCCTTGGCGTCGGTGTAGGTCTTGAGGGCGTGTTTCAGCTCGTTGCCGATGCCGATGTAATCCACCACCAGCCCACCGGGCTTGTCCTTGAACACCCGGTTCACACGCGCGATGGCCTGCATCAGACTGTGCCCGCGCATGGGCTTGTCGACATACATGGTGTGCACACAAGGCGCATCAAAGCCGGTGAGCCACATGTCGCGAACAATCACCAGCCTCAAGGGGTCGTCCGGGTCTTTGAAGCGCTTCTCCAGTTCCTTCTTCTGCGCCTTGCTGTACAGGTGGGGCTGCAAGGCCGGCTTGTCTGACACACTACCGGTCATGACCACGCGCACCGCGCCATCACTGGGGCTGTAGTAACCTGCGTTGCTGTTCTCACCAGTATTCTTGCTGATCGTGGTGCCAGCCCAATCCGGGCGCAGGTCGGTAATTGCCTTGAACATCTGCGCGCAGATATCCCGGCTCATGCACACAATCATGGCCTTTCCCGCCAGCGTGGAAGTGCGAATCTCGAAATGATCAACGAGATCCTCGGCCACTTCCCGAATGCGTGGTTCCGCCCCCACCAGTTTTTCCAGCGCCGCCCATTTCCCCTTGGTGCGCTCGCGGACGGAGACATCCTCTTCGTCCTCGACGACTTCTTCGACGTCCTCGTTGAGCTGTTCGATGTCCGCCTGGTTGATATCCAGCTTGGCGAGGCGGCTTTCGTAATAGATGGGCACCGTCGCGCCGTCGTCCACGGCATCCTGTATATCGTAGATACTGACGTAATCCCCAAACACCGCGCGGGTGTCTTTGTCTTCGCTGGCGATGGGCGTGCCGGTAAAGCCGATGAACGAGGCATTGGGCAAGGCATCGCGCATGTGCTTTGCGTAGCCGAATTTGTATTTCCCCGTCTTCTGATCCAGCACCGCCTTCAGCCCATACTGGCTGCGGTGGGCCTCATCGGAGATCACCACGATATTGTCCCGCTGGCTCAAGACGGCATGATTGCCTTCCTCGGCGAGCAGAGAGAATTTCTGCACGGTGGTAAAAATAATGCCGCCGGACTGACGCGCCAGCAGCAGTTCGCGCAAGGCATCGCGGCTGTCTGCCTGCACCGGTGATTGCTTCAGCAGATCCTTGGCGGCGGAAAAGGTCTGAAACAGCTGGCCGTCCAGATCCGTGCGATCGGTCACCACCACCAGGGTGGGATTGTTCATCGCCGGCTGTTGCAGCAACTTGCCGGCATAGCAGGCCATGGAGATACTCTTGCCCGAACCCTGGGTATGCCACACCACCCCCGCCTTGCGGGAACCCGGCACAACCCGCTTGCCGTAATCCGCCCGTTCTTCAGCCTGCCAGTCTTTCGGCGATTGCGAGGCGATCACCGTGGCCCGGACGGCCTCGCGCACGGCGTGGAACTGGTGATACCCGGCGATCTTCTTGATAACGTGGTCGCCATCCTGCTCGAACAACACGAAGTAGCGGATGTAATCCAGCAACAGCTCCCGATCAAAGAAACCCCGCACCACCTTTTCCAGCTCGTATTCCAGCAGCGGCTTGTCGTTCTCGTTGCGAATCGTGCGCCAGGGCATGAAGCGTTCTTTGTTGGCCGTCAGTGAGCCAACGCGCGCAGTAATGCCATCGGAAACCACCAGCGCCTCGTTGAACACAAACAGGTCCGCAATCTCATCCTTGTAAGTCTGGATTTGATTATGGGCATCCCACACATCGGCGTTTTCATCGGCCGGGTTCTTGAGTTCGATCACCGCCACAGGCAGGCCGTTGATAAACACCACCACATCCGGGCGGCGGTTCATCTTGGTGCCCAGCACCGTGAACTGATTGACCACCAGAAACTGATTGTTGTCCGGATTCTCAAAATCGATGAGCTGGACGTGATCGGTCTTCTTCTCATCACCCTGGTTGAATTGAACCTTCACGCCATCGATCAGCAGGCGATGAAAGGCACGGTTGTTTTGAATCAGGGAGGGATGGTCAGGCTTGGCGACAAGGTGCGCGGCTTCTTCGAGAGCGCTCTGTGGAATGTGCGGGTTGATGCGTGTTATGGCATCCAGCAGCCGCCCCGTCAGTACCACCTGGCGGTAGTCACTACGCTCCGGCGCATCGCCATCCTGAGCGATGTCTGGCCCGTAGGCGTACTCGAAGCCGCCCTCGCGGAACCAGTCGAGGCAGAGTTGCTCTAGTTGGTCTTCAGTAATCATGTTCAACGCTTTCGTGTCGCCGTATATGCCTGGAGTGGATGTGTTGGCGTCGTTGGGAATGCCATCGAAAGCCGGGATTGCTCAACCAATGGCTTGAGATACTGCTTCCGCAGCGGGTCAGGCTTCCTATCTAAAAGCTTACAGAGTACGGGGAGAGTCAAGTAATATTCCTCACACAGAGAAAGGATGATTTCAGTCATCTCTTCCTTTGGCAGTTTTCTTTTCTCCCTCGCCTCAATTGCCGTCATCACCAGCTCTTTGCCTTCCTCGGAATTTAGTATTTGGAGATCATCGATCAATGGTTTATCAATACCATTTACGATCAAACAACCATACCTGTCACGCTTCGGCTGTCCGGTGCTATCGATCAAATGTCCGGAGCTGCCCTCCAAATGTCCGGAGCTGTCCTCCAAATGTCCGGAGCTATCCGTCTCTGCGCCGTGCATAGCCTGAGATGACACCAATCCTGCACCAAAAGCCTGATCCGGTGTCGGCAAACTCTGCCCGGGAAGACAATAAACCGTTCCTCGTCCACGCCCGCTTGTCACCAGCAATCGTTGTTTCACCAACGTTTGAAAGGCAAGGGTCAAGTCGTGAGTATGCTCAGTGGAGATCTCAAGCATCCGGCGGTGACTAACCACCTGCTCGGTCAACGCTGTTGCGAGGATCAAGCGCTCCAGATGACCAGCCTTATCGAAGGCATCACCGAACATCTCATGCAACCGCTCAATCGCCCCTTCAGGCAACAGATCCAGCATGCGCAGTTCCAATAGGGTCTGCTCCGAGGGCACCTCTTTTTCATAGAGAAGTGGCGCACGCCAATGCTGACTATCCCAGCCACGATAGATTTTTGGAATTCCAGACCCGGCCTGCTCACCCAGCCCCACATAACGGAACATCTGATGGATCAGGCGATTTCGGCAATCGCTGTCGCCACCCTGTATTGCCATCTCCTGCGGCACCCGCATCAAACCAGGGTTACGGAAGCCAAACATGTCCGGACGTTTAACTACCAGCACTGAAGCCCGATCCGTGTAATCTGCATGTACAAGTGTATTCACCAGTGCCTCACGCAAAGCCTGGTGCACTGGCGTATCATCGCGGCGCAAGTCTCCCTCAAGCTCAAACGGCACCTTCAGGTCGCCAGTCAGCTTTTTAATGACACGGCGATAAAAATCGAACAAATTGCCAGACCACATCCCATCCAGCGTCAGGCGGTCAACCCAGCGCGCTTCAATATTCGCTTCCGGCCGTTCCTGATAGTCCAGCATATAATTGGGGAAGGCCTCCTGAATGGAGGGCAGCCGACCAAACATCAGTAGCCCCGCACGTGTTAACCCTGACTTCCTGGATTCACGATCCATCCGCCAGGCACCAATACTTCGCAGGAACTCCTGAGAATCAAGTTCATTCCATGGGTGATCGGGCTGACGGCTGGCATAGAGTTGGCGATAAGCATTAAAGCTATCGGAGTAAATATCTTCCAGTCCGTAGCCGGAAAGGATTTCATTGTCGCGGCTATCCTCTACCTGTTCGGCCAACGCACGGCGTACTGTTTCAGGCGCACATTTGTAATCACCGCTGTTCTGTCGCTTGTAAGTACCTGTCATCGGATTGCCGCCGATATAAACAGGCCGGTTCTTGCGGGAGGCCCTGGGAACATGAACCTGAATAATGGTCTTGCCATCGATGAGCAATTCACGCACGAGTCCAGTTTCCAGAATGTTAGCGCTGACTTTTTGTGGATTATTTGCCAGATTCCACAAATCATCGAGAACCTTGGCGGGGTTGTTGATACCGCCTACATTGAACTTCCCCTTTTGCTCCACAAGCCCAAGCAGGACATCACCACCCTCACTATTGGCAAAGGCACTGTAGGTTTCCCAGAAGTCTTTAGGTAAATCCCCATTGCCGTCTTTGCCGGCAGCCAGCTTGCACTCAATCTCAAAGTTTTCGCGCAAGGCGGCAACATCTTCAAGGCTGGTGATTTCTAGCATGGTGTGATGTCCACGGAAGATTGATTTAAAGGGGCAGTGATTTCGCCGGAGAGGAGTTTGGGGAGTAATAAGTCACGCAAAGATGAAAGAGTATTCACCTGTTTTTGCAAACAAGATGCTTGCTCGTAGATCGGCCCCACTACGCTGGAAAATATCCCAAGCATAATTTCGTCTGGATATGGCACTTTAATACGTTTCATATCTGCAACGGTCACATGCCCCAAACCAGTTGTCTGTTTTTGCTGCGCTGTTCTGATCAAAACAGGCTTCATATATTGGAGCAAGAAATAGGTAAAATATTTTTGATATTTTGATACGAAATTTAGCTTAAAAATATGCTGATTCAACCAGCCTTCACCTCCAAACCATTTAAATACTTCTAATGAAGTCTTCGGACTTCCTGACCATGAATAAAGCATATCGCCATCGCGTATTTTATACTTCTCCCTAAAATCACCTCTCGTAAACTTTGTTCCAGCCGATATCCCTTGTTTGAGTTCCGCTATTTTAATTATCGGCAATCCTTTAGCATCTTCTGAAAAATCACTTGCTTTAAACACTGCACCATTTACATATCCCGCCGTTTCGTAGAGCGGCTTCCACGCCCACCCCTTCGGAATCAAGCCAAGCTCAGAGTCTTCGAGTTCATCGGGGAACAGGGCGGCGGTGGCGATGAGTTGTTGGCGTCGTTCGGGAAGGCTGGCTTTTAGGAAGGCGTCGAGCTCGGCGTCGGTTTTGCCGCTGATGGCGCGCATGGCGGCGCGTTCGGGGTCTTGGCCGTTTTGTTTGGCCTGGATTTTGGCCTTGACGGGTTCGAAGTCGACAAACCAGGATTTGAAGATGGCCTGGGCGATGTGTTCGAGGGTTTGGTTGATTTGGCGGTTGAGTTCGATTTTCTTAGTGGTATTCCTCCAGATATTTTCGATCACTATTCTTTCGTCAGCTGAGGGGATGAGAACTGGAACGCTGCTTAGAATTGATGTATTCAAGTTTGGCATTGTTGCACCTATTGCGTGCCGAACAATCCATCCCCTAATCGCCGGATGTGAAAGATATGCATGTATGAATATTGGTGAAACCTTACTATTCTCTCCTAACCTAATTCGCAAACACCCAGTGCCACAAAGCCAGCCTTCTTCCTTTTCTGTAACTAGAGAACATTTTTCTACGTCACCTCTGCGGCTATAAATGATATCCCCATTTCGTACCAGATATTTTGACAAGCGATCTGCATCCTCATCTGTTATGCAAGCAATATCTTCTGTGGAAATACCTTCTACAGAGATATTTTTTGGCATAATTGATGGAATCCCATTATCTATGTAGTCAGATGCATGTAACTGGCTACCAAACGGGCCTGTCTGTATTGCACCATCACCTTCTGCGCAGAGCTGACCTAATGTAGTTAACTCCCAATTATCAGGATATCGTGTTATCGCGGATTCAACACTCATATCCCAGCCCCGCCAAGTTCTTTTTGATTTCGCTTTCCAGCCTATCACTTTGCTCAAACTGCTCTTTCAGTTGTGCAGTCAGTCGTGCCATCTTTTCTGCAAAAGGTTCGCCATCGTCTTCCTCTTCGGCAGCTCCGACGTAGCGCCCGGGCGTGAGGACGTAGTCGTGTTGTTTAATTTCATCAAGCGATACAGATTTGCAGAATCCGGCTCGGTCTTCGTATTGAATCGTTTCACCACCAATTGTCAGGCTCTGCCCCTCGGCCTTCCAGGCGTGGTAGGTGTCGGCGATGCTGCGAATGTCTTCGGGTTTGAAGTCGCGCAGCACGCGGTCTTTCATGTAGCCGGTGTTGCGGGCGTCGATGAAGAGGACTTCGCCGCTGCGGTCGCGGTTGCCATTTCTGGCTTTTTTGTTTTTTGTGAGGAACCAGATGCAGGCGGGGATCTGGGTGTTGGTAAAGAGCTGGCCGGGTAGCGCGACCATGCATTCGACGAGGTCGTTCTCCAGCAGGTTTTTGCGGATTTCACCTTCACCACTGGTGTTGGAACTCATGGAGCCATTGGCGAGCAGCAGGGCCAGGCTACCCTTGGGGGCGAGGTGGTAGAGCATGTGTTGCAGCCAGGCGAAGTTGGCGTTGTTTTTCGGCGGGGTGCCGTATTGCCAGCGGGGGTCGCCTTCGAGTTTGGCGTCCCACCATTCCTTCATGTTGAAGGGCGGGTTGGCCATGACGAAGTCGGCGCGCAGGTCCGGGTGTTTGTCGTTGGTGAAGCTGTTGCCCGGTTCCTTGCCGAAGTTGAAGTCGATGCCACGGATGGCCATGTTCATGGCGGCCAGCCGCCAGGTGGTGGGGTTGGATTCTTGCCCGTAGACGGAGATATTGCCCAGCTTGCCCTGGGTCGCTCCCGGCGTCCTGCCTCCCGCGACACTCGCACTTCCCTGTGCGTCGTGTGCTTCGATGAAGGTTTCGCTCTGCACGAAGAAGCCGCCGGAGCCCATGGCGGGGTCGTAGACGCGGCCTTTGTAAGGTTGCAGCATTTCGACGATGAGACTGACGATGGCCTTGGGGGTGTAATACTGGCCGCCTTTTTTGCCTTCGGCGAGGGCGAACTGGCCGAGGAAGTATTCGTACACGTGGCCGAGGATGTCTTTGGCGCCGAGGCTGGCGTGCTGGAACGGGATGGTGGCGACGAGGTCGATGAGTTCGCCCATTTTGGCCGCTTCCAGTTGCAGGCTGGCGTAGGTCTTGTTGAGCACGCCCTTGAGCTTGGGGTTTTCCTTTTCGATGGCGTCGAGGGCGTCGTCGATGAGGCGGCCCACCGAGGTGATCTTGTATTGAGTGGTCTTGCCATTCTTGATGGTGATTTCGGTGCCGATGGGGAGCTTGGCATTGTCTTGCAGGGTTTTCCAGCGGGCCAGCTCCGGCACCCAGAAGACGTTTTTCTCGGTGTAGTAGTCGCGGACTTCCAGTTCTTCCTGAATCAAGTCTTCGTCATCGCCGAGGTAGTAATCATGCCCTTCATCGCGGAAGTGGCTTTCCAGTTCCTTGCGGCGTTCTTCGAAGGCATCGCTGACATATTTGAGGAAAATGAGCCCCAGCACGGCGTGCTTGTAGACGGCGGCATCGAGGTTTGAGCGGAGTTTGTCGGCGGATGACCAGAGTTTTTTGTCCAGGTCGTTGAGAAATTGCTGTTCGGTTTGATCCATTAAGGCTGTTCCCGGTCTGTGTCGATGGCTGGCTTGATATTCCATCGGCGGCAGTTGCCTGAACCGGCTTATCCGGCCGGCAGGTCTTGACTGTACTTGCCGGCGTGGATGGCCACGCCCCGCATGGCACCGCCTTAATTCCACTGCTCTCCTGCTGGCTTTGGCATCATACGTGCGGCCACATGAGGGTGTCCAGACGGCAGATGGATGCTAACCCGCAAAGCAGATACCCGCATCCATTTCCCCGTTTTCGCCCGCCATCAACCGTTCGCGCCAGTCTCATCAAAACGCCAGAAGGGATCTTCCACCCAGTCATCCGGCATGCCCATGTGAGCACGGCTTACATCGGGATAACGGCCCATCAGGCTTTTTAGTCGCCAGTGCCAGGTGGATTCAGGATTTACGGTCTGCAGCAATGACTCGATAACCGCCAGCGCCAGATAGAGCCGTTTGTCAGGATGGATACTGCTGTCCGTCAGGACGATGGGCTCCCGGATCCAGTGGCCCCTTGGGCTTCTCGGTAGCTTGGGTGCAGTGCCCAGTTCCCTGTTCCATAGGCGCGAATGGTGTGCACAAACATTGCGTATATAGGAAGTGCTCTGCATCCAGGATCGCAGCAGCTCTGCGGTGGTATTGAAGCTGCTCGCAATGGCCTTCTGGTCTTTAAACGAGGCTAGGTTGTCATACACTTTCGAGAGTTGGCCATAGGTAAGCATTTCCGTCACAACCCAGCTTGGCGGCAGGCGCGGCGACAAGTATTTACGCGATAGTGCCTGACGAATGTTTCCCTGCTGCTACGGAACATCCGCTCGATGTTAGCCAGTAGCGCCTTGTGATCATATTTTGCGATAAATCGGCTTTCTTCGAGATACCAATGCGGACCATAGGCCAGCGACATGTGGTTGTTGATCTGGCAGCGTATGGCGACTTCAATCCGCTCAATGGCATCGAGCACCAGCAGCCGCAATTCACGATCAAACACATACAGATCGAGTACGTGATCAAAACTGATGCCAGACCGGAAATGATGGCCGGGATTGCCTTCCTGAAATGGCAGGGAGTAGGCGCTGAGACGATAGTAGCCGATGAAGGACAGGTAGCGTTCAGCCCTCTGTCGGTCGTACACAGCAAGGCCTCGCCGCTGCCATTGCTCAACATGCCGTGCGCTGGTGAGGGCAGGCTTGTCGTAGGCGGTCATGAACGGATTCCCCGGACATAAAAAAACCCGCCGATTTGTGCATACCCGCAAACGGGCATAGGCATGGCAGGTGTGTTGGATACAGTATCGGTACCCCGTGCCAATAAATCAACCAATTTTTGCGCTCCATTTCATCCCTGTAAAAATGGCGGTACCCGGACGCATGACCCCGAGCATCAGGCATGTACCTCTTGCGCATGCAGTAACGCCATAATTTCCCTGCTTATCCTATCAGAATCCGCGTCGATCACCTTCAGCAGGCGCGGGCGGCGACACGTGTTGGCAGAAATGCCGGCTGAAGGAGATCCCATAGCCAACAATGCCGATTTTGTCGCCTTGGAGGGCGGTATTCATTGGCCTGCCCGCCGCCAGCGGCTACAATTCCGACCCTGTTTTCCCAATCCGAAGCCACAAAGCAGGTATCCATGCGCACTTCCCAGTTTTTGCTCGCTACCGTCAAGGAAACGCCCGCCGACGCCGAGGTCATCAGCCATCGGTTGATGCTGCGCGCGGGGATGATCCGCAAGCTGGCCTCCGGTCTCTATACCTGGCTGCCGATGGGCCTGCGGGTGCTGCGCAAGGTGGAGAATATCGTGCGTGAGGAGATGGACCGCGCCGGGGCGCAGGAACTGCTGATGCCCATGGTGCAGCCGGCCGAACTGTGGCAGGCATCGGGCCGCTGGGAGCAGTACGGGCCGGAGCTGCTGCGCCTGCGCGACCGCCACGGCCGCGAGTTCTGCCTCGGCCCCACCCATGAAGAGGTGATCACCGATCTGGCGCGCCGCGAACTGCGTTCCTACAAGCAGCTGCCGGTGAACTTCTACCAGATCCAGACCAAGTTCCGCGACGAGATCCGCCCGCGCTTCGGCGTGATGCGCGCGCGCGAGTTCCTGATGAAGGACGCCTATTCCTTCCACGCCGATCCGGACTCGCTCAACGAGACCTACCAGCGCATGTTCGAGGCCTACACGCGCATCTTCACCCGCCTGGGGCTGGACTTCCGCCCGGTACAGGCGGACACCGGCAGCATCGGTGGCAACGCCTCGCACGAGTTCCACGTGCTGGCGGCGTCCGGTGAGGACGCCATCGCCTTTTCCACCGAGAGCGACTACGCCGCCAACGTGGAGCTGGCCGAGGCGGTGGCCCCAGCCGGCGAGCGCCCGGTGCCCTCGGCCGAGCTGCAGACGGTGGACACCCCCAACCAGCACAGCATCTCCGAGGTGTCGGCCTTCCTTGGCGTCGACCCGGCACAAACCGTGAAGACCCTGCTGGTGAAGGGCAGCGAGACCGCCGTGGTGGCGCTGGTGCTGCGCGGCGACCACGAACTCAACGCGGTCAAGGCGGAGAAACTGCCGCAGGTGGCGGCGCCACTGACCCTAGTGGGCGACGAGGCGGT
>DRNU01000034.1 GCA_011374975.1 Gammaproteobacteria bacterium | reverse complement strand
GTGAGTCGTCTTTGTTGTGCAGCGAAACATTCCATGCCAGCGAGACAAACAGCAGCCCGGTAAGCAGTATCACGGGCAGGATGGAAGGCGACGGGGCCGGTGGCGGTGGCGTCAGTTGTTCGAGTTTCTCGTCCAGCTCTTTGTTGAGCCGGTTGCTGGTCTGGCGGGCCACGGTTTCCAGGCTGAGCAGTACGTCCTTGCGCAGTTCAACGCTCTGTTCTTCCAGCAGGCGGCGCAGGCGCTGGTCGAGTTCGGCGCTGTTCGGCGTGCCGGTCGGGGCGAGGCCGGCTTCGGCAACGTGGATGGGGGCCGGTTGAGCAAGCTTGTGCAGGTCTTCGGCGCGTTCCGAGGCGTCTTCTTCGTCCAGCTCCAGTTCTTCGCTGCGGCGTTCCGTTACCAGCCCGATTTTCAGCAGTGACTTGAACAGCTCGGCCGGTGCCACGGTTTTCGGCAGCACGCCGACGGCGCCCAGTGCGCGTGCCTGCCCAAGGTACAGGTCGCCGCCCCTGGAGGTATACATCATGACCGGGATGGTGGCGGTCTCGGGATTGTTTTTGATGGCTTTCACGGCTTCGAAGCCGTCCATGCCCGGCATCATGTGGTCCATGAAGATGACGTCGGGACGGTTATGGATCAGGAAGTCGAGCGCCTGGCCGGCGGATTCGATGGTATCCACCAGCAGGCCGTATTTTTCCAGCATGCGGCGCAGCACCAGGCGGGCTGATCTTGAGTCATCGACGACGAGAGCGCGTTTCTGATTTGACATCACTGTCTCATGGGGTGGCCGCGGTGGACACTCAGTCGGGGAAAATGTACAGCAAATGTCCCGGGCTGTCAGTGTGCTGCGCGGCGATGTCCCTGATTTACCTGCCCTGTTAGCGGTCGCAGGGGATTTTCCCTGAGTTTCAGCCCGGCCAGGCGAAAAATGCCTGCAGCGCTGTGTGCAGGTAGTCAATGTCGCGTGCGCCGGCGAGTTCCCGGATCGAATGCATGGCGAAAGTCGCTACCCCGATGTCCAGTGTGCGCACCCCGATAGTGCCGGCGGTCAGCGGGCCGATGGTGCTGCCGCAGGCCATGTCGCTGCGTATGACAAATGACTGTACGGGAACCCCTGCCTGGTCGCAGAGATGGCGGAACATGCCGGCGGTCTCGCTGTTGCTGGCATAGCGCTGGTTGGCGTTGGTCTTGATGACGGGGCCTGCGTTGAGCAGCGGGCCGTGGTTGGCGTCGTGTTTGTCGGCGTAGTTGGGATGAATGCCGTGCGCGTTGTCAGCCGAGATCAGCCAGGAATTGTGTATGCAGCGCGCCAGTGCTTCCGGTTCGGGGCAGAGGCGCTGCAGGACGGATTTCAGGAACGGGCCGTCGGCGCCGCAGGCCGAGGTGCTGCCGACTTCCTCGTGGTCGTTGCACACCAGCAGTTTCGCCTGCCCGTCCGGTGCATCCAGCAGGGCGCGCATGCCGATGAAGCAGCTCAGCAGGTTGTCCAGCCGGGCGCCGGCGATGAAGTCCTGTTGCAGCCCCACCCGTGCCGGTGGCTGGCAGTCGTAGAGCGACAGCTCAAAATCCAGTACCGCTTCAATATCGAGTTGCGGGTGCTGTTGCCGGGCCTGTTCCAGCAACAGTGCGTTGAAGGCCGGCGCATCTTCGTCCTCGCCTGTTTGCATGAGGATCGGGGGCAGGTGCTGCTGGGCGTTGATAGTGCGCGATTTGTTGGCATCGCGGTCCAGGTGGATCGCCAGGCTGGGAATCACGGCAACCGGCGCGGCAAAGTCGATCAGCGCGTTACCGAGCTGTTGCTGTGCGTTGCGGAAGCTGATGCGTCCGGCGATGGACAGGTCGCGGTCAAACCAGGGGTTGAGCAGGGCGCCGCCGTAGACTTCAACGCCCAGCTGCAGGTAGCCCTGCTGTTGCAGTTGCGGCTGTGGTTTGACGTGCAGGCAGGGGCTATCGGTATGCGCGCCGACCATGCGCAGCCCGTTGTCGGTAATGGCGCCGCGGCCTGTGGTGAAGGCGATAAGAGACGAATCGTTACGCACCACCAGGTAGCGGCCACCGCTTTCCAGCTGCCAGCTGTCGGCTTCCTGCAGGGCGACAAAGCCGGCATCGAGCAAGGTATTGCGCAGTTGCTGTGTGGCGTGAAACGGGGTCGGTGAGTGCTGGATGAAATCAATCAGTTGCCGGGAGAGCGATGTGCCTGACATGTAGCGGGTATCCGTTCAGTGGTTATTTACCGGCACACGCCTGTTTCCGGTGTGCGACCTGCACCAGTATACGGCGTTTGGCGGCTGTGTCGCTGCCGCCCCAGGCAATGATTTCGTCGAGACTGCGCAAGCAGCCCAGGCAGACATCATTGTCATCGAGGCAGCAGTTGCGATACAGGGAGAGCGGGGCTGGTCAGGCGTAGACATTGATGCGTTGCAGTGGCGCATCTGTTGTTTCATCCTCGATATCGGCGCTACGCCGGTTTTGCAGTGCGCGACGGTCGTGGTTGCTGCGGGTGTCGAGGATCACCGGAATCTGTTCACGGCGCCGGTCTTCACCCCGGCGACGTTCGCCCTGGCGCCGGTTTTCATTGTGCCGGCGCCGCTTGCCCGGTTGTTCGCCAATCTGCACCGGGTGTATGGAAGGGTAAGGCGCTACCGAATCCACCGCGCGTGCCACGGCCGGTTTGCGGTTATCGGCCTTGAGGCGCTGTACACCGCTGTCTTCGGGAATGAGTGTTAGCCATTGCATGATTCCAGTATATATCCCGGGCGCCGGCGATCAAGTCCATGGCGTGCTGCTGATAAATATACCTATAAATTACAATGGGTTGTGTATTTTCAGGGCCTTTTTAGTATCAGGCCTTGCGGTGTATCGGCACGACATTTTCGTCATCTGCCAGAGGCTCCGGCTTGCTGAAGTGGTAGCCCTGGGCAAAATCCACACCGATATCGCGCAGCAGGTTGACAATATCCTGGTTTTCGACGAACTCGGCAATGGTGCGAATACTGAGCGCGTGCCCGACCTGGTGGATGGCCTCGACGATGGCGCGGTTCATGGGGTTGGTGTTCATGTCCTTGACGAAACTGCCGTCGATCTTGAGGAAATCGACCGGCAGGTTCTTCAGGTAGCTGAATGAGCTCAGGCCACTGCCGAAATCGTCCAGTGAAAAGCGGCAGCCGAGTTGCTTCAGCGAGTGGATCATGTGGCTGGCCTTGTCCAGGTTGAACACGGCGGCGGTTTCTGTAATTTCAAAACACAATTGGCCGGTCCTGATCTTGTACTGGCTGATTTTCTGCTGGATGTAGTTGGGCAGATCCTCGTCGTTGAGTGAGTTGCCGGACAGGTTCAGGGAATAGATGCCGGTATCACCCTGCTGTTGGGCGACACTCAGGTGGCTGAAGGCGGCATCGATGACCCAGCGGTCCACGGCGTTCATCAGGTTGTAGCGTTCGGCGGCGGGGATGAAAGCGCCCGGCGGTACAATTCTGCCGTCCTTGTCGAGCAGGCGGATCAGCAGCTCGTAGTGCGGCGTTACCTCATCATCCTGCAACGGCGTGATGGCCTGCCTGAAGAGCACGAAGCGGTTGTCTTCCAGGGCTTCCTTGATGCGCGATACCCAGTGCATCTCGCTGTGGCGTTCACCGAGGTCGATATCGCTGTCTTCGTAGACGTGCACCCGGTTGCGCCCGGAATCCTTGGCGACATAGCAGGCGACATCGGCGGCGCTGAGCACGAAGGAGGCGCTTTTTGTGTCGCGTTGTATCGGTACCACGCCGATACTGACGCCGACATCGAAGCGACGGTCTTCCCACTGGAAGGTGAAATTGCCGATCGCCTCCAGCAGGCGGTTGGCGGCTTCCCGGGCCTGTGCGAGGTCCACGTTCTCCAGCAGCACGCCGAACTCGTCACCGCCCAGGCGCGCCAGCGAGGCGCTGGCGGGGACATGGCTGCGCAGGGTGCGGCTCAACTGTTTCAGCAGTTCGTCACCGGCGGCGTGGCCACATGTGTCGTTCACGACCTTGAACTGGTCGAGGTCGAGATACAGCAGGGCATGTTCGCGCTGGCTGTTGCCGGCGACCCCGGCCAGCAGGTTGGCGAGCCGGTCGGCGAACTCGTCGCGGTTGGCGAGCCCGGTGAGGGTGTCGTGGGTCGCCTGCCAGTTCATCTGGTGCGCCATGCGCCGTTCGCGGGTGATGTCGTGGAACACCAGCACCGCACCGATTACGCTGTTGTCGCGGTCGAATATGGGTGCCGCGGAGTCCTCGATATGGAACTCCTGGCCGCTGCGGTTGACGATCATGCACTGTTCGGACAGGTTGACGACACGGCCGCTGCGCAGGCTGATGTTGGCCGGGCTTTCCACCGGCTGACGCGTGGACTCGTTGATCAGCGGCAGCACCTCGGTGAGCGGGTAGCCCTGTGCCTCGCTGTAGCTCCAGCCGGTAACATTCTCGGCGACCGGGTTCATGTAGTCGACACGGCCCTCGGCATCGGTAGTGATGACGCCGTCACCGATCGAGTGCAGGGTGATCAGGGCGCGCTCGCGTTCCTGGAACAGGGCTTCCTCGGCGCGGCGACGGTCGGCACGGTCGCGTGACTCGCGCAGCTCGCGTTCGATGGCCGGTACCAGGCGCACCAGGTTGTCTTTCATGATGTAGTCGTTGGCGCCGTTGCGCATGGCTTCGACGGCGATTTCCTCACCCACCGTGCCGGAGACCAGGATGAAGGGAATGTCGGAATTATGCTCACGCAGGATGTGCAGCGCTTTCAGGCCTGAGAAGCCGGGCATGGCATAGTCGGATACCACGATCTGCCAGTCGCGTTCGCGCAGGGCCGCGCGCATGTCTGCCTCGCTGTCCACCCGCAGGTAGTCGGGTGCATACCCGGCGCGGCGCAGCTTTACCAGGACCAGCTGTGCATCGTCGTCGTTGTCCTCGACCATCAACAGGCGCAGTGGCGTACTCATGTGTGTTTCAGCTTCCCTTGCCGTGTTGCCAGTGTCCGGATTTGCCGCCGGTTTTTTCCAGCAGGCGTACCTGTTCGATCGTCATGCCGCGGTCCACGGCCTTGCACATGTCGTAAACTGTCAGCAAGGTAATCTGCACGGCTGTCAGTGCTTCCATCTCGACGCCGGTCTGGCCGCGCGTTTCAACGCTGGCCCGGCAGTAAACCGCCGGCGGTGAGGATTCGGTTTCCAGTTCCACCTCGACGCGGGTGAGCGCCAGCGGGTGGCACAGCGGAACCAGGTCTGCAGTCCGCTTGGCGGCCATGATGCCGGCAATCCGCGCCACGCCCAGTACATCGCCCTTGCGGTTGTCGCCGGCACGGATACGGGCCAGTGTTTCTTCCTGCATGCTGATGCGGCCTTCGGCAATGGCGCGGCGGCTGGAAACAGCCTTGTCGCCAACGTCGACCATATGAGCCTCGCCGGCTGCGTTGAAGTGTGTCAGTTTGCCCATTTGGGTCGTCCCTTCCCGCTCAGCAATGGCACCGAATCCAGTCGCCCGTGGTACACTCTAATGGCAGAATTTCTGGAATCTTTACCTGTAGTTAGCACCTAACTATAGGGTTACCGGGCGTTTCACGCAACGCGGGAGTTTTTATGCTGGTCCAGGTGCGATTTTTTGCCGGGTTACGCGAACGCGTGGGTAGTGCCGGCGGCGAGATTTCGTTGCCCGACGGGGCCACAGTGGCCACTGTATGGGCGGTGGCGGTGGGTGAAGAAACCTTTCCCGACAACACCTTGGCCGCAAGAAACATGGAATACGTGGGTTTCGATACGCCGGTTTCCGAGGGTGACGAAGTGGCGTTTTTTCCGCCGGTGACAGGGGGCGCGTGGTGAGCATCGACGTGTGTGACAGCGCTTTTGACCCCTGGGATCGTCTGGCGCAATACCAGCGGGATTGTATGGATTCCGCCGGGAGCGTGGGCGCCACCGCGGTTTTTGTCGGCACCATGCGTGACCTGAACGAGGGCGACGCGGTGCAGGGCATGCTGCTGGAACACTACCCCGGCATGACGGAGCGTTACCTTGAGAAAATCAGCCAGGCGGCAGCCGGGCGCTGGAACCTGATCGACAGCCTGATCGTGCACCGTGTGGGCGAGCTGCTGCCCGGCGAGCCTATCGTGCTGGTGGCGGTCTGGTCGGCGCACCGCAAGGAGGCCTTCGAGGCCAGCCGCTGGCTGATGGAAGAGCTGAAATCAAAAGCCCCGTTCTGGAAAAAGGAACGGCTGGCGGAAGGCAGCCGCTGGGTGGAGCACAACACGCCGGGTTAGGTCGCTTTGCGCTAAAGCGACGGCCTAGCTTGCCAGCTCGCCAACTTGCGTATCCGCCACCACTTCATGCAGGTCGAACTGCATAGTCTCAAGATCTCCCAGCACCCAGGTCGCCGGCGCAGCTACGCCGCCTACTGTGCCGGGATTGACCATCCAGGTAGTACCGCCCTTGATGTTGTCGATGAGTTCGGTCTTGGCCTCGTGGTCATGGCCGCAGCACACCAGGTCCCAGTCACCGGTGGTGGCCATGGCCGCGGCGTAGTGGGGGTAGTGCACCAGGAAAATCCTGCGCCCCGCCAGCTCGATGCCGGCATCCTGGCCATAAAAAGTCACCTGGTTGCCGGGTTTGTTGGCAATGCGGGACATCATGTACAGGTCACCGCTGTTATTGCCGTGGATAACATGGATCGGCAACCCGAACGGCTTCAGCACGCTCAGGGTGCTGGGCGCTACCACGTCACCGCAGTGCAGAATGGCTTCGGCACCTGCGGCCTTGGCGGCACGCACCGCGGCCTCCATCAGGGGGCGGTGGTCGTGACTGTCAGAAATAATACAGACTTTCATAGGCTTAGAAGTTCGGCTTCTCCGGGGCATTCTTGAATAATTCGATGCTGTCGAGGATCTCCTGCCGGGCTTCCTCGATGCCCGCCCAGCCTTCCACGCGTACCCACTTGCCTTCATCCAGGTCTTTATAGTGCTCGAAGAAATGCGCAATCTGCTCGAGGATGGCGGGTGACAGGTCACGGAAATCCTGCACCTGCCGGTATTCCTTGCACAGCTTGTCGATTGGCACGGCCAGGATCTTGGCATCATCGCCGGATTCATCGGTCATCTTCAGCACCCCCACCGGGCGGCAGCGCACCACCGAGCCGCTGATCAGGGGGTAGGGCGTCAGTACCAGCACATCGACCGGGTCGCCATCTTTCGACAAGGTGTGGGGAACATACCCGTAATTGCAGGGATAATGCATCGCCGTGGTCATAAAGCGGTCGACGAACATGGCGCCCGTGTCCTTGTCCACCTCGTATTTGACGGGGTCAGCATGGGCCGGGATTTCCACAATCACATTAATATCGTTGGGACAGTTTTCGCCGGAACAGACGCGGTCGAGATTCATGAGGGATACCCGTCAAACAATCAATGAGCCGGGCATTATACCGCCTCTACATTAGAAAAGCCTGATTTATAGCCCCGGAACGAAATTGGGGTCAGAGCACATATCTCGCTAATATTAGCGAAATATGTGCTCTGACCCCAATTTGGGGATCCCCCTCTCCCGGAGGTGGAGAGGGGGGATCGGGTCTTACAGTAACGGAACGATCAGTAACGCTACGATGTTGATGATCTTGATCAACGGGTTGATGGCGGGGCCGGCGGTGTCTTTGTAGGGGTCGCCTACGGTGTCACCGGTGACCGCGGCTTTATGGGCATCGGAGCCCTTGCCGCCGAAGTTGCCGTCTTCGATGTATTTCTTGGCGTTATCCCAGGCGCCACCACCGGTGGTCATGGAGATAGCCACGAACAGGCCGGTGATGATGGTGCCCAGCAGCATGCCGCCCAGTGCCTGCGGACCCAGGGCCAGGCCTACGATCACGGGCGCCAGTACCGGCAGCAGTGAGGGGACGACCATTTCCCGGATAGCGGCCTTGGTCAGCATGTCCACGGCGCGTGAATAGTCCGGCTTCTGGGTGTGGTCCATGATGCCCGGCATTTCCCGGAACTGGCGGCGTACCTCGTTGACGATGCCGCCGGCTGCGCGACCCACGGCTTCCATCGCCATGGCGCCGAACAGGTAGGGGATCATGCCGCCGAGGAACAGGCCGATGATGACCATGTGGTTGGACAGGTCAAAGGTGATGTCCATGCCACGCGCTTCCAGACCGTGGGTGTAGTCAGCGAACAGCACCAGTGCCGCCAGGCCGGCAGAACCGATGGCGTAGCCCTTGGTGACCGCCTTGGTGGTGTTGCCGACGGCATCCAGCGGATCCGTGATGTTGCGGATCTTTTCATCCAGCTCGGCCATTTCTGCGATACCACCGGCGTTGTCGGTGATCGGGCCGTAGGCGTCCAGTGCGACGATAATACCGGTCATGGACAGCATGGAGGTGGCGGCAATGGCGATACCGTACAGGCCCGCCAGTTCGTGGGAACCCCAGATGGAGGCACAGACGGCCAGCACCGGCAGTGCGGTGGATTTCATCGACACGCCCAGGCCGGCAATGACATTGGTGCCGTCACCGGTGGTGGAGGCTTCGGCGATGTGTTTTACCGGGCCGAACTCGGTGGCGGTGTAGTACTCGGTAATGACCACCATGGCCGCGGTCAGCGCCAGGCCGATGAGGCCGCAGTAGAACAGGTTTATCGTGTCGAGGCTGCCGCCTTCCAGCATGATGGTGTCACCCATCACCTGTTTGGTGACGAAGTAGAAAGATATGGCTGCCAGTACACCAGCCACGATCAGGCCGCGGTACAGGGCGTTCATGATCTTGCCGCCTTCACGGGCCTTGACGAAGAAGGTGCCGATAATAGAGGCGATAATGGAAACGCCGCCCAGCACCAGCGGGTAGGCGGCTGCCTGTGCCGCGATATCCGAGAGCATCAGGGTGCCCAGCAGCATGGTGGCGACCACCGTGACGGCATAGGTTTCGAACAGGTCGGCTGCCATACCGGCGCAGTCACCAACGTTGTCGCCGACGTTATCGGCAATAACCGCCGGGTTGCGCGGGTCATCCTCGGGGATGCCGGCTTCGACCTTGCCGACGATGTCGGCGCCGACGTCAGCGCCCTTGGTGAAGATACCGCCGCCGAGTCGGGCAAAGATGGAGATCAGCGAGCCACCGAAGGCCAGGCCGACCAGCGGGTGGATGGGGTCTTCAACACCCATGCTCAGCAGGATGGCGTAGAACCCGGCCACACCCAGCAGCCCCAGGCCAACCACCAGCATGCCGGTGATGGCGCCGCCGCGGAAGGCGATCTGCATGGCCGCGTTAAGCCCGTCGTTGGCGGCCTCCGCGGTACGCAGGTTGGAGCGCACCGAGATGTTCATGCCGATGTAACCGGCCAGGCCGGAGAATATCGCGCCGATGGCAAAGCCGGCTGCTGCCGGCCAGCCGATAAAGATGCCGACCAGTGCGAACAGCACCACGCCGGCCATACTGACCGTGGTGTACTGCCGGTTCAGGTAGGCCTGGGCGCCTTCCTGGATCGCGCCGGCGATTTCCCGCATGCGGTCGTTGCCGGTTGGCTTGGCGAGTATCCACTGCACCGAAAAAACGCCATAAGCGATGGCTGCGCCCGCGCAAACCAGCGCGAAGATTAGTTCTGTTGACATAGTATTTCCTCCGACGACAATCAAAAAGTTAGATCATCAGATCAATCGAGTCTGACCCCATTGATCCATTGATCCGTAGATCACTGCTGCTGCAAAGGTTGAACCCGTAAACCTGGTTTCCCGTGTTATCTGCTCGTTGCAGGCTGGACTACGCCTTCAGGGTTGCTCTGCCCTGTGATGTTGCGAATAACGCCGCCCTCATCCGGGTGCATGAAACTCTGTACCCGGTCTGAAGCCGAACAGGCTCTCCAGGTCAAGTTCGCGGATCAATTGGTCGACCGCGCTTTGCCCGTGTTCACGTTGTACTTCCGCCAGTATCAGGCGGGCGCCGTTACGGTTGTATCCACCGCCCATGTCGGCCTGTACTGCGAGCAGTTCGTGAGCCCTGGTGAGTGTCATGCATATTTCCTGCTGGAGCGGCGCAGGACGCCGCTCCAGTAAAGGTTACTTGACCTTGAAATCAGCCAGTTTCTTTCTGACCGCGACGTTTTTCAGCTGCACGTACTTCGGCATGCCGTCCTTGCCATAGGGAGGGTAGTCTTCCCCGGCAATCAGCGGTTCGAGGTAGTCGCGGCACTTCTTGGTGATGCCGAAACCGTCCTTGCTGATGAAGCTCATGGGCATCATCTTCTCGACGTTGGCTACGCGTGACAGCTTGGCCTCGCCGATCTTCCAGCGGTAAGGTTTGCTGGAGGTGCGCTTGATGGTCGGCATGACCGAGTTCTTGCCGGCCAGCGCCATTTCCACCGCGGCCTTGCCCATGGCGTAGGCCTGCTCGACGTCGGACTTCGAGGAAATGTGACGCGCGGCGCGCTGCAGGTAGTCGGCGACGGCCCAGTGGTACTTGTAGCCCAGTTTGTCGCGGATCAGGCCGGCAATCACCGGTGCCACACCACCCAGCTGGGCGTGACCGAAGGCATCTTTCAGGCCCTGGTCGGCGAGGAAGTTGCCGGAGCGATCCTGCACGCCCTCGGAGACAACGATGGAGCAGTAGCCGTACTTCTTGACCTTGTCCTTAACCAGCTTCAGGAAGCGGGTCTGGCTGAATTTGACTTCCGGGAACAGGATCACGATCGGCAGATCGGTGTTCTCGGTCGCGGCCATGCCGCCCGCTGCTGCGATCCAGCCGGCGTGGCGCCCCATGACTTCCAGTACGAAGATCTTGGTGGAGGTGGCGCACATGGAGGCCACGTCAAAGCTGGCTTCGCGTGTGGAAACCGCAATGTACTTGGCCACGGAACCGAAACCGGGGCAGTTGTCGGTGATCGGCAGGTCGTTGTCGACCGTCTTCGGCACGTGGATAGCCTGGATGGGGTAGCCGGTGGCCTTGGACAGCTGCGAGACTTTCAGGCAGGTGTCGGCGGAATCGCCGCCGCCATTGTAGAAGAAGTAACCGATGTTATGCGCCGCGAAGACTTCGATCAGGCGATCATATTCGCGCTTGTTGGCTTCCAGGCTCTTCATTTTGTAGCGGCAGGAGCCGAAGGCGCCGCTCGGGGTATGGCGCAGCGCGGCGATGGCGCGCGCGGATTCCTTGCTGGTGTCGATGAGGTCTTCGGTCAGTGCACCGATAATACCGTTGCGACCGGCGTAGACCTTGCCGATTTTGTCCTTGTGCTTGCGCGCGGTTTCAATGAGGCCGCAGGCGCTGGCATTGATGACGGCGGTAACGCCGCCCGACTGCGCGTAAAACGCGTTCTTCTTTTCCGTGGATTTTGCCATCTGGTTAAGTACTCCTGGAACGTGTGTTTAATATCGTGTGCATCCACTCAGCTATTGCCGGCTTCCTGTTTGGCCTCGTAGTCCGCCTGTACCTGGAGAAGAGTGACCACACACTCGGTGAGGTCGTCATACGTTTCGGTACCGGTACCGTACATCTGGTGAATGCGGTAAAAGAACTGGCAGCGAAACCGGTTGTCGCCGGTCTTGCAGATGATGAAATGGCACTTGTTGACTTCCCAGTACGCGGTGGGACAGGGCGCCAGCTCGGTTCTGGAGGGATCGAGGCGCAGCTCGGTTTCCGCCAGCTGGACCTCGGGGGTCTCACCATAGCGCTCCTGCAGCGTGGATTTGATGATCCACAATTCGCTGTCTGTAAAGTCGGGAATCACGCTCATGCCGGTGTCGATTACCCCTGCAGCTTGAAAAAAAGGCGCTAAAGCATAGTGCAAAATGCAATGGAATTCAGGTGCTTTGTTTGACTTAGCCCTTATACAGGCGGTAGCTTAATCACTGTCCACTTATTCAGCTACGCAAATTATTGAATGTCCCTATGAAAAATCCTTTATTGCCAATACCCACAAGGGCGTTGTGTGCTTTGCGATAAAGATTATAAATAACAATGATATAGTGAGCGAGAGACTATCATGAAGATTGTACTGTTAGGGGCGCCGGGATCCGGAAAAGGGACTCAGGGCCAGCGTTTGGCCGAGCGATACGGGATTCCGGAAATCTCCACCGGCGACTTATTACGCCAGGCTGTCGCGGACATGACGCCACTCGGCAAGGCCGCCAAGGCCGTTATGGACGCCGGGCAACTGGTTTCCGACGAGATTATGCTGGGCGTCATCCGAGAGCGCATGCAGCAGCCGGATGCGCGCAAGGGTTTTATCCTGGACGGTTTCCCCCGCAATCTTTCACAGGCCATGCAGCTTGACGAGTTGTTTGGTGAGCTGGGGCAGCCCATTGATCTGGCACTGCTTATCGAAGTGGAGGTGGACAGCATCCTGCAACGCCTGCTGGGTCGCCGCACCTGCGTCAGTTGTGGCGCCAGCTACAACATGTTCTATGCGCCGCCTCGTATGGACGACAGCTGCGATGAATGCGGCGGGCGCCTGCGGCGCCGCTCCGACGATAACGAGGAAACCATCGGCAATCGCCTGCGTATCTATGAGACCCAGACGCTGCCGGTGGTCGAACGCTACCGCGAACAGGGCCGGCTGCGGGTGGTGCAGGGCCTGGGCGATATTGACGACGTGTTCAAGGCTGTCGTCAAGGTGGTCGAGGAAGTAAAAGCAGAATTAACCAGCCGCAACCGTTCTGCGGCTATCCGCCGTGCCGTGGTGCGCCAGCAGCAGGCCCGGGATGAAGGCGGGTCGAAGGCCGCGAAAGCAAAGACGGAGAAGAAAAAGGCGGTATCCGCCCCTGCAAAGGCAAAACCGGCTGTGAAAAAAGCAGCCGCGAAGAAAAAAGCGGCGGCAAAAAAGAAAACGGTTGTGAAGAAGAAGGTGGCTGCAGCCCCAAAGAAGGTCGTGAAGAAAAAAGCCGTGGCGAAAAAGAAGGCCGCGAAAAAAACGCCGTTGAAGAAAACAGTCGCCAAAAAGAAAAGCGCGGTGAAGAAAAAGGCTGTGACGAAGAAAAAAGTCGTGGCGAAAAAGAAATCGGTTACGAAAAAGAAAGTCGTTGCCACTAAAAAGAAGGTCGTGAAGAAAAAAGTCGCGGTAAAGAAGAAAGCCGCGAAAAAATCACCGGCAAAGAAAAAAACCGTCGCAAAAAAGAAAACCGGTAAAAAATCGGCTAAAAAACGCTAACGGCATCACCTGACCGGCCGTCTTCGTGCCAGTCCCGGAATACGGCTTGCAACATCCTGTGGCAGGTCTTCCAGCGGCTCCTGCCCGGCGGCCGTCATCACCGGGCCGACACTGCGCGTGTTGCCCAGCAGCAGTTCATACTGGCTCAGTTGTCTCCAGCGCAACGCCATGGTCTGACTGGCGAGCTGGAATTCCCAGTGCCGCGCCAGGTATTCTCCGAAACGCCGGCTGATGGTGCCCCGGTGGCGGTGGAAGCGCAGCGCCTGGTGTTCCAGGTCGCGCAGACGTTGCGGGCTCTGGTCCTCCACCAGCAGGGTATGCAGCCGGGTTGCTTCCAGGGCGTGCTCGATATCCGCTAACAGCGGCAGGCTGTCTGGCGATGGCAGCTGAGCCTGATACCAGCGGTTGCTCAGGTCGGTGTTGCTGCTGCGCCCGGTAACCTGCAGCCAGACGAAGCCGTCGTCATGCAGTAATTCACCAAGACGCCGCAACAGCACCGGGTAGCTGGTCTCGCTGAAATATTCAAAGTAGCCGCTGGCGAGGATACGGTCGAAGTGCCCCCGGCACTGGTGCAGGTTGCCGAGCCGGAAATGCACCAGCCCGTCCAGGCAGCGCCGTTGTGCGGCGCGTTGCGCCACCCTGAGCTGTTCGCGTGTTTTGACCATGGCGGTGACCTGCACCTGCGCCTGCTGTGCCAGGTGCAGCGCCAGGCTGCCCCAGCCGGCGTTCAGGTCCAGCAGGTGCTGGCCGGCCCGCAATTGCAGGCGTTCGACCAGGCTGTTGGCGCGCGTGCGCTGGGCCTGTTCCATGCTCATGCCGGGTTCGCTGTACAGTGCGCAGGTCTGGAACAGGTCATCGCCCAGGCACAGGCGAGACAGCCATACGCTGGTATCCTGCCAGTGAGGCTGGCGCTGTCGCCGGCGGTTGTGCGGGAGCTGCGCGCGCAGGCGTTGCCACAGGCGCAGGGGCGCAAAGCGCGGCCGGGCCTGCCTTGAAACCAGTGCCTGCATCAGTGCGCCCAGTTGCCGCGTGTCGACATCCCACTCGCCGCGCACATAGCTGCTGCCAAGATTGAGTTCGGGGCGTTTCAGGATGGAGCGCAGGGAATGACGGTGATGCAGGTGCCAGTCTATCTGTGGCCCGCTGTGCCCGACGTGCTGCACCGGGCCACCGGGTTGATGGATATGCAAACGCACATTTTTTATCTTCTCATCCAGGGTGTTCAGATCCATTGCATGCACCTTGTCTTTTATAGTTATGATGTTTATTTGGCACTAAACATAGTTCGACTTCCAGGTCTTGTAAAGAGCATATATATGAACCCGATTGATGGCAAACAGATTCAGGCGCAGTTGTTTTCCTGGCTGGAGCAATGCCTGCTGCGACGTGCCCCGCAAGATGACCCGCTATCGTGGCGGCGTTTGCAGTGGGCCCTGCTTGCCTATATCGCGCTCGACCTGGCGCAGGCGCGTGCCGGCTCGGACTGGACGGCCTCGCTGGGGATGACGCTGCTGGATACGCTGATCCTGATCCTGTTCAGCTGGTCGGTACTGCGTGTGACAGGAAAAACTGCACGCTACCCCCAGATCCTGACCGCGCTGGCGGGTACCGGTCTGATACTGGGGTTCGTGGGTTTGCCGCTGATCCTGCGCGCGGCGCAGCTGCACGCCGATGCCGGCCCGGACCCTGGCCTGCTACTGGGCTGGCTGCTCCTGCTGGGCTGGAGCATTGCGGTGCAGGCACATATATACCGCCACGCGTTGTCGGCGTCCTATGGCGCCGGCCTGCTGGTGGCCGGCCTGCAGACCGTGCTGGCCATCAGCCTGCTGGAAACCCTGTTTCCGCGTGCAGCGGGTTGATCCGAATGCAAAATCCACCCACCATGCGCACATGGACAAAGACCCAATGAAAATTCACATCCTGGGCATCTGCGGCACCTTCATGGGCGGGCTGGCTATCCTGGCGCGCGAGGCCGGCTTTGAAGTGGAGGGTTCGGACACCAATGTCTACCCGCCGATGAGCACCCAGCTGCAGGCACAGGGCATCACGCTGAAGCAGGGCTACAGCGCGCAGCACCTCGACCCCGCGCCCGACCAGGTGGTGGTGGGCAACGCCATGAGCCGCGGGAATGCCGCCGTGGAAGCCATGCTGAACCAGGGGCTGAGCTACACTTCCGGCCCGCAGTGGCTGGCAGAGCACCTGTTGCAGGATCGCTGGGTGCTGGCCGTGGCCGGTACTCACGGCAAGACCACCACCGCCAGTATGCTGGCCTGGATACTGGAAGCGGCGGGGCTCAAACCCGGTTTCCTGATCGGTGGTGTGCCGAACAACTTCGGCCTGTCCGCGCGTCTCGGCGAGACACCGTTCTTCGTGGTGGAGGCCGACGAATACGACACCGCCTTCTTCGACAAGCGTTCCAAGTTTGTGCATTACCGGCCGCGTACCCTGGTGCTCAACAATCTGGAGTTCGACCACGCGGATATCTTTCCGGACCTGGCCGCCATCCAGCGCCAGTTCCACCACCTGCTGCGCATTGTGCCGGGTAACGGTCTGGTGATCAGTAACGCCAGTGACGGCAACCTGTCCGAGGTGCTGGACATGGGCTGCTGGAGCGAAGTCGAAACGGTATCGGTGGACGCCTTCCCGGCACAGTGGCAGGCGCGCGCGATTGTCGCCGATGGCAGCCATTTCAGCGTCCTGCTGGACGGTGTGGTACAGGGCGAAGTGCAATGGAGCCAGCTGGGTGCGCACAATATGCACAATGCGCTGTCGGCCATCGCCGCCGCGCGCCATGTCGGCGTACCGGTCGCGCAGTCCGTCGAGGCACTGCAGGCTTTTACCGGTGTCAAACGTCGTCTTGAAGTGCGTGGCGAAGTCAACGGCATCACCGTGTACGATGATTTTGCCCACCACCCGACGGCCATCGCCACCACCCTCGCGGGACTGCGTAACAGCGCCGGCACGGGACGCCTGCTGGCCATCCTGGAGCCGCGCTCCAATACCATGCGCCTGGGTGTGCACCGTGAGCAGCTGGCCGGCTCGCTGGCCGATGCCGATGCCGTGTGGTTATACCAGCCGCAGGATATGGGCTGGGATTTGCAGGATGTGAGTGATAATTTGACGCGGCCGGTGGTCGTCGCCGCGCAGCTCGATGAGCTGGTGAGTTCGATCGTGGCCCAGGCACGCCCCGGCGACCGGCTGGTGGTAATGAGCAACGGCAGTTTCGGTGGTATTCACGAAAAACTGCTCGAGCAGCTGGCCATAACATAAAGCCGGTATGACGAGTTAATAATGGATTATTCAGGATTTCAGGGATAAGGGGTCTGACACACATGAATCTGCAAACCCGATGAGTACATCATCTTCCACAAACACACCTTTCGCGCTGGCCATCACCGGCGCTTCCGGCGCGCCTTATGCGTTGCGCCTGCTGGAGCTGTTGCTGGCGCAGGGCGAAGCGGTCGACATTATGATATCCGCCCCCGGGCAGATCGTAATGAGCATGGAAACCGACCTCAGGCTGCCCGGCCAGCCGGCCGGTATCCAGCGCGCCCTGACAGAACACTTTGCGGCGGCCGAAGGCCAGCTGCGGGTGTTCGGGCGCGAGGAGTGGACCGCCCCGCTGGCCAGTGGCTCCAGCGCACCTCGTGCCCTGGTGGTGTGCCCGTGCACCACCGGCACACTGGCCGGAATCGCTGCCGGTACCAGCAGTAACCTCATCGAACGCGCTGCCGACGTCACTATCAAGGAAGGCCGCAAACTGATCCTGGTGCCGCGAGAAACACCGTTCTCTGCCATCCACCTGGAAAACATGCTGAAACTGGCCCGTCTCGGCGTCGTCATCCTGCCGCCCAGCCCCGGCTTCTACCAGGAACCGCACACCATCGCCGACCTGGTCGACTTCGTGGTATCGCGCATCCTGGACCAGCTGGGCATCGACAACAACATCTCCCCCCGCTGGGGAGAATAATCGGGGTCAGAGCACATATTATTTTATCAGGAGCAAGCGGCCGTCCCAGCTTATGCCGCTGCGGCCGGGTTCGACGACGTGGTGTTGTACCTGGCGGATATTGAGCTCGCCGCTGTTGGCGAGGAAAATATCCAGTGCGCCGCCGAAGTCCGGGTCGGTGCGTAAAAAGCGTAACAGCCGGAAGCCTGTTTCGACGTACAGCCATGACACATTGCCCACCCAGAGTGGTGTCTGCGAGCCCGACAGGGTGTAGTCGGTCGGCCACAGGCGCAGTGTCAGCAGCCGCTCATCGCTATCGACGTCATCACACACCAGCAGAATCTGCTGCGATGCCCCCTCGTGAACCTGTGGCAGCACCGGCAGGTCATCGATACCGGCATCGCTGTTGAACAGGTCCAGCAGGCTGTGCAGGTCGGCCATGCGCGGTTTGCGCCAGCCCTGCTGAATCAGCAGGTCCTCGATGTCCTGCCGTTGCCCCGCCCACTGGAGGTCCAGTGGCTGGGTGTGCATTGCCTTCAGGTCATCGCGATAGGCGGGCAGTGCCTGCCAGCCGCCATTCAGCCAGGCATCCGTGGCCAGGCTGATCGGTGTGGCGGCCAGTGGCCGGTAGCGTGCCGTGTCACTGTCCAGCTTGTTCATGGTGTTGAAGCCGGCGAGGCCGAGCAACGCGAGCAGTGCCACCGGGGCCAGCAGCCTGACGTTTACCGGCCGCGCCGGGTGGTGGCGGTAGGCGATACCCATCAGTGCCACCCAGGCCAGGCCCAGGCTCCAGCCTGCCAGTACGTCTGACAGCCAGTGCACGCCGAGATACAGGCGCGAGAAACCGATGGCAACCACCAGGAACACGGCGATGGAGTACGGTACCCAGTGCCAGTTTTTGCGCAGTTCGCGGGCCAGGATGACGGCCAGAAAGCCGAACACCGCGACCGACACACTGGCGTGGGCGCTGGGAAAGGCATAGCTCATCAGTGCATTGTCCGGCAGCGGCGGGCGTGGTACTGCAGTGTGGTATTTCAGGGCCTGGGTGAGCAGGCTCACTGCGCCCACGGTAAGGACCCAGTGCAGTGCAGCCCGCCAGCGGCGGCGCAGCAACAGCATCAGGCTCAGCAGCGCCGTGAAGCTGTACAGCACCACACCGTCACCGATCTGAGTGGTAACGATCAGGAATCTGTCGCCAAGTGGACTGCGCAGCGTCTGCAGCCAGTGGAACAGGTACTGGTCGATGTTGTAGAACAGGCTGCTGCTGCCAACATGTCCGGGAATGGTGAAGGCTGCCCAGCTGGCCAGTACCAGCAGGATGCTGAGCACCGTCATGCCGCGGGCCTCGGGATGCGCCGGGTCGAGCAGGGCGGCGGTGAGCGGGTGGATGTGGCTGTGGCGTTGCGACCAGTCCAGTACCCGCAGCTGGATTGCTTCAGCGTGCGGCTGCAGGGTGCGGGAAATACGCCGCATCAGCCACCACGAGAACCACAGTAATGCAACCAGCAGGGCCAGCAGCAGCGCCAGGCGGCCGGCGATTTCCGCCGCCACGCCCAGCGAGGCGCCGAACAGCACACCGGGCAGGATGTAAGCGGGCGCCCAGAGGATGGCTGACAGGACGTTGATCAGGAAGAACCGCCTGGCGGGCATGTCCAGCATGCCGGCCACAGCCGGAACCAGTGGCCGGACCGGCCCCACGAAGCGCGCCAGTATCAGGCTCTTGCCGCCGTGGCGGTGAAAGAATTCCACCCCACGGCCAATCAGTACCGGGTAGTTGCGGAACGGCCACATCACACGCAGGCGCTGGTGGTAGACGCGGCCGATGAGATAACTGCTGCCATCGCCAATGACTGCGCCGATGGTGGCCCAGATCAGGGTCGGCATCAGCTCCATGGTGCCGGCGGCGATCATGGCGCCGATGCCGAACATGACCACTGTGCCGGGCACAAACAGGCCCACCACCAGGAATGACTCCAGCGCCGACACGACCATTACGAACAGGCCCGCCCAGTGAGGATGGGCCTGAATCCACTGCATCAGGTCGGTGAGCAGGTTTTCCATGCGGCGTTAAAGTTGTGCGAACGCCTGTTCAGCTGCCTCCAGCGTGGCCTGGATGGCCACGTCGTCGTGCGCAGAGGAAACGAAGCCGGTCTCGTACGCCGACGGGGCCAGGTATACGCCGTGTTCCAGCATGGCATGGAAGAAAGTCTGGAAGCGGGCCATGTCGCAGGCGCTGACGTCGGCAAAACCGGTAACCGCTTCGGCCTCGGTGAAGAACAGGCCGAACATGCTGCCCACCTGGCTGGTGGTGAAGGCAATGCCGGCGGCCTGGGCGCGCTGCTGCAGGCCGTCCAGCAGCTGGCGGGCGGTCTGCTCGAGTCCGGCGTGGAAATCCGGCTGTTGCACCAGTTGCAGGGTAGCCAGGCCGGCTGCCATCGCCACCGGGTTACCGGACAGGGTGCCGGCCTGGTAGACCGGGCCGAGCGGGGCGATGTGCGCCATGATGTCGTGCCGGCCGCCGAAGGCGCCCACCGGCAGGCCGCCGCCGATGATTTTGCCCAGCGTGGTGAGATCGGGAGTGATGCCGTAGTACTGCTGGGCGCAGCCCGGCGAGAAACGGAAACCGGTCATGACCTCGTCGAAAATCAGCACGCTGCCGTACTGGTCGCACACCTCGCGCAGGGTTTCCAGGAAGCCGGGCACGGGGGGAATGCAATTCATGTTGCCGGCCACCGGTTCGACGATAATGGCCGCCACCTGGTCGCCGAATTTGGCGAATGCCTCTTTGACCTGCTCGGCATTGTTGTATTCCAGCGTGATGGTGTGCTGTGCGAGTGCGGCCGGTACGCCGGGCGAGGTGGGCACGCCCAGTGTCAGTGCGCCGGAGCCGGCTTTCACCAGCAGCGAATCGGAATGGCCGTGGTAGCAGCCCTCGAATTTGACGATGTTATCGCGGCCGGTGAAGCCGCGCGCCAGGCGGATGGCGCTCATGGTGGCTTCGGTGCCGGAGCTCACCATGCGTACCTGGTCCAGCGACGGCACCAGCGCACACAGGGTGTCGGCCATGCGGGTTTCGATTTCGGTCGGGGCGCCGAAGCCGAGGCCGTTGGCGGCGGTTTCCTGCACGGCACGCACTACGTCCGGGTGGCAGTGGCCGCCGATCATGGGGCCCCAGGAGCCGACGTAGTCGACGTAGCGTTTGTCGTCGGCGTCGTACAGGTAGGGGCCGGCGCCGCGGCTGAAGAAGATCGGGTCGCCACCGACGCCCTTGAAAGCGCGTACCGGTGAATTAACGCCGCCGGGGATGTGTTCGCAGGCGGCGGCGAAGAGTTGCTCGGATTTCGACATAGGTTGTATTCCTGGGGGGAAGCTTTGATTACCCCGTCATGGTGAAGGACAGCGTGACGGGGCAATCTCCAAATGATTGACCCTGAATTATGCGGCGGCGGCGCTTTGCCCGCAATAACAAGAACATTTCAGCCTGGCCTGGAGGTTGGGGCTGAGGGTAGTGAAGTCCAGTATTAATTCAGTCATCCATTTTGGGGTGGGCGCTCTGTCAGGGGCCTTTTTGCGCCGGGCCGGGGGAGCCTTTCCTGCGCCTTGCGCCCGCGCCTGAAGCCGGAAAGGCTCCCCCGGCCCGGCGCAAAAAACCGGGGGGTTGGGGCAGGATGCCTTGTTTGGCCGGTTTTTTTGTATCAGGTTGTTTTGAAAAGTTGGCTGTAGGTGGCTGCGGCCCGGTGTATGTCGTCGGCGGCGAATACACCGTGTACTACGGCGAGCATGTCGGCACCGGCTTCGATCAGGGGGGCGGCATTGGCAGTTGTTATGCCACCGATGGCGGCTATTGGCAGTGTCAGTTGTTGTTTTGCCTGGCGGATCAGGTCGATTTCGGCGGTTACTGCGTCGGGTTTGGTGTGGGAGGGGAAGAAGCGGCCGAAGGCGATGTAGTCGGCGCCCTGT
>DRNU01000033.1 GCA_011374975.1 Gammaproteobacteria bacterium | reverse complement strand
GCTCACCTGGAGGTCACCGCCTGTTGCGATGCCACCGCCGGACAGGTTGCTATTGGATACGCTCTGCAAGGTCAGGGCACTGAAGCGTGTCGGCATATTGTTCAGCACGTGAAAAATGCGATCATCGAAAGCCACATTACTCGCGTCGATAATGGTCGCCGTTGCCCCCGCGCCTTCGATGCCAAGCTCGTCCGTGATATCGAGATCACCCGTCATGGCGGCGTTTTCATTGAGGCCCGGGATCGTCAGCGGGTAAGTCCCCGCCGGGAGCACGATACTGTCTGCGCCGGCACAGGCATTAGCCTCGTTGATGGCGGCGCGCAGTGTGCAATTGCCGTCCACGTCGGCACAGGTTCCGTCACCGGGGCTGGCATCCACGGCATCTGTGGTGCTGTCGACAGTCAGGGGTGCAGGCAGACAGGTGGCAAAAGCCACGCTGCCTTCGAAGGCGCCGATGTCACAGGCGCCGTCATCACGTGCCGTGCCGCGCTGGTCGGTGGCCAGGCACGCCGAGTTGTCACCGGTGTTCAGCGCCGGGCTGCCGGCCAGCAGGCCCCGGGTCGGTGTCGGACCACTGTTGTCTGCAAGAGGACCCAGCATTGGATCCGTGTTGACCCTGTCGCCGGTAGCGGCAAAACCACAGGTGTCCCGCCCCTCGATGTTATGACCGCCGGAGGTGATCGTGCCGCCATTGGTGGAACAGTTCCTGTTATTGCCGTAGAGGATAGAATTGGTCACCGTAACGCTACTGTTTCTCTCGGCATTGATCGCCGCGCCACCGCTGTTACCGGCGATGGTTGAATTGACGATGGTCGTTTGCGCCTCGAACAGGGTCATGCCGGTGCCACCGGTGTTGCCGGTGATCGTGGTATTTTCAAGCACGAGGGAACTGGGCTGATTCGAGAAGTCTACGATAACGCCGTAACGCGCATTCGCGCTGTGGTTGTAGGACAGGGTCGTGTTGCGCAGCTCCACGTCGCTGTTACTGAACCGTATAGCACTGGCCTGCCCGGCGCTATTGCGGGTGATGAGGGAATTCTCGACCACGAGCCTGTTCCCTGCCCCATAGATGTAGATGGCGCCACCCCACGCGTCACCGCCAGTGGCGACATTGTCCCTGATAATTGCATTGCGGATGGTCAGCAGGCTGCCGCCTGTAGCAACACCCCCGCCCGCACCGTCGATGCTGCCATTTTGTATCGTCATGGTTTCCAGAGTCACCTCACCCACTCCGGAAGAAATCGAAAAAACGCGACCGTTGGCGTTACCGTCGAGCACAGTGAGCCCCGTATAGGCACCCGTTACAGTAACGGCGTCTTTAATCACAAGGCTACCCTGGGTGAGTAAATAGTTGCCCGACGGAACAGAGACGGTATCCGGGCCGGCAAGGGCATTCGCCTCCTCGATAGCAGCGCGCAGGCTGCAGACGCCGCCGGCGTCGGCACATATGCCGTCCCCCGGGGTTGAATCACTGGTGTCGGCGGCGCTGTTCACTGCGAAGGTGGCAGCCATACTGGAAGTGGTGCCCAGCAGCATCCCTAATGCCAGGCCGCGAACGATTCTTGCTACGAAAGGGTGTCTGGCCATGATCAATTCCCCATCCGGTTGTTTTTTTTGCTGCACAATCAAGTCTGACGTGTAACAGACTGAACCGGGTGGAGTTTCTATAAAGTTACAGGTTTGGTTACAGTTGGCGCGATTGTGCCGAAAACTTGATCCAGATCAAGAAAAGCGGGGAAACCAAAGAGAAGAAACCAGGACAAGGCGTCCCTGAACAATCCGTCATTCCCCGCAATGACGGGTTATCCGGAGAAGCGCTAACCGTTGCCGAGAAACAGGGAATAGGCCGGGTTCCCCAGCTCTTCAAACCAGGTATAACCCAGCTCATCGAGAAACGCGCAAAAGCGTTTACGGTCACCGGCCGGCACCTGGATACCGACCAGCACCCGGCCATAGGCAGCGCCGTGGTTACGGTAGTGGAATAAACTGATATTCCAGCGCTTGCCGATACTGGACAGGAACTTCAGCAACGCACCGGGCCGCTCCGGGAACTCGAAGCGGTACAGCACTTCATCTTCCAGGTTATGCGCCCTGCCGCCCACCATGAAGCGGATGTGCGATTTGGCCATTTCGTTATCGGTCATATCGACCACCGGGTAGCCCTCGTCGGCCAGTTTCTCCAGCAGCTCACCACGCTCCTCGTCACCGCCCGCCAGTTGCACACCGGCAAACACGTGCGCCTCGCTGGCGGCGGCGTAGCGGTAGTTGAACTCCGTGATGCCGCGCTTGCCCAGCGCGCGGCAGAACTTGAGAAAGCTGCCCGGGCATTCAGGAATGGTCACCGCCAGCAGCGCCTCGCGCCGTTCACCCAGTTCGGCGCGTTCGGCAACATGGCGCAGGCGATCGAAATTGATATTCGCGCCGCTGTTGATAGCCACCAGCTTCTGGCCCTCGACAGCCTCGCGTTCGACATATTTTTTAATCGCCGCCACCGCCAGTGCGCCGGCCGGCTCCACCATGGCGCGCGTGTCATCGAAAATATCCTTGGTCGCGGCGCAGATCTCGTCGGTGCTGACCAGCATCACCTCGTCGACATACTTGCGCGCCAGGCGATAGGGCTCCTTGCCGACCTGGCGTACCGCGACACCGTCGGCAAAAATACCCACCTGGTCCAGCACTACACGGCGCTTGCGTTTCAACGCCTCGTACATGCAGGGGGCATCGTCCGGCTCGACACCGATAATGCGGATCTCGGGGCGCAACGCCTTGATGTAAGTCGCAATGCCGGCGATCAGTCCGCCACCACCCACCGGCACGAACACCGCATCAAGCCCGTCGCGGTGTTGCTGCAGGAGCTCCATGGCGATGGTGCCCTGCCCGGCGATCACCTCCGGATCGTCATAGGGGTGAATGAACACCAGGCCGCGTTCATCCGCCAGCTGCAAGGCGTGCGCATAGGCCTCGTCGTAGGTATCGCCATACAACAGGGTCTTGCCACCCAGCGCCTGCACGGCCTTGACCTTGATACCCGGTGTGGTGCGCGGCATGACAATCAAAGACTTGATGCCACGGTGCTGTGCAGCCAGCGCCACGCCCTGCGCATGGTTGCCGGCCGAAGCGGTAATAATGCCGCTCTCGCACTGCGCATCGCTGAGGCTGGCGATGCGGTTGTAGGCGCCGCGCAGCTTGAAGGAAAACACCGGCTGCAGGTCCTCGCGCTTGAGCCAGATGTCATTGCCCAGGCGCCGCGACAGGTTGCATGCAAAATCCAGCGGGGTCTCGCGGGCAACATCATAGACCCGCGAATTCAGGATCATTTTCAGGTAATTATCAGACATAACAGGATAATAACCGGATTCACCGGGCGAGAGTCAATTGGATTTGACTCTGCACCCGGTAAAACCGGTATTATTCGGCCATTCGTTTTTTTGGAGAATGCAATGAACCAGGATGAACTGAAAAAGCAGGTTGCCGAGGCCGCCATCGAATACGTGGAGAGCGGCACCATCATCGGCGTCGGCACCGGTTCGACGGCCAACTTCTTTATCGACGCACTGGCCGGCATCAAGGGCCGGATCGACGGCACCGTGGCCAGTTCGGTGGCCAGTGCCGAGCGCCTGAAAAGCCACGGCATCCCGGTACTGGACCTGAACGAAGCCGGCGAATTATCGGTATATGTCGACGGCGCCGATGAGACCAACAGCCAGCTGCACCTGATCAAGGGTGGTGGCGGCGCGCTGACGCGCGAAAAGATCGTTGCCGGTGCCAGCCGCAAGTTCATCTGCATCTGCGACGAGAGCAAGCTGGTCAAAATGCTGGGTGCATTCCCGCTGCCGATCGAAGTCATTCCCATGGCGCAGAGCTATGTGGCGCGGGAACTGGTCAAACTGGGCGGACGCCCGGAATTGCGCCAGGGTTTCACCACCGATAACGGCAACATCATCCTCGACGTCAAAGACCTGGAGATCATGGAGCCGTGCAAGTTTGAAAGTGAACTGAATAACATCCCGGGTATCGTGACGGTAGGTATCTTCGCCAACCGGCCGGCTGATGTATTACTGCTGGGCACCGCAAACGGCGTGGAAACACGAACAGCAGGTTAACCCTGAATTTAGCGAAGCATGTGGGAGCAGCTTTCCAACCACAATTATCGCGGCTGGAAAACCGCTCTCACAGAATAGCCCGGGATCTACTCCCGACGCAGAAGCATGCGATAATCCGTTGGTAATGCCTGAAACCAGCCCGGATATACGCTCCACCCGCTGGCCGGCGATGCTGCTCCGGCTGCTGGCCCGCCTGCCGCTTCCTGTCCTGTACTTGATAGCCGACACAATCTTTGTGCCGGCCTTTTACCTGCTGCACTTCCAGCGCAAGCTGGTGGAAAACAACTTGCGGAGTGTTTTCCCGGAGTATTCACCCGCCGCAATCCGGCGCCTCGCGGCGAGCAGCTACCGGAATACCGTGCACATGCTGTTTGAGTCCATAAAAGGCGGAGCAATAACAGCTGCTGAACTGGCACGGCGCGTCGAGATAGAAAACCCCGAACTTATTAACACCCTCCTGCAGGAACACAGAACTGTAATAACAGTCGCCGCACACCACGGCAACTGGGAATGGATGCAACTGGCCTGTTCATCCCGGCTTACAGTACCGCTCGCCGCCCTCTACAAATCACTGAATCATCCGGGCATCGATATCCCGCTGCAGAAATCACGCAGCCGTTTTGGCAGCCTGCTGATCGAGGCAAAAAGCGCCCTGCCTGAACTGGCAAAATTTGCCCGGCAGCCCGGCGTGATCGCGCTGGTTGCCGACCAGGGCCCCCGCCCCGACGAGGAAAAATACTGGGCAAGTTTCCTGGGCCGCGACACCGCCTTCTATCCCGGACCGGAAAAACTGGCACGCCTGCTCAAGGCGCCACTGGTCTTCGTTCATATGCAGCGCCTGAAGCGTGGTTACTACAGAATACGATTTGAGCTGTTGACCGAGCCACCGTACCTGCAGGATCATGGCGCCCTCATGGACAGCTATATCAAGGCGGTTGAAAAGCAGGTTCTCAAAGCGCCTCAGGACTGGGTATGGATGTACAAGCGCTGGAAGTACCAGAGATCGATGTATGAGTAAGGGCGTGCGCTCGGAAACCCTCTACTCTTCAGCCCTGTTACTGAAGCAGGTTACGGTTACCGAGCATGAACACAGTCGCGGACGCCGCCTGCTCAGTGGCACCCGGCTGAAAGCCCTGCTGTTCCCCTTCCTGCACCGCGCTATAAAACACACCTCGGTAAACATCGCGTTGCTGCCGATGCGTTTTCTGATAGCGATCATGCACGTACTGTATTTCTGGCCGGGGAATCCGCTGCGTGTATCCTGCAAAGCCGTCTGCCGTATTGCAGCGCGCGAAGGCTTTCAACATGACCCGGGGCGGATATACCGGCAGTTCCTGCACAACGCGCTCGGCGTTATAGAAAATTATTTCCTGCTGCACCGCCACGGGATCGGGCACATTGCAGACCGCATCCTGCTCAGGGAACAGGATGCCGATATGATACGCGGCCTCGCCAAACAGCACGGCGGCGTAATACTCGCGGTCCCGCACAATATCGCCAGCGCAATCTCGGCACTCAAACTGAACCGAAGCTTCCCGCTGCTGGTCGTCGCCAGGAACCCGCACACCATCGCCCGCACAAAAATCACACTCGAGTTCTTTGAACACATGCAGGTCCCTGTTCTCATGGTACGCGGGGGAAACACGTTCGAACTGTCACGCAACCTGTTTTCAGTCCTCAGGACAGGGCGTGTGATAGCCGCCACCCTGGATAACATTGAAAACAGCGTTGAGCAGGTAGACGTCACGATATTCGGGCAGCGGGTCGGCATGGCGCGCTGGGCGGTGAAAATTGCTGCCCGGAAAAAACTGCCCGTGGTTCCCTGTTATTTCAGCAGCACGGGGAACCGGCACCGGATCGTGTTCGGCGAACCGATTATTACCGGAGATATTGAGGCGGCTGTTCAGAACTACACCCGCTTCTTCGAACAGAATATCCTTACCGACCCGGCGAGCTGGGCCTACCTGGCTGACAAGCGTTGGCGCAGGATACTATCCGACGCCAGCAGGTTGGGCTGAGCGCAGCGAAACCCAACCTGCGAAAGTTACAGGCGGGCGATGGCGCGGTGACCGATGTCGCGCCGATAATAAACATTCTTCCAGCTGATTTTATCAACTGCGGCATAAGCACGGCGCTGTGCATCGGCAACGTCCTCGCCCAGTGCACAGACGCATAACACCCGACCGCCGCTGGTTACCACCGCACCGTCTTTTATCTGCGTACCGGCGTGGAACACTTTGACGCCCTGCTCCTGGACAGCATCGAGACCGCTGATAACATCACCTTTCTCATAATCGCCCGGATACCCACCGGCGGCCAGCACGACACCCAGGCTGGCGCGTGGGTCCCACTCAGCCTGCACCTGATCGAGGCGATGCTCCAGCGCTGCCTCGCATAACTCCACCAGGTCCGACTTCAGGCGCAACATGATGGGCTGAGTCTCCGGGTCACCGAAGCGTACGTTGTATTCCAGCACTTTCGGCGTACCGTCAGCGGCGACCATGATCCCGGCGTAGAGAAAACCACTGTAGGGCCTGCCGTCAGCGGCCATACCACGTACCGTCGGCCGGATCACCTCGTCCATAATGCGTTTATGCATGGCATCGGTAACCACCGGCGCCGGCGAGTAGGCGCCCATGCCACCGGTATTGGGGCCGGTGTCGCCCTCGTCACGCGCCTTGTGGTCCTGCGAAGTCGCCAGTGGCAACACCTGTTCGCCATCGACCATGACAATGAAACTGGCTTCCTCGCCGCTCAGGAACTCTTCCACCACGACACGGTGCCCGGCCTCGCCAAAGGCATTCCCGGCCAGCATGTCCTTGCAGGCATCGATCGCCTCCTGTTCGGTCTGCGCCAGGATAACGCCCTTGCCGGCAGCCAGGCCGTCAGCCTTGACGACAATCGGCGCACCCTGCTTCCTGATATAAGCAACGGCTTCATCCAGATCGGTAAAATTGCCATAGGCGGCGGTCGGAATATGGTGACGCGCCAGGAAATCCTTGGTGTAAGCCTTGGAACCCTCCAGCTCCGCAGCTGCCGCACCGGGACCGAAAATACGCAGACCCTGCGCCTGAAAACGGTCAACGACACCGGCAACCAACGGCACTTCCGGGCCGACGATAGTCAGGCCAATGGATTCCTTGCCGGCAAAATCCAGCAGCGCATCAATATCTTCCGCGCCGATAGCAATATTTTCCAGCCCGTCTTCCCGTGCGGTGCCGGCATTGCCGGGCGCGACAAAAACTTTTGTCACCTTTGGCGACTGGGCGGCTTTCCAGGCCAGGGCGTGTTCGCGGCCACCGCCACCGATTACCAGTACTTTCATGTGCTCAGTGCCTGAAGTGGCGCATGCCGGTGAATACCATGGCCATGCCGTGTTCATTGGCGGCGGCGATGGTTTCCTCGTCGCGCATCGAGCCGCCCGGCTGGATAACGGCCTTGATGCCGGCCTCGGCGGCCTGGTCGATGCCGTCGCGGAACGGGAAGAACGCGTCCGAGGCCATCACCGAGCCCTTCACTTCCAGCCCGGCGTGGCCGGCCTTGATGCCGGCGATGCGCGCACTGTTGATGCGGCTCATCTGCCCGGCACCGACGCCGATAGTCATGCCGTCCTTGCCGTAGATAATGGCATTGGATTTCACGTACTTGCAGATGCGCCAGGTAAACAGCAGGTCGTTCATTTCGGCGTCGCTGGGCGTGCGCTCGGTCACCACGCGGGTTTCATTGAACAGCGCAAGATCCGCCTCCTGCACCAGCAGGCCGCCGTTGACGCGTTTGAAATCCAGCCTGCCTGCGCTGCTGTCCGACCAGGCGCCGCAACTCAGTACGCGCACGTTTTTCTTTTCCGCCAGTACGGCGCGGGCATCGGTATCGATCTGTGGCGCAATAATGACTTCCACGAACTGGCGGTCAATGATGGCCCGGGCGGTTTCCGCATCCAGCGCCTGGTTGAAGGCAATGATGCCGCCGAAGGCCGACTCGGGATCGGTACTGTAGGCGCGGTCATAGGCATCCAGCAACTTATCGCCCAGCGCCACACCGCAGGGGTTGGCGTGCTTGACGATGACGCAGGTCGGGCCTTCGTCGAACTGTTTCACGCACTCCAGCGCGGCGTCGGTATCGGCCACGTTGTTGTAGGACAGTTCCTTGCCCTGCAACTGTTCGGCGCTGGCGACACTGGCATCACCGGCCCGGTGCTCGACATAGAACGCAGCGGCCTGGTGCGGGTTTTCGCCGTAACGCATGTTCTGTACTTTTTTGTACTGCATGCTGAGCGTTTGCGGGAAGGTTTCTTTCTCCCCGTCGCCGGTCAGCGTGCCAAGGTAGTTGGCGATGGCGCCGTCATACCGTGCAGTATGCTCGAATGTCTTGACCGCCAGCCGGAAGCGCGTGGCATCGCTGACCGCACCCTGGTTTGCGGCCATTTCCTCCAGCACCTGCGCATAGTCGGTACTGTCGACCAGCACGGTGACCGCAGCGTGGTTCTTGGCCGCGGCACGGATCAGCGTCGGCCCGCCAATATCGATGTTCTCGATGGCCGTGGCCAGGTCACAGTCCGGGTTTGCCACTGTCTGTTCAAAGGGATACAGGTTGACCACCACCATGTCGATGGGCGGGATGCCGTGTTCCTGCATCACCGCATCGTCGGTACCGCGCCGCCCCAGGATGCCGCCGTGGATTTTGGGGTGCAGGGTCTTGACCCGGCCTGCCATCATCTCCGGGAAACCGGTGTGGTCGGACACTTCGATAACCGGTACACCGTTGTCGGACAACAGTTTTGCGGTACCGCCGGTGGACAGAATTTCGACCCCGGCGTTATGCAACTGGCCGGCAAACTCCACAATGCCGGACTTGTCCGACACACTGATCAGCGCGCGCTGAATAGCACCCATAATAATTTCCAGTTAGTAACCAATGACAAAGATATTACCGCAGGTCGGGCTGAGCGCAGCGAAGCCCAGCCTGTCCCGGCATCCACCGACGATGAGTGAATGGTCTAGAGCAGTCCGTACAACTTTAACTTTTTGCGCAAGGTACTGCGGTTGATCCCCAGGATCTCTGCAGCGCGGGTCTGGTTGCTGCGCGTATGCTGCATGACGCTGTCCAGCATGGCGTGCTCCACCTGGCCGATGACCATATCGTAGACGCCGTCGGCCTGGTGCCCGTCCAGGTCCCTGAAATAGAGCTCCAGCGCCGACTGCACGCAGGCGCGCAGCGGCTCCTTGCGCCGCTCGCCACGCGAACGACCGGGTAAAGTTGTCGTACCTTGCTGAATCACCGCACTCATGCCGCCAGCCCCCGCTGCGCGGACAGTTCGTCAAAAAAGCGGTGTGTCAGGCGCAACTGCTCATCAATGCTCTCGACCTGGTTCACCTGGCGACGGAACGCGGCGCCGTGCGGGTAACCCTTGCTGTACCAGGCGATGTGCTTGCGCGCCACGCGCACACCGGTGTATTCCCCATAAAATGCATACAGATTATTAAGATGCTCGATCATGATGCTCCGTATCTCCTCCACGCCGGGCTCTGGCAATAACGCCCCGGTGGACAAATAATGTTCAATTTCCCGAAAGATCCAGGGTCGCCCCTGGGCGGCGCGTCCGATCATGACTGCATCGGCGCCGGTGTAGTCCAGTACCTCCCGTGCATTCTCGGGGCTGGTGATGTCGCCATTGGCGATCACCGGGAGGCTGATCTCCTGTTTGACGCGGCGGATGGTCTCGTATTCCGCCTCGCCCCGGTAAGCGCAGGCGCGGGTGCGCCCGTGTATCGCCAGGGCCTGGACCCCGGCCTGTTCGGCAATCCGCGCAACGCTGACGGCGTTGCGCTGCTGCGGATCCCAACCGGTACGGATTTTCAGGGTCACGGGGACATCGACCGCCGCAACTACCGCATCCAGTATGCGCTTCACCAGTTCCTCGTCCTGTAACAACGCAGAACCCGCCATCACATTACAGACTTTTTTTGCCGGGCAACCCATATTGATGTCGATGATCTGTGCGCCACGCTCCACATTGAAGCGTGCCGCCTGTGCCATCATGTCAGGGTCGGCACCGGCAATCTGTATCGACCTGGGCTCCACCTCTCCCGCGTGATCCATGCGCCGCAGCGACTGCTTGCTGCCCCACAGAGCGGAATTGCAGGACACCATCTCTGACACCGCAAGACCCGCGCCCAGTTTTTTGCACAGCTGACGAAAGGGCCGGTCGGTAACGCCGGCCATGGGAGCCAACACCAGTTGGTTGCGCAACTTGTACGGACCAATCTGCATGCTGTCTGCCAACACTCCTCAAGCTGTATTCAGGGGGAAAGGGCAAACAATCATACGCGCAGTTTTGCGCCGGGAAAAGTACCCGGGGGAATTTTTTTATCCGGCCCGGAAATTGCGTAGAGTACTATTTTTAAGTGGTTTCGTGCTTGTCAAGACTTGACACGCTGTTTCAGCTTTTAACAAAATCTTTTAATCAAAGATTCCTTTACAGTCGCAAAAAAACGTGTTTGCTAGAGAAACTCAAACTGGAACGATACGGCACGCTCACCCGGATCAATCACTTCCAGTAACAGGTGCGCCTGCTCACCCGGCGCAATGCCCGCCGTGTTCGCCTGTGATGCGGACAGGTACTCGGCCGGCACGAAGCGACGCATGGCAATCGGAGTTCCCGACACGTCCGAGAAAGAAATCTGGAACACCGGCCAGGACTGCATAAAGTCGGCACGGTTTACAAAAGTTGTGTTGACCAGTAACGCATCCTCGACATAAGGATGCCGCACAATCTCGCGTTTGACGATTTCCACCTGGCCGGGATCGCGGCGTAGCGGCAGATCACAGGGCAGCGGCTTGCAGAAAAGTTCCAGTGCCGGCCGCCATTGTGCAGACCGCACCAGCTGATAACGGTCGACCCAGACAAACTGCGCGGCCAGTATCAGGGCGAGCAACAAGGCAGCGGCAATCGTACCCCAGGCGGTACCACGGGTGGGGGCATCCTCTTCCTGTAGCAGGTAAGTGACTGCCGCCTGTTCCTCTGCAGGTTCATCCTCTTGTTGCGACGTGTATTCAGCCGCCGCGGGCCAGGCCTGGAAATCGATATCGGCCAGTACTGCCGGTAACGTGCCGCTATCATCCAGCATGGCGCCCGGCAAAGCCTCAACCAGAATTTCCTCGATCTCCGGTTCTGGCTCCGGTTCTGGCTCCGGTTCTGGCTCCGGTTCTGGCTCCGGTTCTGGCTCCGGTTCTGGCTCCGGTTCTGGCTCCGGTTCTGGCTCCGGAGCAGCGGCGGTAACACCCTGCTCCTGTCCCGGCACCTCATCCAGGGCACGGTTAACCAGGTCATCGATCTCGCGTGCGTCATCCTGCGGCAGGGGATGCTCATAGGCCAGCGCCTGCTGCGGATCGTCGAACACCGCAAGACTGGCGTTGAATTCAGTCTGGCAGGCGCCGCAGCGTATCCGGCCGGCGGCAGCGCGCAGCTGGGCGGCATCGATACGGTACAGTTTTTTGCAAGAGGGGCAGGCTACGTACATGACATCCTTCAGAGAAACGGATTACCGGAATGACGAACCAGCCGAATCTTCCCCATGCGACTGATTCCAAAGCAGGAGATTGCCGCGCTTCGCACCCAATGACAAGTACATTTCGGGGTTGGCAGGTCGATTCAACGCCGGATACCGTACAGGCGCACCCAGCCGTCGCGCTGCATGGTATCCTGAAAATCGAACCACCCCTGGTAGGCGGCACACACCTCATCGGCCTGCTGGCCGAGAATACCCGACAGCACCAGGTCACCCCCGGGTCGCACGTAACCCGCCAGCCGCTCTGCCATCACCTGCAAGGGGTTGGCAAGGATATTTGCCAGCACCAGGTCGAAACTTTGTGCCGGCAAGTCATCGGGCAGGCCGGTCTGCAAGCGGTCCTGCACCCCGTTACGTGTGGCATTGTCGTGACTCGCCATCAACGCCTGGGGATCAATATCGATCCCCCACACTGAAGCCGCACCCAGTTTAAGCGCGGCGATGGCCAGGATTCCGGAACCACAACCGTAATCCAGCACCTGCTGTCGTTCGGGACGGTGAGCATCCAGCCATTCCAGGCACAGGGCGGTGGTGGCATGTGTGCCGGTGCCGAATGCCAGGCCGGGATCGAGATCGATCAACACCGCATCATCCTGGGGCGGCGGGCGCTGTCCATCCGGGCAAATCCACAGGCATTGGCCGAAACGCATGGGCTGGAACTGGTCCAGCCAGACCCGCTCCCAGTCCTGGTCCTGGAGCGTCTCCTCGCGCACACGCTCGAGCACCCCGGCGCCAAACCGGGCCGCGAGTTGTTGTTTCAGGGGGGAAAGGTCGGTATCGGCCTCGAACAATGCCGTCAGCCGGGTTGCTGACCACAGCGGCGTGGTGCCCGGGTCAGGCTCGAACAACGGTTGTTCGGCGGCATCGGCCAGGGTGACGGACAGCGCACCGTGGTCTTCGAAAAATGCTGACAGCGTTTCAGGGTCGAGATCACCGACTTCGAGGATAAGTTGTTGCCAGGACATAAAAATCACCAACCGGGGGAAGGCAAACTTCGCAGGCCGGGTTGAGAAACGAAGCCCGGCCTGTTACCGGGCATCATGCCGGAGTTCGTTACAGGCCCAGTTTCTTTTCCAGGTAATGAATATCCGTGCCGCCGGCCAGGAACGCCGAATCGCTGCAGATATCCTGGTGCAACGGGATATTGGTCCGGATGCCGTCGATAACGATCTCGGACAGCGCACCGCGCATGCGCGCCATGGCCGAGGCCCGGTCATCACCGTACGCGATCAGCTTGGCGATCATGGAATCATAATACGGCGGCACCCTGTAACCATTATAGATATGGGTGTCGACGCGGATACCCGGGCCGCCCGGTGCGTGATACTGGGTGATAGTACCGGGTGACGGCAGGAAGTTCTTGGGGTCTTCGGCATTGATGCGGCATTCCACCGCGTGCCCGGTCCAGCTGATATCTTCCTGGCGGTAACTCAAACCTTCGCCGGCGGCGATACGCAGCTGCTCCTTGACGATATCCACACCGGTGATCATTTCGGTAACGGGGTGCTCCACCTGTACACGGGTATTCATTTCAATGAAATAGAACTCACCGTCCTCGAACAGGAACTCGAAGGTGCCGGCACCACGGTAGTTTATGCGGCGGCAGGCCTCGGCGCAGCGTTCGCCCATGGCCATGCGCTGTTCCGGGGTGATGCCCGGCGCGGGGGCTTCTTCCACCACCTTCTGGTGGCGGCGTTGCATGGAGCAGTCGCGTTCACCCAGGTGGATGGCCCCGCCCTCGCCGTCAGCCAGCACCTGGAATTCCACGTGGCGCGGTCGTTCCAGGAATTTCTCCATGTAAACCGTGTCGTCACCGAATGCCGTACGGGCCTCGGTACGGGTCAGGGAAATCGAGTTCAGCAGGTTGGCCTCGGCATGCACGGTGCGCATGCCGCGCCCGCCACCGCCGGCGGCGGCCTTGATAATGATCGGGTAGCCGATGCCGCGCGCCAGCTTCATGTTGGTTTCGTCGTCATCGCCCAGCGGCCCGTCACTGCCAGGGACACAGGGCACGCCGGCCTCTTTCATGGCGCGGATCGCGGCGACCTTGTCACCCATGGTGCGGATGGTGTCAGCACGCGGGCCAATGAAGATATAGCCGCTGTTTTCCACCTGCTCGGCGAAATCGGCATTTTCGGACAGGAAACCGTAACCGGGGTGAATAGCCACCGCATCGGTCACTTCAGCCGCGGCAATCAGCACCGGGATATTCAGGTAACTGTCGACCGAGGGCGCCGGACCGATGCACACCGACTCGTCGGCCAGCAGCACGTGCTTGAGACTGCGGTCGGCCTCGGAATGGACAGCAACGGTTTTGATGCCCAGTTCGCGACAGGCGCGCAGAATGCGCAGGGCAATTTCGCCACGGTTGGCGATAACGACTTTATCTAGCATGAGCGGACCGCAGGCAAGAGATTATTCAATAATAAACAACGGCTGGCCGTATTCGACCGGCTCGGCATTGTCGACCAGGATAGCCTTTATCACACCGGCCTGGTCCGCCTCGATCTGGTTGAGCATCTTCATCGCCTCGATGATGCACAACGTATCGCCGACATTGACCGACTGACCGACTTCCACAAAGGCGCTGGCGCCCGGTGAGGGTGCGCGGTAGAAAGTACCGACCATGGGGGATTCAACAGCATGCCCGGCCGGTATTTCCGGTGTGGCCGCTTCAGCGGCGGGTGGCGCTGCGGCCGCCTCTGGGGCGGGGGCGGCTGCCGGTATCATCATCGGCGCCGGCGCGGCAACGGGTGCATTGGCCGCGTAGCGACTGATGCGCACCGATTCCTCGCCCTCATGAATTTCGATTTCAGCAATGCCGGATTCTTCCAGCAGCTCAATAAGTTTTTTGACCTTGCGAATATCCATCATCGTCCTGCATGTTAATGAACGCGGGAAAGTATAACGTGAGTTGTCGGGAAATGTTAGCGAAAAGCGCCGATAATCGGCGAATACTCAGTTTGACGGTTTTTTGTCGCCAAGCTGCGACAGCGCCGCCTGGAGTGCCAGTTCGTAGCCGATGGCCCCGAGGCCACTGATAACGCCAACTGCAATATCGGAGAAATAGGACTTCCGGCGAAATTCCTCACGCGCATGGACATTGGACAGGTGAACTTCGATGAAAGGGATTTTCACGCCCAGCAAGGCATCGCGCAGGGCGACGCTGGTGTGGGTGAAGCCGGCCGGGTTGATGATAATGAAATCAATACCCTCATGCGGCGCCGCATGAACGTGGTCGATCAGTTCATGCTCGGCATTGGACTGAAACAGCAGTAACTCAGCACCGACGCTGCCGGCGCATTCGGACAACCGCTGGTTAATTGCCTCAAGCGAATCAGCGCCGTAGTGACCCGGCTCCCGGCTGCCCAGCAGGTTCAGGTTCGGGCCGTTCAGTACCAGGAAGCGTGCCATAAGTGAGAGTCCGGTCAGTTATTCGTGTGCGCGGCACAGCATACCCAATAGCGCGCCAGATAAGCAATCCCAGCAGTAATGCGACAAGCCCGACAGCATGCCGGGAGCTGGCGTCATTTCCTGAACGAACACTCAGACTGCAACCGCCGCCACCGCCGCCCGATGAACTCACTCCACTCAGGTCAATCGTCGCCGGCCCGCCCGGATCGACGATTATGCCATTGCTGTCATCGCGGTCTTCATCGCCCAGCTGCCCGTCCAGGAAATGCAGGATGATGCGGTCACTCAGAATTTCCGCGCCGATCCCTGTGTCAGGGTCATAGTCAAAGACAAACCAGGCATTTGCCGCCGGGCTGTACTTGAAATAGTTACTCGCTGACACCCCGTTCGGGAAGTACATCGTTACCGTTGCCGCGCCGCCAGCCGGAACACCTTCGATAGTAAAATAGAAAAACCCGTTATTGAAGCCAATCGGAGCACCGCTGAACGTCGGCGACGTATCGGGCGCAGGGTTCTCATCGGCACGAACGCTGGTCAGACGCGTACCCACATCAGACTCGAGGATAATATAGTCCCCGTTGATATCCGGCATGCTCGTCACATTTTGCTGCAGGTTATCGGGAATGCCGTCCCCGTTACCATCGCCACCGTTCGGGCCCGCAGACTCGATGGCATCCGGGACGCCGTCGTTGTCCTGGCTTGCCGTTGCCACAATAGGCACGTTAACGAGCGGTGTGTTGGGGTCATTGGTTCGTATTTCCAGCGAAACTGATTTTGTGCCCAGACTTACCGGCGAGAAAATGACAGTTACAGAACAAAGCGTATCCAGCGCAGTCAGCTTGACTCCACATGAATGCTCAACCTTAAACTCATCGGCATCGAGTCCGACCACTTTTATGCTATTAAGCGTCAAGTCCCCGGGGCCGAGATTCAGTATCGGATATTCCTCTGAACCCGTGACACCCGACTGGACATCACCGAACACAAACTCGCGCCCGTCATCGACCAGGAACAGGTTGGCCTGCGAGGCAACGACTTCACCAGACAGGGTAATCTGAACGGACTGCACGGGTTGTGCATCCAGCAGCAACGTGGCCGACTTGTCACCCCGGGTATTGCCCGTCAGCCGGAGAGTAAAGGTACATGTTTCACCCAGGGCCAGGGTTATGTTCAGGCAATTGTTGCCCAGAATTTCGTAATCAGGGGCGCCGGCACCGGAAACAGTCGGGATGCCGGGCTGAAGATTGCCACTACCGATATTACGCACGGTCACCAGTTGTTCCGAGAATGCCCCCTCGGCCAGGCTGCCGAAATCGATAGACGCGCCCGGGTTTACTTCCAGCGTTGCTGTTGCATTTGCCCCATTGCCGCTCAGTGTAATAGTAAAGCCGGCATTGTCGGCATCACTGGTGGAAATAATCAGGCTGTCCTGGAACTCGCCAAGGCTGTCAGGCTGGAACCGCACGGTTATCTGGCAGGACTGGGTTTGTGTGAGCGTACGACTGGAACATTGATCATCAGTGATAAAGAATGGCACGCCAGGCAGCGTGATCGCCCCCAGAACCAGGTCATCGGTACCGCCGATATTCTGCACAGTAATCACCTGGTCAGCGAACCCGCCAAATCCCACCAGCCCGTAATCAAGCGCGGTTGTATCGACAAAAGCTCTTGCCGGCGGATTAACCACCACCTGCAACAGGGTTACCAGGTTGGCATCCGTTATCCCCCCGCCAAACGGACGGTTGATGGTAGGCACGTCGGTAAATATGCGCGTCGGGTCACCTAAATCCTCGGTAGCAATCGCAGCAATCGCATCAACGGTGTCCATGCCATTGCCCAGCACCCGACCGAACACGGTAAAGCCGCCATTATCCAGAACATCATCCTGCGGCGTATCATCAAGACCGGAGGAATTGTCGATCACATTGAAAAACCACTCCGACGTGGCGCTGTCGGGCTGGCCGCCGAGCTTGGCCATGGCCAAGGTGCCGCGCACATTGGAGTTGGCCGGATTGAATTCATTAACTACAGTGACCACATTGTCATTGCTATCCAGATTTTTCGGAATAGCCACGGGAAGACCAGTCTCTGATACAAACCGGTATCCGCCACCCTGAATGACATCAAGCGTGCTCGTGGGAGGCCTGATACTGCGATGAATAAAGGTACCGTCGTAGCGCCGGTCACCCACACTGTTTTCTATATAATCCAGGAAGTTGGCTACAGTGAGAGGGGCATCGGCATCGAGCAGTTCAACATAGACTGAACCCGTGGACTGGTCGCCCAGCGCAAAATCCATGCGCACCACTGTGGCCTGGGCGGAAAGATGAGTGCTTAAGCCAATAAGTATAAATATCAGCCGGTTAACAAATAACTTCAGTATCATTTTCAACTTCCCGGAATGCGGTCAAACGCCTATTATGAAGACAGGTTGCAAGCTATGTGCCTGATTGCAACCGCCTGATTCTACTGAGCCTGAGGAATACAGAAAGACATAAACGTAAAGCATACCGACATAATGCCGGTGATGATTCCGCAGGATATTTCTTTAAATTCCTTTAAAGACAACAGACTACACAAAATTCCCGATAATACATCGATCAATTCCTGTGTAAAATATTTCGGCAAATTTAACCGTAAATAGCCTGATTAACCCGTCATTGCGAGCGTAGCGCGGCAATCTTTTACAGGCTGGCGCCACGCCAGAAAGATTGCCGCGCTACGCTCGCAATGACGGGGTATTTTAACTGATTCAGGTCGCCGCCGTGATCATCTCGTCATACGCCGCCTCAACGGCCTTGACGTAGGGCTCTGCTGAACACAGCAGCGATACGCTCAGCTGTTCACGTAACCCCGCACGGAGCTGCGCCAGGCGGCCTGTATCCTGCGCCAGGTCACGCGCTATAGCGAGATACTGTTCCGGCGTATCTGCAATCCATTCAGGATGCCCTGCCGCCGTGAGCAGGCTGGCGCCCACCCGTGCACTATGCCGGTCACCACGCAGAGTGATCACCGGCACCCCCATCCACAACGCCTCACAGGTCGTTGTCGTTCCGTTGTAGGGAAAGGTGTCGAGCGCGATATCCATTCTGCCATAGGCGCCAAGGTGGCCGGCAGCATCCGCAATGAAGCCGACCAGGTCGATACGCTCACCGGGTATTCCAGCCTTTGCAAATGAAGCCTGGTAACGCTCCCGCGTCGCCTTGTCGGTAAGAGAAGGATTCTTGATGACCAGGCGACTGTCCGGCACCTCGCGCAACAACCCGGCCCAGAGGTCGATCACCTCTGCATTGATCTTGGCGAGATTATTGAACGAGCCGAAAGTAATGAAACCGTTCTTCTCCCAGGGCGTTTGCACCACAGCCGGCGCATCCTCCGGCGCCTGATAGCACAGGAAACAGTCAGGCAAACGGTACAGTGATTCCGTGCACAGCCGCTCCGCCCCGGGCGGATCAGCAATCGCATCGGAAAGACGATAGTCCATCTCCGTAACACCCGTTGTGTCGGGATAGCCGATGAAAGACACCTGTACCGGCGCCGCCCGGCGCGCAAAGGCCGTCAATCGCCCTCCAGAGGTATGACCGTTAAGGTCTACCAGGATATCGATCCCGTCATTCGCAATCATCTGCAGGAGTTGCCGGTCATCCAGGTCAGCGACATCCCGCCAGCGATGCGCCAGCTGTTGCAGATGCCTGGTGGTGTCATCCGCGTCCTTGTGCGCAAAGTAGCAGGTGATTTCATAGCGGGATGCATCGTGAAGCGCCAGCAGCGGCTCGACAAAATAGGCGACCGAGTGCTTGCGAAAATCCGAGGAAACATAACCGATGCGCAGCCGCTCGGGACGGCCCGACGGACGTGCGCGCAACGCCCGGGGAGACGGACTCAGTGCGTTACCCGGCCAGCGCCGGTGACGCTCGAGAATGCTCTCCGGGTCCTGCCCGGCAAGATAATGCAGCGTAAGCAACAGGCTGGAATGGGTGCGCGCGTTGTCCGGCTCCAGTTTCAGTGCCGCGTCAAAAGTCTCGATGGATTCCTGGTATTTCCCCTGCATACAGAGGGCTGCGCCCATATTCTCGTAAATCCCGCCAGCATCCGAAAAGCGCATATCGAGCGCTTTCCGATAGGCTTTGACCGCCGCCTCGTAGCGGCCGATCGTCTGCATGGCGGACCCGTACACGGCGTAGAACTCTGTGTTATCCGGCTGGGCATCCAGCACACCGCGGAACACCGCTTCGGC
>DRNU01000032.1 GCA_011374975.1 Gammaproteobacteria bacterium | reverse complement strand
TCTTCCTCGTTGGCGCCCAGCATGCGGATCAGGTTCTTGCGGTTGGTGGCTTCCAGGCTGAGTTTTATGCCCGGGTAGCGCTGGTTGAAGGCCGCCAGCAGCCGTGGCGCGAAATAGTTGACGGTGCTGGCGACACCGATATTAAGGTTACCGGTATTCAGGCCCTTGAGCGCCTCCATGACTTCCTCGGCCTCCTGCAGGTCGTGCAGGATGGTGCGGCTGTACTGGAACAGTTCCCGCCCCGCTTCAGTGAGATGGAGCTTTCTTCCCAATTTTTCAAAGAGTTGAAGGCCGGCCTGGTCCTCCAGCTGGCGGATCTGCATGGACACGGCCGGCTGGCTGAGGTGCAGCTCTTCAGCGGCGCGTGTGTAACTGAGCAGACGTGCTGCGGATTCAAATACGCTGAGTTGTCGCAGGGTGACATTCATGCTGCACACCATTGTAATGCATAAGCATTTACTTATCACTGAAATCAGAAATACTGAATATATATTATCCATGCCCGCTGCTAGTATTCCCCCACTTTTACACGAGGCGTCAGTTTCCAGGCCGATACCAGGTTCCGGTTCCTGTCCCCGACCCACCAAGAGGAAAGCAGCATGGCACTTGACCAATCCGCACGTTATTCGGACCTGAGCCTGAAGGAAGAAGACCTGATCGCAGGCGGCAAGCACATTCTTGTTGCCTACAAGATGAAGCCGGCAGAAGGTCACGGCTACCTGGAAGCCGCTACTCACTTCGCCGCTGAATCATCCACCGGCACCAACGTCGAAGTCTGCACCACTGACGACTTCACCAAGGGTGTGGATGCGCTGGTCTATCACATCGATGAAGCCACCGAGGATATGCGTATCGCCTATCCGATCGAGCTGTTCGACCGCAACGTCACCGACGGCCGCATGATGCTGGTTTCCTTCCTCACCCTGGTCATCGGTAACAACCAGGGCATGGGTGATATCGCCCACGGTCAGATGATCGACTTCTATATGCCGCCGCGTGCTATCCAGTTGTTCGACGGCCCGGCCAAGGACATCACCGACATGTGGCGTATCCTCGGTCGTCCGATGAAGGACGGTGGTTACATCGCCGGTACCATCATCAAGCCCAAGCTGGGCCTGCGCCCCGAACCGTTTGCCGAGGCGGCCTACCAGTTCTGGCTGGGCGGCGACTTCATCAAGAACGACGAACCCCAGGGCAACCAGGTATTCTGCCCGGCGAAGAAGGTCTATCCGCTGGTGGCCGATGCGCTCAAGCGCGCCCAGGACGAGACCGGTGAAGCCAAGCTGTTCTCCGCCAACATTACCGCTGATGACCATTTTGAAATGTGCGCCCGCGCTGACTTCATCCTGGAAACCTTCGGTGAAGACGCTGACAAGGTCGCCTTCCTGGTCGACGGTTTCGTCGGTGGACCGGGCATGGTCACTACCGCCCGCCGTCAGTACCCGAACCAGTACCTGCACTACCACCGTGCCGGTCACGGCATGATCACCTCGCCGTCTTCCAAACGCGGTTATACGGCTTTCGTGCTGGCCAAGATGTCGCGCCTGCAGGGTGCCTCCGGTATCCACGTCGGCACCATGGGTTACGGCAAGATGGAAGGCGGTCACGACGACAAGATCATCGCCTACATGATCGAGCGCGACGAATGTCAGGGTCCGGTCTACTACCAGAAGTGGTATGGCATGAAACCCACCACGCCGATCATCTCCGGTGGCATGAACGCCCTGCGCCTGCCGGGCTTCTTCGAGAACCTGGGTCACGGCAACGTGATCAACACCGCTGGTGGTGGTTCCTACGGCCACATCGACAGCCCGGCTGCCGGTGCGATCTCCCTGCGCCAGGCCTTCGAGTGCTGGAAGGAAGGTGCCGACCCGATCGAGTTCGCCAAGGAGCACAAAGAGTTCGCACGTGCGTTCGAGTCCTTCCCGGGCGATGCCGATCAGATCTTCCCCGGCTGGCGCGAAAAGCTGGGCTCTGCAGCTTCGCACAAGTAAGCACTGTTACCTGAAGCAGCATAAAAGCCCTCGCCTGTCGGGGGCTTTTTTATCTACCGCCGTTGCGGGTGACACTCCCGTGCGGCGGAACCTCTACACAAAACGGGAACTACGGCCATGACCGACATCGACCAGTACCTCATCAGTGAAGAACCCTTCTACCAGGAGCAGGGCGAGGAAGTCGCACTGTACGAAGCGGCTTATGCCGAACGCCTGCCGGTGATGCTCAAGGGGCCGACCGGTTGCGGCAAGTCACGTTTTGTCGAACACATGGCGTGGAAACTGAAGCGCCCGTTGATTACCGTGGCCTGCAACGAGGACATGACCGCCTCGGACCTGGTCGGCCGCTACCTGCTGGATGCCGACGGCACGCGCTGGATGGACGGTCCGTTGACCACCGCCGCGCGCATCGGTGCCATCTGCTACCTGGACGAGATTGTCGAGGCCCGCCAGGACACCACCGTGGTTATCCACCCGCTGACCGACCACCGTCGCCAGATGCCGCTGGACAAGAAAGGCGAAGTCGTCAATGCGCACCCGGATTTCCAGCTGGTCATCTCCTATAACCCGGGTTACCAGAGCCTGATGAAAGACCTGAAGCAGTCCACCAAGCAACGTTTTTCCGCCATGCACTTCGAGTATGCGCCGGTGGATGTCGAGGTGAAGATTATCGTCAAGGAAACCGGCATCGATGCCGAGACGGCGGCCCGGCTGGTGCAGGTCGGCGAGACGGCGCGTAATCTCAAGGGTCACGGGCTGGACGAAGGCATTTCCACCCGCCTGCTGGTCTACGCGGCACGCCTGATCAACCGCGGCATTGCCGCACGTCCCGCCTGTCGCATGGCGCTGGTGGATCCCATCACCGACGACACCGATATTCGCTCCACCCTGCATCACGCTATCGACGCCGTCTTCGCCTGAGCCGCGGCGCGCGCGTGGAGAATTGCCGATGGGCATGAGCGACGACCAGCTTGAGCAGTACCGTGGACAGCTGACCTGTAACTTCGAGCAGCTCGACCACGTCTTTGCCGACTGCATGACCGAGGCCGAGGCGCTGCTGACACCGCAGGGTATCAAGGCCTACCTGGAAGGCGCCTCACTGGTGTGTATGATCGGCCGTGGCTTCGAGCCGGTGCTGGTGTATCTCGAAGAGATGCCGGAGGTTGCTGATATGCTCGGCGAGGAGACGCTTGAGCTGATTTCCCAGACGGTGTGGAAGATCTCGCGCAGCCCCAACGGCAAGGCCATCCTGCCTTTCCTGCAGACTGTTGCAGAGGCCGCGCGTCGCCTCGGCAGTGCGGAATTGCTGGAACACTACGTTGAGTTCGTGCTGGATTTCATGGAGCGCACCACCGGTTCCATTCACGGCTTTCACACCACCATCCCCAGCCCCGGCCTGCCGGAGCTGCTGGAGCGCATGCCGCAATTGCTCAACACCCTGTCATTGCAGGGCATACGCAACTGGACAGCCTACGGCCTCCGGCACTACAGCGATCACCCCGAGCGGCAGCGCGATTACTTCAGCCTGCAGTCCGCCGACAGCCGTGCCATCCTGCAGCGTGAACGCCACGGCACCCTGTTCGTCGATCATGAGCGCCAGCTCGACCTGTACATGCAGGCCCTGTGGCAGGACAAGGAACACTTCGTACCGTACTCCAGCGCTTTCGATGAACTGCGCAAGCCGATGCCTTACTACGATGCGCTGGGTATCCGTGTGCCGGATGTCTACGACGACCGCAATGGTATCAGCGGTATCAACCGCTACCGTGCGCTGCTGGCGCACATTGCCGCACACAAGCGCTGGACGACACCGCAGATCGCCGATAACTACAGTCCCTTCCAGCGTATCGCTATCGAGTTCTTCGAAGACAGCCGGGTAGAGCACATGGCAATGCAGGTTTATCCCGGTCTGCGTGAAATCTTTATGGCCCTGCACCCGGTGCCGGAAGAAGGCGCCTGCCAGCCGGAGAAGGAATCCTGTATCCGTCATCGCCTGGCGATGTTTTCCCGCGCGGTGCTCGACCCCGAACACGGCTACACCAACCCCGACCTGCTGGAGTTCGTCGACCGTTTCAATGAAGTGATTGCGCAGGATGAGCACAGCACCAAAGACGTTGCCGCACTCGCCATCTCCTACATCGCGCGTACCCGCCGCCAGGCAGACCTGGCCGCCAACATTTACTTCACCGACACCGAGGTGGACTACCGCGATGACAACCGCCACATGTGGCGCTTCATCGAGGAAGGCGACGAGGAGGAGATGTTTGAGGAAGAGCGTCGCCCCGAGTCCGACGAAGAAATCGAGGGACTGCCGCCGCGCCATTACCCGGAGTGGGATTACAAAAGCAAAACCTTCCGGCCCAACTGGGTCAGCCTCTACGAGAGCCTGCACCCGGCCGGTGACGCCGCGCATATCGACGAACTGCTGACCCGGCACAGCGCGCTCGCCAAACGCCTCAAACAGATCATGGACCTGCTCAAGCCGCAGCAGTACGTGCGCGTGCGCTACCAGGAAGAAGGCAGTGAGCTGGACCTGGATGTCGCCATCCGCTCACTGATCGACTTCAAGGCGGGCAGTAACCCCGACCCGCGCATCAACATGAGCCATCGCACCGACGGCCGTGATATCGCGGTAACGTTGCTGATCGACCTGTCCGAATCGATTAACCAGGTACCGGAAGGTTGCAACCAGAGCATCCTCGAACTCAGCCAGGAAGCGGTTGCGCTGCTCGGCTGGGCGATAGAAACCCTGGGTGACGAGTTCGCCATCGCCGGCTTCTCCTCCAACACCCGTCACGAAGTCCGCTACCAGCACATCAAGGGTTTCAGCGAACACTGGGACGACGAAGTAAAAGGGCGCCTGGCGGCCATACAGGCCGGTTATTCCACGCGCATGGGCGCGGCGCTGCGCCATTCCGGCCACTACCTTGCCTCGCGCAAGGCCGACAAGAAACTGCTGCTGGTGCTGACCGACGGCGAGCCGTCCGACATCGACGAGCCGGATGAAAAAGCGCTGATCCACGATGCGCGCAAGGCCGTGCAGGAACTCGACCAGGACGGCATCTATACGTACTGCATCAACCTCGACCCGCACGCGGATGACTACGTGGCGGATATCTTCGGCAACCAGTTCACGGTCATCGACCGGGTCGAACGCCTGCCGGAGAAACTCCCGCAGTTGTTCATGAGCCTGACACGCTAGCCGGGATGCATGCCTGATACCCTGATCGATTTCCTGCGCCACGGCGAACCGGTCGGTGGCCGTTGTTACCGCGGCAACGGTGTCGATGACCCGCTGACCGAGACCGGCTGGTCGCAGATGTGGTCGGCACTGGGCGAGGCCTGCCCCTGGGATGCAGTCATCAGCTCGCCTTTGCAGCGTTGTCATGCTTTTGCGCAGGCGCTGGGTGAACGCCATGACCTGCCGGTGCGCATCGACGCGCGCTTCCGCGAAGTCGGTTTCGGCAGCTGGGAAGGCCGCACACCGGACCAGATCCTGGCCGACAATGCCGATGAATACCACGCTTTCCACGCCGACCCGCTGTGCAACCGGCCGGCCGGCGCCGAACCGCTGGAGCAGTTCGGTAAACGTGTGGCCGAGGGCCTGAACGAACTGCTGGAAACCTGCCCTGGTAAACACCTGCTCGTCATTGCACACGCCGGTGTGATCCGCGCCGCCCTGGGCAACGTACTACAGGCCGACCCGGCCGGCTGGTACCGCACCCGTATCGACAACGCCGGCCTGACCCGGTTCCGCCTGGGCGGGCAGGGACTGCGCCTGGAATTCCACAATCTCCCCGTTTTGCCCGAAGCGTCTAATCACACCTGAATTTTCAATGAGGTCTGTGATACGGGAAAAAATCAGTACGTATGGAACTGATAGGAGTAATCTGGAGACTAATGTCCATCCAGACCCGGTATGAATCCGGGGTACACTCGCCTGATCTGGCTAGACGCAAAGGAGCAGAAATCCCATGGCCCATATTGTTATTCTCGGTGCCGGTACCGGCGGCATGCCCTGTGCTTACGAAATGCGCGAAGCGCTGGGCGAAGAACACCCCATCACGGTTATCAACGCCAGCGAAACTTTTCAGTTCGTGCCCTCCAATCCCTGGCTGGCCGTGGGCTGGCGCAAGACCGAAGACATTACCTTTGAGATTCGACCCCGCCTGGAAAAGAAGGGCATCAAGTTTATCGCCGAGGCGGCAGCAGAAATCGATGCCAAGGCCAACCGGATCACGCTTGCCGGTGGCGACACGGTGGACTATGACTACCTGGTGATCACGACCGGGCCGCGCCTGGCATTCGATGAAGTCGAAGGTTCAGGGCCGGATGGCCATACGCTGTCCATTTGTACAACCGATCACGCCAGGCATACCTGGGATGCCTACCAGAAGTTCATTGAAAACCCCGGCCCCATCGTGGTCGGTGCCATGCCCTTTGCCAGTTGCTTCGGGCCGGCCTACGAGTTTGCCTTTATTCTCGATACCGACCTGCGCAAGCGCGGTATACGCGACAAGGTGCCCATGACTTACGTCAGCTCCGAACCCTATATCGGCCACCTGGGCCTGGGCGGGGTCGGTGACTCGAAAGGCATGCTGGAGTCCGAGCTGCGCAGCCGGCATATCAAGTGGGTGACCAGTGCCAAGGTCACGCGCGTGGAAGAGGGCAAGATGTTTGTCGATGAGATCGATGACAATGGCGAGGTGAAGAAAGCCCATGAGCTGGCTTTCGATTTTTCCATGATGCTGCCGGCCTTCAAGGGTGTGGACGCCGTGGCAAATGTCGAGGGCCTGTGTAACCCGCGCGGCTTCGTGATGATCGATGACAAGCAGCGCAACCCGACCTACCCCAACATCTATTCAGCCGGTGTCTGTGTCGCCATCCCGCCGGTGGAGGTCACCCCGGTGCCGACCGGTGCGCCCAAGACCGGTTACATGATCGAGACCATGGTAACGGCGATCGTGCAGAACATCCGCGAGGAACTGGACGGCAAGCAGCCTACTCATTCCGGCACCTGGAATGCGATCTGTCTTGCCGACATGGGTGATACAGGCGCCGCTTTCGTGGCTTGCCCGCAGATCCCGCCACGCAACGTCAACTGGTTCCGCAAGGGCAAGTGGGTGCATTACGCCAAGATTGCGTTCGAGAAATACTTCCTGCGCAAAATGAAGAACGGTACCTCGGAGCCGATCTACGAAAAGTACATCCTCAAGGCTATGAAGATCGGCAAGATCAAGTAGCAGGCGCGTTCTTCGTTATCGGGTGTTGCCGGGGAAATCGCGGCTGGAAAGCCGCTCCCACGCACTGATCCGGGGCAGCGGTTCGCTAGTCGTCGGGTGCCGCCGGGTCGATGGCGGCGCGCACCCGTTCGGCAATCAGCATCGCCTGTTTCGCATCTTCCGCGAGGCAGGTGTAATGGCCCATCTTGCGGCCCTCGCGGGCCTCGCCCTTGCCGTACAGGTGCAGCCGGGTGTGCGTCTCGGCGAACAGGTACTGCCAGCGCGGCGTACCTTTCAGCCACAGGTTGCCGAGCAGGTTGACCATCACCGCGGGTGACAGCAGTCGTGTCGAGCCGGGTGGCAGGCCGCACAGGGTGCGTACCTGTTGTTCGAACTGCGAGGTCAGGCAGGCATCGATGGTGTAGTGGCCGCTGTTGTGCGGCCGCGGCGCCATTTCGTTGATCAGCAGCTTGCCGTCGATAGTAATAAAGAACTCCACCGCCAGTACACCGCAGTAGTCCATGGCCTCGGCCAGTTGCAGCGCCATGCTGCGCGCCTGCTCGGCCACATCGTCCGCGATGCGCCCCGGCACCTGGGTGGTGTCGAGAATGCCGCGCAGGTGGGTATTCTCACCGACCGGGTAGACCGCGGTGGTGCCCGCCGCACTGCGCGCCAGGATGACCGACAGCTCCTGGTCCAGCTCCAGGCACTCCTCCAGCACACAGGGCTTCTCGCCCAGTTTGATGAAGGCGTCACGCGCCTCCTGCAGGTTCGTGACGCCGATCTGGCCCTTGCCGTCATAGCCGAGTTGCGCGGTCTTCAACAGCGCCGGGAGCACCAGCGACTCGCAGGCGGCCGGCAGGTCGTCGGCCGACTCAATGGCATGGAAAGCCGCCGTGGCCAGGCCGGTGTCGCGAATGAAGGTTTTCTCGCGGATGCGGTCGCGGGCGATAGCGACCGCTTTCGAGCCGGGCCGCACCGGCAGTTTCGATTCCAGGAATTCCAGCGTTTCAGCGGGGACGTTTTCAAATTCGGTGGTGACCGCCGCGCATTCCGCGGCCATGGCCTCGAGCGCGGCGGCATCGTCGTAACCGGCCTGCAGGTGGCGGTCCGCGATGCTGCCCGCCGGGCTGTGCGGGTCCGGGTCCAGTACCCACACGCGGTAGCCCATGCTGCGCGCGGCAAGCGTAAACATGCGACCGAGCTGGCCGCCGCCCAGTACCCCGAGAACAGCGTCTGGCAGGATCATGCTTCGGGGGGCAGCGCCATGTTCAGCGCCATCTCCGTTTGTGCGCTGCGAAACGCGTCAAGTTTTGCAGCCAGGTCGGCATCATGCAGGGCCAGCAGGCTGACGGCATACAGTGCGGCATTGGCCGCACCGGCGGCACCGATGGCGAACGTTGCCACCGGCACGCCCTTGGGCATCTGCACGATCGACAACAGCGAGTCCATGCCTTTCAGGTGCCGCGATGGCACCGGCACGCCGAGCACCGGCAGGGTGGTCTTGGCGGCCAGCATGCCGGGCAGGTGGGCGGCGCCACCGGCGCCGGCAATAATGCAGGCCAGGCCGCGTTCGCGCGCCGTGGCGGCATACTCGAACAGCAGGTCCGGTGTACGGTGCGCCGAGACCACGCGCGCCTCGAAGTCGATACCGAACTGCTCCAGCTGTTCCGCCGCTGCCTGCATGACGCCCCAGTCACTGTTGCTGCCCATCACAAGGCCGACTTTATCGGATCCCATATATACCGCCACCGGATTTGAGAAAACGCGCATTGTACCACCGCTGGGTGTCGCCGCCAGCCCGCCCCGCCGGTACAATGCGCCTCTGCTCCTGGAGACCGCCATGCTGGACGTACTGTACGAGACCAACCTCAAAAGCCTGCCCCTGGTGGCGCGCGGCAAGGTGCGCGATATTTATGCCGTGGGTGACGAGCACCTGCTGATCGTGACCACCGACCGCCTGTCAGCCTTCGATGTGGTGCTGCCCGACCCCATCCCCGGCAAGGGCGCGGTGCTGACCGAAGTATCGAATTTCTGGTTCGAGCGCACCCGGGCGCTGGTGGCGAACCACCTCGCCGACCTGACGCTGGAGCAGGTGCTGCCGGATGCCGCGGAGCGGGCGCAGGTCGAGGGGCGCGCCATTGTGGTGCGTAAACTGAAAGCGCTGCCGGTCGAGGCCATTGTGCGCGGCTACCTGATCGGTTCGGGCTGGAAGGATTATCAGGCCAGTGGCGCGGTGTGCGGTATCCGCCTGACAGAGGGGCTGTTCCTGGCGGACAAGCTGCCGCAGGCGATTTATACCCCCTCAACCAAGGCGGAGGTGGGCGGCCACGATGAAAATATCGACTTTGCGCAGACCGAGCGCTTGCTGGGCAAGGAGATTGCCGCCCGGGTGCGCGACGTCAGTTTGCAGATCTACACCGAGGCCGCGCAATACGCACTTGGCAAGGGCATCATTATTGCCGATACCAAGTTTGAATTTGGCCTGGATAATAACGGTGAACTGGTGCTGATCGACGAGGTGCTGACCCCGGATTCGTCTCGCTTCTGGCCCGAGGACGAGTACCGCGTCGGTATCAGCCCGCCCAGCTTCGACAAGCAGTTCGTGCGCGACTACCTGGAAACCCTGGACTGGGACAAAACCCCGCCCGGCCCGGTCCTGCCGGACGAGATCATCCAGCGCACCGCCGATAAATACCGGGAGGCCCTGCAGCGGCTCACCGGCCGGTAAAGTGGCAAAACTGTGACTGAAACCATAAATTTACTGAATAACCGGCCGATAAGGCCCACTAGACGCGGGAATTGGCGGATCTGCTGATTTGCTTGCCCGGACAAGCTGTAACTGAATTGATGTACCCTGAATGGTGCAAGTTCAACAGGAGATCCAGATCATGCGCATAATTTCAAAAAAACTGACAAGCTGCCTGATGGCCGGCATATTGGCTGTCGCATCGCTGAGCGTGCCAATGACTGCAAGTGCAGCATATTACGATTACATGGCGGAAAGCAGCGAACCGACCGGGGGTAAAATGATGGCCGACGCTTTCCTGGTGCGACCTTTCATGCTGGTCAGCACGGTAATCACCACCGCCACGTTCATTATTACCCTGCCGTTCAGCGCGCTGGGTGGCAATGTTGGTGAATCGGCAAGTTCGCTGGTCGGGGAACCGGCCGCTTACACCTTCACCCGGCCGCTGGGCGATATCTAGCACCCGGGCCACAAGGCCGGTTAAAAAGGAGCCTTCGGGCTCCTTTTTTAATGCGTGAATAACCAGATGTAGCCGCTGTTATAAAAGACGTGTAGCAGTATCGGTGCCGCAAGACCGGCGCTGCGCTCCCTGAAAAAACCGAACAACAGCGAAGGCACGAATACCGCCGCCGCCCACAGCGGCGGGTGATTGATGAAATGCAGTGCCGTGAACAACAGGCTGGTGAGGATATTGGCGTGGCTCAGCGGCCCGATCCGCCAGGCGGGCAGGCGGCGCCGGACAAAATCCTGGATCATGCCGCGAAACACCAGTTCCTCGACCACCGGGTAGAACAGGGCCGGGTACAGAAAGCGCAGCGGGTCGCGCAGCGGCCAGCCGGGGTCCGGTTGCGGCTGAGTGAGGGCAAAAAGTAACACCCAGTACAGCAGCGCGGCGCCGATGGCGGCAAAAAACAGCGGGTCCTTCCAGTAACGCGTCGCTTCCCCGTTCATACGCCAATGCTACGTGAAAGCCGGGCTACAGGCATCTGCCGGATCGAGTACAATCCGTTTCCTGACTGAAACAGGAGAGAGCATCATGTATTCATTTAGTACCCAGGTGTCCTGCGGTTATGACGAGGCCATCGAGAAGGTTACCGAAGCCCTGAAGAGCGAGGGTTTCGGTGTGTTGACGGAAATTGACGTCAAGGCCACGCTGAAGAAGAAGATCGATGTGGACCGCAAGCCTTACATGATCCTTGGCGCCTGCAATCCCGGGCTGGCCAACCAGGCGATCAACGCCGACCCGGATATCGGCCTGCTGCTGCCCTGCAACGTGGTGGTCAGGGAAGAGGACGACGGCGCGATCACCGTCGCTTTCATGGACCCGCAGGCGGTGCTGGGCCTGGTGGACAGGGAAGGCGTCGAGGACCTGGCAGGCCAGGTGCGGGCCAAGCTGGAAAAAGTACGCGACCAGTTGAACTGACTGGTTTCAGGCGGCCTTGCTGCGTGGCAGCAGGGCCAGGCGTGCTTCCGCAAACTGGGTGTCCGCCTCTGTAATAACCTGGTCCATGATGTCCACTGACAGCCCGGTCAGTTCCCAGGTGCCGGGTTCCAGCGGTGTTGGCTGGTTGCCACTGCCGTTGCCGTGCGCCATGCAGGTGGTGACATCGGCCAGGTGGATGATGGCCGTCTCCAGGCGATAGCGTTCCGCGACTGAAGGCTGGTGGTGGTGATGCGTGACTTCGATGAAGCTCTCCGGCAGGTTCCAGGAGCGCATCAGTTCCGCGCCTACCTCGCCGTGGTCGAAACCGAAGATTTCACGTTCGGCAATATTCAGCGGCAGTGCGCGTTCGGCCGACAGTTCCAGTGCCTGGCGGGACTTGTCCGGCTGCTGCCGGTACAGGATCAGTGCGCCGATATCGTGCAGCAGTCCCATCACAAAACAGCGTTCGGTATTGGGCGCACGCAGGTAGCGCGCCAGAATGCGTGCAATCACGCCGGCGTACAGGCTGTGCTCCCAGAACTTTTCCATGTCGACCAGCTTGTTGGGGATCTTCTCGAAAACCTGGATGGCGCAGGAACCGAGGATCAGATCCGTGAGTTCCAGGCTGCCGACAATCGTGATGGCGCGTGAAATCGTCTCGATGCGCGACGGGAACCCGTAGAAGGCGCTGTTGACGATCTTCAGCAGGCGTACCGTCAGTGCCGGGTCCTGGCTGATAACGGCGCCGATATCCGATGCCGAGGTGTTGGGGCTGTTGAGCAATTCCATAGCCTGCATGACCACGCTGGGCAGCGAGGCCAGTTCCACGGTGTCATCGATCAGATCACGGGCAGCAATAGGCATAGGCTTATCTTCCTGATTCGCGGGTTGCTGTGGGTATTACCTGTGGGCGGTGCCTGATTCAGGCCTGTCTGACTCCCTGCGCCCGCCCTAAAGTGTAGGCGATACGCTCGAAATATTCATATTTTATCATAACATAATGATATTAAATGATAAATTATTTGATCAGGATTAATTTACAGCCCTGGGCCAGTCTGCGAGAATAAGCGTCCAAATTTTGGTTGTGTTTATCTGGAGCGAGATATGAAGAAGATTGTTGTAGCTACAATGGCCAGCCTGTTGCTGGTAACGGCCAACATCAGCATGGCAGGTGGCGATGCCGCTGCCGGTAAAGCGAAATCAGCTACCTGTGCCGGTTGTCATGGCGCCGCTGGTATCAGCGCCAATCCGCTGTGGCCGAACCTTGCCGGTCAGAAAGAAGCCTACATCGTGAAGCAGCTGAAGGCTTTCCGTTCCGGCACCCGTACCGACCCGATGATGTCGCCGATGGCCAAGCCGCTGAGCGATGCTGACATCGACAACCTGGCTGCATACTTCTCCGGCCTGAAATAATTTTCCCGACGCGGAAAGTTGTTTCCTGACGAAACCCGGCAAGCGCCGGGTTTTTTTTATGTCTGCGGCCGGCTGTTGCGCAGCCGGTGATTCACGAACAGCACTACACTCAGCAGCACCAGCGCGCCGCCCTGGTGCATGACGCCGAGCACCACCGGCACGTGTAACAGCAGCGTGGAAATACCCAGCCCGACCTGCAACAGCACCGCCAGTAACAACAGGTGGGCGCCGGTACGGGCGCTGGCCGACAACAGGTGCTGCCGCGCCTTGTTCCAGAACAGCAGCACGAAGACCAGGGTCAGCAGTGCCAGCAGGCGGTGATCGAACTGCACGGTGGCGATATTCTCGAACAGGTTGAGCCAGCCGGGCTCCAGCATCCAGCCGGCCGGCGGCAGCCACTGGTCGCCCATTTTCGGGAAGGTGTTGTAGGCAAACCCGGCCTTGAGCCCGGCCACGAAGCCGCCCGACACAATGGTGAGCGACACCAGGCCGAGCAGCCACAGGGCGGCTTTTTTCAGGCCGCCCGGGTG
>DRNU01000031.1 GCA_011374975.1 Gammaproteobacteria bacterium | reverse complement strand
GTTCTGTTAGTGGAATCGGCCTGCCCGTGCAACCTCAGTCCAGCGCCAAGGCGTAATAAATACACGATACCTGATCCCGCCAACGCAAGCATCAAGCCGATACACGCTCCGTTGCCGGTGCGGTTGAATCTGGCTCCCAGCATTCGACCCGGTTACGACCACCATGCTTTGCCGCATAAAGCGCCTCGTCGGCCCGATTAACCAGTGCCGCACTGTCTTTCACCCTGGCATCCAGCACTGCCACGCCAAAGCTGCCGGTCACGGGAGGGCGACCAGGGTGCGCCTCCAAGGCCGCACGGATGCGTTCAGCACTTGCGGCGGCCTGTTCAATATCGTTATCCCACAGAATCAGACAGAACTCTTCGCCACCGTAACGACCGATGGCATCGCTGGAACGCAGCTTGTCGCCCAGCGCATCTGCAAAACGCTTGATCACAGTGTCGCCGGTCTCATGTCCCCAGGTATCGTTGACATTCTTGAAGTGGTCGATATCCGCCATCACACAGGCCAGCGGCTTTGAGCTGCGCCGGGCTTGCGCGACGGCCTGATCCAGGCGTTCGAAGAATGCCCGCCGGTTGAGACATCCGGTCAGCGGGTCATGTGTCGCCAGCACCTGCAGGCGCTGGTTCTGACGACGGATTTCATTTCGTGACACCTGCAATTCATTAAGCGCTCTTTCCAGCTGCCGGTTTTTGTCTTCCAGCGCCGTCACATCGTCGAAGGTGGCAAGCACACCGCGAATCTTACCATCGTCACCGGCAATGGGTGATGCATTCACCGAGAATATACGGAAGCCACCCTGATTGTCGGATAAACGCAACATCTTGCCAGTCTGGCGACGTTGATCACGTAAGGCTCGCATCCAGGGCGTATCGGGCGCAGTCCGGTCATCCTCCGGAGAACGCCAGTCCCATTCCATGATGCGAGTACCCAGCACCTGCTTTTCATCGCGGCCGGTGTCCGCCAGAAAGCGAGTGTTGGCGAGCACCACGGAACCACGCTTGTCCATCATGACCACTCCTTCGGCCAATGCATCCAGCGCAACCTTTACCCGTGCAGGCAATAGAGCGCCGGGGTCCAGGTGACGCAGGGTGCGACGCATAAACAGTAGAAAACCACCGGAAGCGGCCAACGTTATAAATAACACCAGCTTAACGAGTGGCGTCAACTCCAGGCCAAAGAAGAGGTCCGGGTACAGGGGCGCAAACCGCACCTCGACGCCACCCCAGCGTTGCTCGCCACGAAAGATGGGGACAATCGCCTGATTCGGGAGCGAACTGCTACCATCCGGATCAATCCGCCAGTACCGGTCGTGATCACCGCTCACTGCCAGACGCTCGCCATCCACCCGGCGCAGTGCTGCTGACAGCACATCATCATTGCGCTCGACCAGGGCCCGAACCGTTTCACGAATACCGACGATGTCGCCGCGACCGGCTGCGACCGACAATTGCACCGCCAATGACTCGACCACTTTTTTGCGCGCGTCAAGTACTGCCCCACGCGTGTCAGGAGTCAGACCGAACAAATCCGCCGCCAGCAGAAAACTGATAGTCAGCAATACGAGGCCCAGCGTGATATACACAACCGGGGAGATCCTACTCATTACATCCGTCCTCCCTGATGAGACCGCTTGTCCAGTACAGCAGCCACAGCCCTATGCTCCTCGATTTCGTGTTGCGCTTCCTCCTGTGACTTCCGCTTACGCTCATCACGCTCCCTGCGACTGATTGGTAGAATCGGCAAAGGGTCCATCCACCGCCACATGGGCATGGAAGACAACGCCATGGCCAGCAGCGATCCACCCCGGAGTATCCAGGCCAGAAAGCCGGCGGAAAAAGTCCACACGGCACCGCGAGTGGCTGCGAGTAGCCATGGCAGGGGAGCAGCGGATTCATCCATATCCATCTGTGCACGGTTCAGGGCCAGCCACAGAGCGTCGGACAAACGCTGATCGGCCGGCTCAGACCGTTCCGCCTTGTTTTCCGGCGCCTTTATAGTGGTACTCTGGAGCTGGGCATCTTTCACAGGAGCCTCCACGACTGGCTGAAGCAGCGGCGCACCTGGCGGCGCGCCAGCGGGAGGCGCGCTTTCTTCCAGCGCCCCTCCGGGGTTACCGTGACTCCCCCCACCACTGGTAACCGGCCCGGATTCCAGGGGTATTAACGGAGTCACTGGCGCTGCATTGACAACACCGGGCACGGGCACCACCGGCACAGGGGGGACACCGGCATCGATGGTGACGACGGGATCGAGCCCATCAAGGATGATGGGGGTTACTGCAAACTTGATGCCGGTAACGCGATTACCCAATCCATCATCGATACTGAACGTGAAACCCTCGTCGCCCCCGGCAAGTGAAGTTTGCGTATACAGAAGACTACCCGCATCGATATCAGCCTGGGTGAAGGTGTCATTCAGACCCAGCACCACACCATTGATTGACAGTTCCCCACCTTCAGGAAGTGAAGTGAGCGTATAGGTCAAACCGCTGGATGGCTGGGTGTCAGCCGCTAAAAGCATATCAGTCGTAACGACAAAACTGCCGCCAACACCGACATGGGCGCCTGTATTATTGATAATGGCGGGCGGCGTATCGTCTACGGGAGTAACAACAATGGAAAAGGTCTGCTCGGTGATTCTATTGCCCAGTCCATCATCGACATTGAAGTCGAAATTGTCGCCGAGAGTTTCACTTCCATCATGCACGTAAACCAGTAACCCAGCATCGATATCCGCCTGGGTAAAAGTTGTGACGGCAACACCTGGCGCGGTTGTCAATTCCAGTTGCCCATTAGTGAGTCCGCCGATCACGGTGTAATTGACGCTGCCGGCCGGCTGCTGGGTATCGGTGACACTCAGAATGGCGCTGCTTATCGTTGCAGTACCACCCTCGGCCAGAGTAAGGCCATTATTGGCTACTACTGACGGTGGTGTATCATCGATATCGTTCAGGTTGATCGTCACCGTAGCGGTATCGCTCAGCGTGCCAGTACCGTTGTCCTGCACCTGAACGGTCAGGTTGAAGCTCGGATTGCTCTCGAAGTCCAGCTGGGTGCTGTCGTTGACGGTGATCTCGCCGGTGCTCGCGTTGATGGCAAAGGCATTGCCGGTGTTACCGGCTGTGATCGAATAGCTCAACGTATCGGCCGGGTCCTGGTCACTGGCCGCCACCGTGCCCACACTGGTGCCGTTGGCGCTGTTCTCGTCGACGGCAAAACTCTGATTGACGATCACC
>DRNU01000030.1 GCA_011374975.1 Gammaproteobacteria bacterium | reverse complement strand
GGACTGTAGATAAGTTGTCAAATCCGGTGTTAAACTTGCCGCCACAAACGGGGCCGTAGCTCAGCTGGGAGAGCGCTGCGTTCGCAATGCAGAGGTCGGGAGTTCGATCCTCCTCGGCTCCACCAAACAACATTTCATCGTTGCATCGATCCGAGCGCACCCGGTTCAGACCCGGCCAGCACGCAGCAACCCCCACCACCTCATGCCCCGGTAGCTCAGCTGGATAGAGCAGCCGCCTCCTAAGCGGCAGGTCGGACGTTCGAATCGTCTCCGGGGCGCCATTTTCCCGCGTTTCACGCGGGGCTCACTTTCGTCAGCTTGCAGGAAATCTCATAGCGCAGCTTGCTGTTCGGCTCACAGCGCACCACACTCCCCTTGGCCGAAACGGCGGGAATGGCCTTGTCGTCACCGGGCTTTATCTGAATCGCCACCGGCGTTCCCGGCATCAACAGTTCATCACACTCGATGCGCATACCAATCGCCGAAAAATCCACCAGCCGGGCCGTGTTCCAGCCCCTCGATTCGGGCGTACGATAGAGCACCCGGCACTGGGTCGCAATGCGCGGAAAGAGCCGCCTCTCACGAAAAGGCTGGTCAGAAAAGCTTGTCATGCATTTGTCCGGTTCCGATGAAAATGCGGCGTATTGCTTTATTTACACCTTTTTTATCGGCGAAGCGGGCGAAGACTCAACCCCTGGGCGAAAGGCATTTACTGCCTGCAGCAGCAACGCAAAACGGCAATACGCTATACTGCCAGCCCTGCCAATCACACCTATGGATCGACCCATGCCGCAAATAAACATCGAACACCACGTATCCCCCGCCAAGCTGGATGCCATGGGTGTGGACGGATGGCCACTCTGGAACAAGGAGGTCTCACGCTTCGACTGGCACTACGACAACGAAGAGATCTGCTACATCCTGGAAGGCGAAGCCATCGTGACGCCCAGCGGCGGAGAGCCCGTCACCATCGGCCGTGGCGATCTGGTGCACTTTCCGGCGGGCATGTCCTGCGAATGGGAAATTACCGCCGATATCGAAAAACACTACACCTTCAAATAGGCGACAAACCTGCCGTCATCGACTACTCACATGTTGATCCCGCACAAACAGCTCAGCCCGGAAGCCCTGGACAACCTGATCGAAGAATTCGTCAGCCGAGACGGGACAGACTACGGCGCGGAAGAAGTCTCCCTGGCCCAGAAGGCCGAACAGGTACTCAGACTGTTACAGCAGGGTGAAATCAGCATTCTCTTCGACGAGGAAACCGGCAGTTGTAACATTGTCCCCCGCCGTGAACTGGCCCACTATGGCGTCAAACCGCTGAGCGACTCGTAATGGGACGGCGAGAGACCACACGTCATTGAGGCAGCCTGAAACCCACCAAACCAAAATGGCCGGTAGTAACTTCCGGAAAAATATCGAGGGTTTACCGGCTACGCTGAATCCAGAGAGTCCTGACCTCCCGCGCCAGAGAGCAAGCATTTTTGTAGAGGCAATCCATCATGGAACAAACAGGTTGTAGCGCAGAAGAACTGGAGGCGTTTGCCCTGCGTGTGATCGGCGACAGCATGTCACCGGAATTCGAAGACGGGCACATCATCATCGTCGATCCCGGGCATCCACTGGTCAACGGCGCCTATGTGGTGATCGAGCAGGACGATGAATTCTTTTTCGGCCAGTACAAGCGGCGTGGCGAGCGCCAGTGGCTGCATCACTTGAATCCGGCCTTCGATGATATCGAGCTTAGGGCCGGGTTTACGGTGAAGGGGGTTATTACCCAGCGCTCGAGCCGGCGGCGGCGGGATATCAAGCATTATGAATATCCGATGATGCCGTGAGCCACGGCGCAGCCGCAATCGGCCGTGCTTTGGCGGGACGGTGGGGTTAATGTGGGGCTGCGGCCACCATGGCTAACGTGACAAGGCCTTCGCGGTTGAATCCACCTGTATGTTCTTGTTTGCAAGCTGCGGGGAGGCCGGCCCGCGGGATCAAACCGCGTGAAACATCACGCCCCAGCTGTGGCCATCCTCCGCTGCCGAGCGCAGGCGATGCAGGGTTTCGTCATCGGCGCGGGTCAGCCAGGCCAGTACCGCGCCGCAGGTGCCGGCGCGC
>DRNU01000029.1 GCA_011374975.1 Gammaproteobacteria bacterium | reverse complement strand
GGCTATCCGCTTCCCGCCAAAGGCAGGGAGGCGCCGCGGATTCAGGGCAGCGCACGCCCCGTCAGCATGGCGATGAAGCGGCCACGGTCGTCGGCTGAGAAATCACGGTAATTGACGAACAGTGAATGCCGGTCCTGGTCGTCGAGGGTCATCTCGATGCCCCACAGCGGCAGCAGGCTGGTAGGCAGCATGGAATAGCGCACATCGATCAACACCGCCGGACGCGTCCGGTCCAGGGCCACAAAGCCGTCAGAGAAACGGACAAAGCGGGTGATGTCCTGCGCCAGCGCCGAACCCGGCTGCAGCTGCGGCAGATGCCGCGCGGCCTCGAACTTCTCCACCTGCTCGCCGGCATAGACACGCGGCCCGGAAAACGGCCCGACGCGCACCGCATCGACATAGAAGCGCCCATCGCTTTCATACACGGAACGCCACAGCAACAGATTCGCCATGGTCGGCTTCACCACATGCCGCAGTGCCGTGTGGCCACGCTGCTGGATCAGCGCCTGCGCCACCGCCTCAGCGCGCTGGTGCTGCACCACCCCCACGCCGAGATACAGCACCGCCAGCGTCAGCCCCACCCAGGCGGCCTGCGGCCGGGCCTTGCGCACGCCGTAGACGATAGCCGCGAGCAGCGTCAGGGAAAACACCGGATCGACGATGGAAATCAGATTCCAGGCGATACGCTCGTCACTGAAGGGCCACAGCAGCAGGGTGCCATAACTGGTGCAGGCGTCCAGCAGGCCGCTGGTTGCATAGCCGAGAAAGGCGTACAGATAGAGCCGCCCCGGGGCGATACGCCGGCGCAGGAAAGGCCACAGGATCAGCGCGGCGATCAACGCACCGATGGGAATGAATAACAGGGAATGGGAAAAGTGGCGGTGAAACTCGATGGTCAACAGCGGATCGCTGGGCGAGCGAATAAAGGCGTCGGCATCGGCCAACAGGCCCGAGGCAAAGCCGATCAGCGCAGCAATCTTCACCTCTTTGCGCCGCGCCCCGGCCAGCGCCATGGCGCTGCCGAGCAAGCCCTGCGTTACGATATCCACGATGGAGAGCCCTTCTACAGACTGGAAACAAACTACCCCGACAAATTACAGGGGAATCAACGGGCTCACGTCAAAAGAACGAAGACCAATGCCCGCTTACGGGCCAACCGAATCCTGCCACATGCCGAAATAACAGCGTTCACGGCAGCAAAAACCAGCGCTTTAAACACCCTCACAACAGAGAGTAAACCCTCAATGATTTAATGTAGCGTAATGCTCCGCTGAGTGACTTTATCACACCACCCTCACCCACCGGCAACACCTTTGGCAACAATCCCTCATAGGGCCTTGTCTCACAAGGATTCGGGTTTCCCGGCAATAACCCCCTCCTTAAACAAGGGCTAGCCATGACCCATGGCTCGGGTTACCCTGACAACCATGGGGCCTCGCCTCTCACATGAATTCGAAAGCAAACAGCCCGCAAAAAACAGCCTAGAATCAGAAGTGAAAGAAACTATCTTTTTCAATTTTCGCTGTGCTTCATCCTAACTTTTTTTTACACGTTAGCGTAATATTCAAATCCTAAGGAACGGGAGGAACGATTAACGATGTCACCATTAATTCCATGGCGGGTTAAAAACTTTGTCTCAAACAAGTTTCCACTTGCCTATCATTTGATAAGCAATTTTGGTTTTGATGGAAACAGCACAGAGCACTGGGACCAGCGACTAGCTGAAACATGGGACGACCCTCGGCGCATGTGGCCGGATAAAAACGCCCTGATCCACCAATTGACCGATAAGAACGATGCAATACTCGATATCGCCTGTGGCAACGGAAGCATCCTGAAATATCTGAAAGCCCAGGGTTATCAACAGTTACACGGCATGGAAATATCCACCTATGCGGTAAACCGGCTGCAGAGTGAAGGAATCAACATGTGCAGGGGAAAGCTGCCACACCTTCCCTACCCCGACAACACATTTGATGTAGTTATCGCCTCCCAAGTGCTCGAACACGTTATTCGTCGGCGTACTTTCATCAAAGAGATTACCCGTGTAATGAGCGCCGATGGAAAGGCCTTCATCTTTGTACCCGACGACTGTATGGGACCTATCGATGAAAAGGAACATGTCATCAAGTACACAGAGAAAAGCCTAAGCACATTCCTCTCCTCCTATTTCACACACGTGCAAGTTGAAAGCATACGTGACCGAAGCCAGGAAGCCCCCATTTTATTTTCTTTAGTTCAGCTGTAGCGAGCTTGGTGACAACGTCATCGCCGGAATGTTATTGCGACGAATGACATTTGATGCAAGGCCCTTCGGTTAGCATCAACGGGCACCCGATCGGCCAGGCAAGATTCTGATATACTGCGCGCGACCTGCCTGGCACACCTGTCTTTTTTGTCGGGCGCTTTTAAAACCTGATGCAATGGGAGACACCATGGCGAAAGCAGCCGCGCGGCACATTCTCGTATCCAGCGAAGAACAATGCCAGCAATTGAAAAACGACATTGAAGCCGGCGCCGATTTCGGCGAAATGGCCAAGCAGCACTCCAGCTGCCCCTCCGGCGCCCAGGGCGGCGACCTCGGTTCCTTTGGCCCCGGCCAGATGGTGCCCGAATTTGATCGCGTGGTCTTCAGCGCCGAAGTGAACACGGTGCAAGGCCCGGTCAAGACCCAGTTTGGCTACCACCTGCTGGAAGTCACCAGCCGCACCGATTGACACACAGCCCGGATGCCGTGCAACGGCATCCGGGCCGTTTCGTCAGACCGGTGGGCACGTTTTATGTGCCCACGCGGTTAACCCACATTCCGCGTGGGTATGAAAAGCCTGCCCCCCCCTACCTCGCTGCCGCCAGTGATTCCATCTTGCCGATCCAGGTATCAAAGAGCGGACAAGCCACACGCATTCTGGCAATGCCGATCTGCTCTGCGATGGCGATGCCCGTAGTGGTTTTCTT
>DRNU01000028.1 GCA_011374975.1 Gammaproteobacteria bacterium | reverse complement strand
GGCGGGCGATGTATTTGCGCATGTTGTACCGGGTCTCAGTCATCTGTCAGGTTGCAGCGCGTTGCTGTTGAGCTGCAGCGGCTGTTGCAGGGGCTGGCCATCGAACAGCAGCTGATCGTCCTGCCAGCGCACCCGCCCCTCCGCCAGCCAGCGTATGGCCAGTGGATACAGCCGGTGTTCCTGTTCCAGCACCCGCGCCGCCAGTCGTTCGGCCGTGTCGCCGGGCAATACCGGCACGCGTACCTGTACGATCACCGGCCCGCCATCAAGTTCCTCGGTTACGAAATGCACACTGGCGCCGTGCTCGCCGAGACCCTGCTCGATGGCGCGCCGGTGGGTATGCAGGCCGCGCAAGGCGGGCAGCAGGGACGGGTGGATATTGATCAGACGCTGCCGGTAGTGCTGCACAAAGCCGGCGCTCAGGATACGCATGAAACCGGCCAGGACCACCAGCCCGGGGTCGAAAGCATCGATCAGGCCCTGTAACGCGCGGTCGTAGCTTTCCCGGTCGGGGTAGTCGGCAGGATCCAGCGCCAGGATGTCGATATTGTGCCGGCTGGCGTATTCCAGCCCGCCGGCTGTGGCGCGGTCGCTGATCACGGCGCTGACCGTGGCGGGCAGTTCACCATGCTCGATGGCGTCGAGGATGGCCCTGAGGTTGGAGCCACGCCCGGAAATCAGGACTACCAGCGCCAGCGGCCGCTGCTGCTCAGACATTCAGCTCGACACGCGCCTCGCCGTTGCCCGCCGCCACGTCACCCAGCAGCCAGGCGTTCTCGCCCTGTGCGCGCAGCAGTTCGAGCGTCTGTTCGGTCTGTTCGGCAGGTACGCAGATCACCATGCCGACACCGCAATTGAAGGTGCGGTACATTTCGAAGCTTTCCACCTGTCCCTGCTCCTGTAACCAGCTGAAGACCGCCGGCCACTGCCAGCTGTCGCTGTCGATACAGGCCACGGTGTTGTCGGGCAGCATGCGCGGCAGGTTCTCGGGCAGGCCGCCGCCGGTCACGTGGCACAGGCTATGGACATCGATGCTTTCCAGCAGGGCCAGCAGCGACTTGACGTAAATGCGGGTCGGCGCCATCAGCCAGTCGAGCAGCGGTTTGCCGTCCAGCAGGGTGTCGGTGTCGGCGCCCGCCACTTCGATGATCTTGCGGATCAGCGAATAGCCGTTGGAGTGCGGTCCCGAGGATGCCAGCGCAATCAGGCTGTCGCCGGCCTGCACCGACTGGCCGTCGATCAGGCGGTCTTTTTCGACAATACCGACACAGAAACCGGCCAGGTCGTAATCCTCGGCCTGGTACAGGCCGGGCATTTCGGCGGTTTCGCCGCCGATCAGCGCGGCGCCGGCCAGTTCGCAACCGCGCCCGATGCCCTTGACCACCTCGCCGGCAATATCCACGTCCAGCTTGCCGGTGGCGTAATAGTCAAGGAAAAACAGCGGCTCCGCACCCTGCACGATAATATCGTTGGCGCACATGGCGACCAGGTCGATGCCGATGCTGTCGTGGCGGCCGCTGTCGATGGCCAGTTTCAGCTTGGTGCCGACACCGTCGGTGCCGGACACCAGCAGCGGCTGGCGGTAGCGGTCCAGCGGCAGTTCGAACAGGGCGCCGAAGCCGCCCAGTCCGCTGACCACGCCCGGCCGCCGGGTTTTGGCGACGATCGGTTTGATACGCTCGATCAGCGCATTGCCGGCGTCGATATCGACGCCGGCATCGCGGTAGCTGATCGGCGCTCCAGAAGAAGATGAATGCTGCCCTGACACATCAGGCTCCAGTCCGGGGGAAAACGTAATGGTACTCGGAAACGACAGCGCCGCGCCACATCACCACCCCTGTTTAAGCTATGGTATGGTTATGCCGAAGTTCCGGATGACGTGATGAAACGCCTGATTGTACCTAACCTGATCAGCCTGATACTGGGCCTGTTGCTGGCGACAGGGGCGCATGCCGTGCGCATGGACAACCTGTTCCAGATCGAGGTGGATGCCGCCGGCCGCGACCGGGTGGCGCGTGATGCCGCGCTGCAACAGGCTTTGCGCGAGGTGCTGGTGCGCGTTACCGGCAGTGCCGAGACGGTGGCTGACCCTGCTGCACAGGCGTTATTGAAAAAACCCGGCCGCTTCGTGGAACAGTACCGTTTCCGCAGCCGGCCGGGACACGCCGGCCGGCCCGTGCAGTTGCGCCTGTGGGTGCAGTTTGACGGCGTGTCGCTGGCGCGCGAGATACGCCATGCCGGCCTGCCTTACTGGGGCCGCGAACGGCCCGACGTACTGGTGTGGCTGGCCGTGGATGACCGTGGCCAGCGCTTCCTGGTCTCCGAAAGCACTGAAAACGAGGCCGCCAAGGCCCTGTTGCAGGCTGCTGCACAGCGTGGCCTGCCGCTGACATTGCCGCTGATGGACCTCGAAGACCAGCGCGCGGTGAGTTTTACCGATGTATGGGGTGGCTTTACCGGCAGTGTGCGCGCGGCTTCTGAGCGCTACCGGCCGCAGGTCATTTTGCTGGGCCGGCTGGAGCGCAGCCGCCGCGGTGCCGACTGGCGCGCCGAGTGGACCCTGCTGGGGGCTGATGACAGCCGCAGCTGGCGCACACACGCAGACAGCCTGGCTGCTGCGGTCACACAGGGCATGGCCGGTACCGGCGAGGTGCTCGCCTCGCAGTATGCCGTGGTCAGCGCCGATGCCTCGCTGCGCGCACTGGTGGTGGAAGATGTGCGCGGCCTGGCTGACTACGCGCGGGTCATGCGCTACCTCGCCGCGCTGGCGCCGGTGGAAACCGTGCAGGTGAAGCGTGTCAGCGGTTCCGAAGTCGAATTCGATTTACAACTCAGTGCCGACGCACGCAGCCTGCGCCAGGTTATTGCACTCGGCAAACTGCTGCAGGCCGTCGATATTCCCGAAGCCTGGCGGTTCCGCCTGAATCCCTGAGCACGATGCGCGCCCGCAATATTCCCAACCTGATCACCGCCGGGCGAATCCTGCTGGTACCGCCGGTTGCCTGGGCGCTGTTGATGGGGCACTACGATATTGCCCTGATCCTGTTCTTCGTCGCCGGTGTATCGGACGGGGTGGACGGTTTCCTCGCCAAACAGTATGGCTGGACCAGCCGTCTCGGTGCCCTGCTGGACCCGCTGGCTGACAAGTTCCTGCTGGTAACGTCCTATACCACGCTGGTCTGGACCGGGCTGCTGCCGGTGTGGCTGCTGGTGCTGGTGCTGTTGCGCGATGTGATTATCGTCAGCGGCGCGGTGGCCTACAATTTCCGTATCGAGCGCCTGGACGCCGATCCCACCCTGATCAGCAAGCTGAATACCCTGTTGCAGATCCTGCTGGTGCTGCTGGTCATCGTGCACCAGGCCACCGGCCTGGGGCAGCATGAATGGATCCAGTGGCTGGTCTACGCGGTCACCGTCAGTGTCATCTGGAGCGGCCTGGACTACGTCATCACCTGGACCCGGCGCGCGCGGACACATCAATGAACCGACAGCTTCCGCTGGGTCTGCAGCTCAGGGCAGCGGCGCGTTTCGCCAATTTTATCGCCGGGCCGAACCGGGAACTGCTGGAGCAGTTGCAGGCTGTCGCTGCCGGCAGCGGCGAGCCGTTTTTCCTGCTGTGGGGCAGTGCCGGTACCGGCAAGACCCACCTGCTGCACGCCTGTTGCCACCATGCCGGCGCCGCCGGGCACGAGGTGGCCTACCTGTCCCTGCGTGATGTCGCGGACCTGTCCCCGCAACTGCTGGAAGGCTGGGAACGTTATGCGCTGGTCTGCCTGGACGACGTGGATGCCATCGCCGGTCAGTCTGAGTGGGAAGAAGCCCTGTTTCATCTCTACAACCGCATCCGGGAGCAGGGCGGGGCATTGATCGTGAGCAGCGCGGCATTGCCCGCCAGCGTGCCATTCGGTCTGCCCGACCTGGCTTCACGGCTTGGCTGGGGCCTGGTCTACCAGTTGCAGCCGCTCAATGACGAACAACGCCTGGAAGCCCTGCAAAGGCGTGCGCGGCAACGCGGCTGCGACATGCCGGACGAAACCGGCCGCTACCTGCTGCGGCGCCTGCCGCGCGATATGCCGGCCCTGTTTGATCTGCTGGAGCGGCTGGACGAGGCCTCGCTGGCGGCGCAACGCAGGCTGACTGTGCCGTTCGTGAAGTCGGTGCTGGGCCTGTAGAGACTCAGGCGGCCTCGGCCCTTGCGGCACGCACGAACAGGATGCCGCCCACCAGCCAGCATAACGACAGCAGCACTTCCGCCAGCGCCAGCCAGCGCGCTTCCGCGCTGCTCCAGGCTTCGACCACCCCGTGCGTGAAATAGAGCACTGACAGAAACAGGCTCCAGGCCACGGTGTAGCTGCGCCCGTGCAGCAGCCCGCGCAGCGGTGCGAACAGCGGTAATCCAAGCGCGAGCAGGGCCACACGCGGCGATAATACGCTGGGTGGCGCCAGCCAGCCGTACCACAGCGGCAACAGCAGCATGATGCCGAAATAACCGCATAGCGTCAGTGCAAGGTAATGGCGGGCCTTCAACGTGTGAGTTTTGCCGTGGTTTCCGCCAGGCGCCTGCCCAGTGCGCGGCACAGGCGCTGTTCGGCCTCGGTCAGGGGCTTGTCGCTGTCGACCCCGGCCAGGTGGCTGGCGCCGTAGGGCGTGCCACCGGCCTCGGTGTGCAGCAGGTCGGTTTCGCTGTAGGGCAGGCCGAGAATCAACATGCCGTGATGCAGCAGCGGCAGCATCATGGACAGCAGCGTGGTCTCCTGGCCGCCGTGCATGGAAGAGGTCGAGGTAAACAGTGCGGCCGGCTTGCCGGACAGTTCGGCGCCCAGCCACAGGCTGCCGGTACCGTCGATGAAGTATTTGAGCGGCGCCGCCATGTTGCCGAAACGGGTCGGGCTGCCCAGCGCCAGTGCCGCGCATTCGCGCAGGTCATCCGCCGTCGCGTAGGGTGCGCCGCTGTCGGGGATGCTGTCCTCGCTGGCTTCGCAAACGGTGGATACCGCCGGTACGGTGCGCAGTCGCGCCTGCATGCCATCGACCTCCTCGATGCCGCGCGCAATGAGCTGGGCCATCTTCGCAGTGGCACCGTAACGGCTGTAGTAGAGCACCAGGATGTCAGTCACCTAGAGAATCTCCAGTACGCTTTCGGGGGGACGGCCGAGTGCCGCCTTGCCATCATGCAGCACGATCGGGCGCTGGATGAGTTTGGGGTGGTCGACCATGGCCTGGACGAGCTGCGCGTGGCTCAGGGCGGGATCGTCGAGGTTGTTGTCCTTGTATTCCGCCTCACCGGTGCGCATCAGCTGGCGTGGCTCCAGGCCGAGCAGGGTCAGGATCTGTTCCAGCTGCTGTGCGTCGGGCGGGGTTTTCAGGTATTCGATAATCTCGGGCTCGACGCCTTTCTCATTCAGCAGTTCCAGGGTCTGGCGCGACTTGCTGCAGCGCGGGTTGTGGTACAGGGTGATGGACATGGCCGTTGTTCTCCACGGGTTGGGCGGCGTTATTCTGAGCTATCCGTGCCACTCAGTCCATGCCCCGCAGCGATGCATTCTTGACCCGTTATGATCCCGATGCTAGCTTGTCAGGCTGATATCCTATTTATACCTGATATGTTTGATTACACCTTCAGTTTTTCACTTTCCCGCCACCCGCTGCGCGGGCTGTTGCTATGCCTGTGGCTGGCGCTGGCGGCAGGTTGCAGTTCCGCCCCGGTGCAGGAAATGAGCGAGGCCCGCCAGGCAATCGAGGCGGCACGGGCCGCGGGTGCCGAGCAATCTGCACAGCAACAGTATGAAAAGGCACAACAGTTATTGAAAGCGGCGGAACAATTGCTGAACGACGAGCATTTCAGCAAAGCGCGTAAAAGTGCCGCACAGGCACGCGACGAGGCGATCCAGGCGCGTGAAATCGCCCAGCGTGAAAGTGCGCAATGAGGTATTGTGCTGCAGAAGGAATTATTTACGCACTTGTGCGTCTTTCCTCACCAAAGCCACGCGATTTACAGGCCGGGCCTGTGGCTTGACACAGGCTGAATCCGGGTGTTAATTTCGGGCAGCTGGCAAAGAAATTCAAAAAAACTTCATGGATCAACCACTAGCGGAGAAACCTTCATGAAAAGAACTGTTTTTGGCAAACGACTGGTACCAGTAATCCTGGCAATCGGTCTGGTAGCAGGTTGTGCCACCCCTCCGCCGGCCCCGGTGCAGGACGATAAGGCCGAGGTCAACAAGGCGATCGACGCCGCCAAGGCTGCGATTGCCAAGGCCAAGTCCCTCGACTGGATCTGGCGCGATACCGAAAAATTCCTGAAGCAGGCAGAATCCGAGGCCGCTTCCCCGGAAGGTCACAAGGAGCTTGCCATCAAGCTGGCCAACAAGGCCCGCAACCAGGCTGAAATGGCCGTCAACCAGTACTACCTGGAAAAAGCCAAGCCCATGTTCGACGAGGCCAGCGCCATCCAGGGTCTGGATGCCAACCAGGTCAATGCACTGTCCGATGCCGGCCGTGCCATCCGCAACGCCGAGGGTCGCAAGGCCTACGACCTGCTGACACCGCTGCTGGCCGAGGTCCGCGCCGCCTCCATCTCGTATGAGGTGGTGGGCGGGGACAGCCTGTGGTCGATTTCAGGCAGCGCCGAGACCTATAACAACCCTTACCAGTGGCCGCTGATCTACAAGGCCAACCGTGACAAGATCAAGGACGCCGACCTGATCTACCCGGGGCAGGTGTTCTCCGTAGACCGTAACCCGTCTGCCGCTGAAGTGCAGATGGCGATTGACCACGCCAGGAATCGTGGCGCCTGGTCAATCGGCGTCGTGGAAGAAAGCGACCGCAACTACCTGGGTGGCAGTCTGGAACTGCAATAGCCGGGGGCTTGTTCCTGCTGAATACGAAAAAAGGCCTGTCAGGGCCTTTTTTGTTATCCGGCGTCGCTGTTTTCGTCAGCGGGCCGATAGACCAGGCGCTCGAAACCCGGGCCGGATTCGAGCAGTTCAGTACACTCTGCGTGTAACTGCTCTGCCTGGTCGTAAATCACCACTTTGTCGCCTGGTCGTACACTGCCACCCCGTGTAAGCAGCGTATACAGGCGGTTTTCCCCGCGTTTCTGGACAGCGCCGATGGCTGGCTGGAAATCGCCGCCAAGTCCGGCCTCATCCAGTACCCGGATCACGACCGGGCGCGGTTCGCGCACCAGGTACTGCAAACCCAGGTCGAAGCCTGAACCGGATTCCGGTTCCACCAGCCAGCGTCCGACCGCCACTACCCAGCGGGCGCCGCTGCGCGCGCCGGGGCGGTGCAGCGCGACCAGTTGTCCCACGCGCGGGTGCGGTTTGCGGGTGCCGCGGTAGCGCAGCGCCAGGCCGCCGCTGCAGCGGTTGATGCCGGTGCAGGCAAAGCTTTCCGGCATGCCCTGATCGGTATTCTCGGGCACCGGCCGCGCACCCAGGTCGATCACATTTTCATGGCCGGGTGCCAGGAACAGGGAGGGATCGAAGCGCCGTCCCCGGTTCACCATGCAGTAGGCGGCATCCAGTCCGCTGACCAGTTCGATGCGTGCGCTGGTCTCCTCGCGTTCGGTTTTGCGCGTCGGGAGGATGCGCCAGTGCTCGAGAGTCTTGCGCAGGGTCTGCAGCAGCGGCAGTGCCGGGATTTCCGCCGGCAGGCCGATGGCCCGTGCCTGCCGGTATTGCTCCAGTTTGTCGATGTCTTCGGCCATCTGTTCCATCAGTGCGGTAAGGTCGAGGAACAGCGGGTCATCCGGGCTGTCGTCGGCATAGCGGTCCGACAGCCTGAAATTTGCTGCGCCGGATTCCGACTCCGCCTCGGTGACGATCCTGCCCAGGTCCGAATGGGCGTGGAAATAGTGGTGCAGCACAGGCGCCATGCCGGGTGGCAGGTGGTAGGGGTCGGCCAGTCGCAGGGTGGCGATGAGCCGGAAACTGGTGTCGATCTGGCACTCACCGCTTCCCGGCAGGCTCGTGGTGTAATGTTCGCGCCCGCTCTGCCAGGCATATTTGTACAACATCAGGCACTCGCTCCACAGCGCCCGTGGTGCGCGCTGGTAGTTGGCGTAATAGTGCATGAGTTGCAGGCCCAGCGTGTAGATGGCGCCGAGCAGCGCCAGTGGCAGGCTGCGTGTTTCGATGAAACCGCCGCGCTTGTTGACCAGTTCATGGGTAATGATCTTGTAGCCGAAGCAGATGTCCTGGCAGAGCCGCTTCAGCCGGGGTCGCAGCAGGTTATTTTCATCCTGTCTGCCGGGCAATGATTCCCCCAGGCGCTGGTAGGTGCCGAGGAAGTCGCCCAGCATTTCCGCGCGTGCCGCCGGGGACAGGGGTTGCCGGTTCATCAGGCGCAGTTGCTCGCTGGCCAGCCGTGCGGCGCGTTTCAGGTCCAGGTAGGGCAGATTCTCCAGCCACTCGTGAACCTCACGCGGCTTTATTTTTCTGCCTGGACGGTTGCCGTCCTGGGCCGGGATTGTCAACTGCAGGGTTGGCACGGATGCTGAACCTTATATGTCTGATCCCCTTATAGCGGACTTTTGCCGGATATCTGGATCTATTCCGACCTGACAGGGATATCGGCAATGCGCTGCTTCCAGAGTGCCGGGCCGGTCTGGTGCACCGATTCGCCGCGGCTGTCTACCGCCACCGTGACCGGCATGTCCCGGACCTCGAATTCATACACCGCCTCCATACCCATTTCCGGCCAGGCCAGTACCCGTGCCGAGCGGATGGAGCGTGCCACCAGGTAGGCTGCACCGCCGGTGGCAATCAGGTAGACCGCCCCGTGGCGGCGGATCGAGTCAATGGCGGCGGGGCCGCGCTCGGCCTTGCCGATCATGCCGATCAGGCCGGTTTCTTCCAGCAGGCGGTCGGTAAATTTGTCCATGCGGGTGGCGGTGGTCGGTCCGGCCGGCCCCATCACCTCGTCGCCGACCGGGTCGACGGGCCCCACGTAGTAGATAAACCGGTTGTGGAAATCCAGCCCGTCGGGCAGCGTTTCGCCGTTGTCCAGGCATTCGATGATGCGTTTATGTGCAGCATCGCGCCCGGTCAGCAGGCGGCCGCTGAGCAGCAGTGTTTCGCCCGGTTGCCAGCCCTGGATAGCGTCCCGATCCAGTTCGTCCAGGTTGACGTGGCGCGAGTGCGCCGTGGGATCCCAGGCTATTTCGGGCCAGGCATCGAGCGGCGGCGGTTCCGGGAAGACCGGGCCGCTGCCGTCCAGCGACAGGTGAATATGGCGGGTGGCGGCGCAGTTGGGGATGATAGCGACCGGCTTGGAGGCGGCGTGGGTGGGGTAATCCAGTATCTTGACGTCCAGTACCGTGGTCAGGCCGCCCAGGCCCTGGGCGCCGATGCCCAGGGCATTGACCCGTTCGAGGATCTCCAGGCGCAGTTCCTCGACACGGTTGGCCGGGCCGCGCTGCTGCAGTTCCTGGATATCGATCGGCGCCATCAGCGACTGCTTGGCGAGCAGCATGGCTTTTTCCGCAGTGCCCCCGATACCAATGCCGAGGATGCCCGGCGGGCACCAGCCGGCGCCCATGCCCGGCAGCTGCTCCACCACCCAGTCAGCCAGGTTGTCGCTGGGGTTGAGGATGGCGAAGCGCGCCTTGTTTTCCGAACCGCCGCCCTTGGCGGCGAGGGTGATCGACACGCACTCGCCGGGAACGGTCTTCATGTGGATAACCGCCGGCGTGTTGTCACCGGTATTGATGCGCTTGCCGGCCGGGTCTGTGACAATGGAGGCGCGCAACGGGTTGTCGGGATCCTGGTAGGCGCGGCGTACCGCCTCGTTGACCATGTCTTCGACGCTGTCGCGGCAATCCCAGCGTACCTGCATGCCGATTTCGAGGAAAACGGTCACGATGCCGGTGTCCTGGCAGATGGGGCGATGGCCCTCGGCGCACATGCGTGAGTTGATCAGGATCTGGGCCATGGCGTCGCGTGCGGCCGGGGATTGTTCCTGCTGCCAGGCGCGGTGCAGGGCGCGGACGAAGTCAAGCGGGTGATAATAGGAAATATACTGCAGGGCATTTTGCACTGACTGGATGAAATCTTCCTGAATTATTGTGGTCATAGTGTCCTGAGTCTCCGCCAAACGGGTATTGTCGCGGTCATTGAGCGATATTATCCAGTTTAGTCATTCACGTGCCGAAGAACCATGCTGTCCGGATAGAGGAATTGTAGAGAATGCGAATATTTGCCGTTGTTTTTGCCTGTCTGTTGACCGGCGCCGCCTATGCCGAGCCGATTGAATACAGTCTCCCTGACCTGGACGGAAAACAACACGCGCTTGCCGACTATAAAGGCAAATGGGTGATCGTGAACTACTGGGCAACCTGGTGCCCGCCTTGCCAGGAAGAAATACCCGACCTGATTGATTTCCATGAACGCCACAAGGACAACGATGCCGTGGTGCTCGGCATCAATTTCGAGGATATCGGTGGCGAGCAGCTGAGTGCCTTTGTCGATTCCTTCATGATCACCTACCCGGTGCTGCGTTCGGAGCCGCTGGCGGAGACGCCGCTGGGGCCGATACCGGGCTTGCCGACTACTTATATCGTCGCGCCGGACGGCTCACTGGTGGCGCGCCAGGTCGGGCCGGTAACCGACAAACAGCTCGACGATTATATTGCGCGCAAAAAGCAGCAGGCTGCAGGCAAGTAGCTTCTCTACTCGCTGGTCTCCGGGCGACGGCCGGTAACGGCCGTGGTGCGGAACCGGCGCCCGTCCCGGGTGCCCTCGATGACCAGTTCCACATCAGGCCCCGCCGCTGCAATATCGCTCATTGCAGCGCGCGCGTTCGCCATATCTTCACCATTGATGCGGTCGATGACGTCGCCCGGCTGAATACCGGCACGGTCGGCCGGGCCGCCGCGCAGTACGCCGGCGATCAGCAGGCCGTGGGTATTGTCGAGCTGGAAGCTGCGCGCCAGTTCCGGCGTCAGGTCCTGTGCCTCGATTCCCAGCCAGCCGCGGTCCACGTGTCCCTGCTCGATAATCTGCTTCATGACACTGGAGACCAGGTCGGCGGGGATCGCAAAACCGATACCCTGTGAGCCGCCGGAACGGCTGTAGATGGCGGTATTGATACCGATCAGTTCACCCCAGGCGTTGATCAGCGCGCCGCCCGAGTTGCCTGGGTTGATGGCCGCGTCGGTCTGGATGAAATCCTCGTAACGGTTGATGCCCAGCTGGTTGCGCCCGGTGGCACTGATAATGCCCAGCGTCACCGTCTGTCCGACGCCGAACGGGTTGCCGATGGCAAGCGCAATATCTCCCACCCGCAGGCCGGCCGTGGAACTGATGGCGATGGTCGGCAAGTCGTCCAGCTTGATGCGCAGTACCGCCAGGTCAGTGTCCTTGTCCACACCCACCACCGTGGCGCGCGAGCTGCGGCCGTCCTGCAGCAGCACCTGGATTTCATCGGCGCCGGCGATCACGTGGTTGTTGGTCAGTACATAACCCTGTGGCGAGACAATGACCCCGGAGCCGAGGCTGGTCTGGGTGCGTTTGCGCGGTACGCCCAGCTGGTCGCCGAAAAAATGCCGGAACAGCGGGTCGTCGAGCAACGGGTGGCGTTTGCGGGTGATGACCTTGGAGGTGTAGACATTGACCACTGCACGGGCAGCCGGCTCCACCGCGTCGGCATATGAAGCCGGCCGGGTGTCCGGGGTGCGGCTTGCCGCCGCCGGGGGCGGGGCGGGGTGCACGGGCGCCTGGCGTACCTCGATAATGGCACGGCCGGCATCGAACCATTCCGGTTTGAAAAACAGCATCAGAAAGGCGGCAACAATGCCGACGGTAGCCGCCTGCAGGAAAAACGAAACCATATCACGTATATTCATGCCCCGAATTATACACTGCCGGTAACAGAGGAAGAGACACCGTGACAGCCTTGCTGGAACTGGTCGGCTACTGCGACCGCCTGCTGGAGGTAGAACGCTTCCAGGACTACTGCCCGAACGGCCTGCAGGTCGAGGGCGGTGCAGAGGTGAGCCGTATTGTCAGCGGTGTCACTGCCAGCCAGGCACTGATCGATGCCGCGCTGGCGCAGCAGGCCGACCTGCTGCTGGTGCACCACGGGTTTTTCTGGAAAGGCGAGGATCCCTGCCTGACCGGTATCAAACAGCGCCGGATGCGTACCCTGCTGGAGAACGGCATCAGCCTGCTGGCCTACCACCTGCCGCTCGATGCGCATCCCGAACTGGGCAATAACGCCCGGCTGGCGCAGCATCTCGGGCTGCAGGAAGAAGGGCGTTTCGGTGACGGCCACGGGCCGGAACTGGCCTGTCACGGCCGGCTTGACGAGGCGCTCGATGCCGCGCAGCTGGCACAGCGTATCCACCAGGTGCTGGGTCGCGAGGCGCAGTGGATCGCGGCCGGCAGTGACGCCCCGCTACAGCGCGTGGGCTGGTGTACCGGCGCGGCGCAGTCTTACCTTGAAGCCGCGGCCCGGCTGGGCCTGGATGCTTTTATCAGCGGTGAGATATCGGAATCCACGGTGCATATCGCGCGTGAATACGGGCTGCATTACTATGCCGCCGGCCACCATGCCACCGAGCGCTACGGGGTGCAGGCACTCGGTCAGCAGCTCGCCCGGCAGTTTGGTATCGAACATACTTTTATCGACATAGATAATCCTGTTTGAACTTTTCGCCTCACTACAGGGATTTCCGATGTCTGTCACTTGACCTTGACGGGCAGTTCCGACATCCTATATCGGTTATTTGAACACGGGTTTGAATATCTGAATATTCTAATATTCATCGGCAGTAGCGGTTCCGCTAAGTGTGTGTCAACCGGTGATTTTTGTGTGGAGACCAGTGAATGAGTGGTGACGGTGTAGATACCAGTAAGCGCCGATTCCTGACAGCCGCGGCGACGGTTGTGGGTGGTGTGGGTGCCGTGTATACAGCAGTTCCATTTCTGGCATCCTGGATGCCCAGTGAGCGTGCGAAGGCGGCCGGTGCCCCGGTAGAGGCCGACATCAGCAAGCTGGAAGAAGGCCAGATGATCCGCGTGCAATGGCGCGGCAAGCCAGTGTGGATACTGAAACGTAACGAAGAAATGCTCTCGGCCCTGCCGGGCCTGGACGAGCGCCTGCGCGACCCGGCCTCGGTCGACCCCCAGCAGCCCGAATATGCACAGAACGGCACCCGCTCCATCAAGCCGGAAGTGCTGGTTGCTGTCGGTATCTGTACCCACCTGGGCTGTTCACCGAGCTTTGTGCCCGAGGCGCTGCCCCAGCCCTACGACCCGGACTGGAAAGGCGGGTTTTTCTGCCCCTGTCACGGTTCCAGGTTTGACCTGGCGGGACGCGTATTCAAGGGTGTTCCCGCGCCGTTGAACCTCGAAGTGCCGCCGCACACATATATCAGCGAAACGCTGGTCCTGATTGGTGAAGACGGAGGAGCCGCGTAATGGGTATGCTCATCAAATCCCGTGACTGGATCGACGCCCGCTTCCCGCTCACCAAAATGTGGGAAGAGCACCTGTCCAAATACTATGCGCCGAAGAACTTCAACTTCTGGTATTTCTTCGGTTCCCTGGCGCTGCTGGTGCTGGTACTGCAGATTGTCACCGGCATCTTCCTGACCATGAACTACAAGCCGGACGCCACCCTGGCGTTTGGTTCCGTCGAATACATCATGCGCGACGTGGAGTGGGGCTGGCTGATTCGCTACATGCATTCCACCGGTGCCTCGGCGTTCTTCATCGTGGTCTATCTGCATATGTTCCGCGCTCTGCTGTACGGGTCCTACAAGGGGCCGCGCGAACTGCTGTGGATCTTCGGCATGATGATCTACCTGGCACTGATGGCGGAGGCCTTCTTCGGCTACCTGCTGCCCTGGGGCCAGATGTCCTACTGGGGCGCGCAGGTCATCATCTCGCTGTTCGGTGCCATCCCGGTCATCGGCGACGATCTTTCACTGTGGATTCGCGGTGACTTCGTTATCTCCGACGTTACCCTGAACCGCTTCTTCGCGCTGCACGTCATCGCGGTGCCCTTCGTGCTGGCCATCCTGGTGGTGGTGCACATCCTGGCGCTGCACGAAGTGGGTTCCAATAACCCCGACGGCATCGAGATCAAGAAGAACAAGGACGAAAACGGCATTCCCAAAGACGGCATCCCGTTCCACCCCTACTATTCAGTAAAAGATATCGTGGGCGTGGTGGTGTTCCTGATGTTCTTCTCCTTCGTGATGTTCTTTGTCCCGGAAGGCGGCGGCTATTTCCTCGAGGCGCCGAACTTTGAACCGGCCAACCCGCTCAAGACACCCGAGCACATCGCGCCGGTCTGGTACTTCACGCCGTATTACGCCATGTTGCGCGCGGTGACGATCGACATCGGTCCGTTGAGCGCCAAGTTCCTGGGCGTGATCGTGATGGGGGCTGCGGTGGTGATCCTGTTCTTCCTGCCGTGGCTGGACCGCAGCCCGGTGAAGTCCATCCGCTATCGCGGACCGCTCTGCAAGATCATGCTGGCGCTGTTCGTGGTCTCCTTCTTCGTGCTGGGCTGGCTGGGCACGCAGGCGCCGACGGATGTCAAGACCATGATGGCGCAGGTTGGGACCATCGTGTATTTCGCCTTCTTCCTGCTGATGCCGATCTACACCAAAATCGACTCGACCAAGCCGGTTCCGGACAGGATTACGGGGTAACGACACAATGAAAAAACAACTGATAGCGTTTCTGTTGCTTGTCGCACCTGCGTTCGTATTCGCCAGCGGCAACGTGCACCTGGACAAGGTCGACATCGACCCGGCCAACCAGGAATCCCTGCAGCGCGGTGCACGGACTTTCGTCAACTACTGCATGGGTTGCCACTCGGCCCAGTACCAGCGTTACAACCGCCTCGCGCGCGACCTCGGTATCGAGGACCAGGATGTCATGGACAACCTGATGTTCACCGGTGAAAAGCTGGGTGACCAGATGACCATCTCCATGACCCCGGAGATGGGCAAGAAATGGTTCGGTGCACCGCCGCCGGACCTGACCCTGGTGGCCCGGGTGCGCGGCACCGACTGGCTGTACACCTACCTGCGCACCTTCTACAAGGATGACACGCGTCCCTTCGGTGTGAACAACATGGTCTTCGACAAGGTCGGTATGCCGAACGTACTGTGGCAGCTGCAAGGCATGCAGAAGCCGGTGTACAAGACTGTCACCGACGATGAAGGGCACGAGCACCAGGTGCTGGAAGGTGTCGAGATCGAGCAGGCCGGCAGCCAGACCCCGGCCGAATTCGACCGCACCGTGCGCGACCTGGTCAACTTCCTGGCCTACATGGGTGAGCCCGTCAAACTGGAACGCCAGAGCCTGGGCATCAAGGTGATGCTGTTCCTGTTTGTGTTCTTCATAATTGCCTACCTGCTCAAGAAAGAGTACTGGAAGGACATCCACTAGACGTGTTGCCCGGACCGTTAGCCGGTTGCTGAACGGTCCGGGCGACGCTTCCTGATACTGGAGTAAAGTACATGGCTGTAATCGCCAATCGCCGTTCGGTGATGACCCTGTTTTCCAATGCAAGCTGCCCGCAGAGCCACCGCGTGCGCATGGTGCTGGCGGAGAAGGGGATTACTGTCGAAATCGTCAACGTCGACCCGGACAACCTGCCGGAAGACCTGATCGACCTGAACCCGTATCAGAGCGTACCGACCCTGATCGACCGCGAACTGGTCCTGTACGATCCGCAGGTCATCACTGAATACCTGGACGAGCGCTTCCCGCACCCGCCGCTGATGCCGGTCGACCCGGTATCCCGCGCGCGTTACCGGCTGGCGCTGTACCGCATCAAGAAAGACTGGTATTCGCTGCTGGACGACCTGCAGGGCGGGGAGAAAACCGCGGCCAAGGCGCGCAAGACGCTGCGTGACAGCCTGGCCTCCAGTGCTGAAGTGTTTGCCGCCAAGCCGTTCTTCCTGAGTGATGATTTTTCCCTGGTCGATGCCACCATCGCTCCGGTACTGTGGCGCCTGAAGCACTACCGCATCGAACTTCCGCCCCAGGCCAAACCGGTCATGGACTATGCCGAACGTCTGTTCGCCCGCGAATCATTCCAGGCCAGCCTCACTGAAGCTGAGAAGGAAATGAGCGAGTAAAGCCCCGCGGTTCGTGCTTTACCCATGACTTCCAACCGTCCCTACCTGATCCGCGCCATCAACGAATGGCTGCTCGATAACCAGCTTACACCGCAACTGCTGGTGGATGCGGAAGCACCGGGTGTGGACGTGCCCCACAAGTATATTCAGGATGGAAAAATTGTCCTGAACATCGGTCCCAATGCCGTGGAAGGCCTGCGTGTGAGTAACGAGGAGGTGACGTTCCTGGCGCGTTTCAGCGGCGTGTCGCAACTGATTTCCCTGCCCGTCAAGGCGGTGCTGGCGATCTATGCCAGGGAAAACGGGCGCGGCATGCTGTTCAGCGAAGACGATGAGCCGGAGCCGGATGAACCGGGCCCCAAACCGGATACGCGTCCGGCGCTCAAGGTTGTCAAATAGGGGTATCCCCTTTAAAGTGATTTTGGACAGTTACAGGGATCGTGTACCTGCTTCGTGTCCACTGAAGTAATCTACTGAGGACTCTCCGATGAACGCATTTCGTATCCTGGTTGCCGACGATGATACCGAGGCACTGGAATTGATCACCGAGGGTCTCGAAGCGGCCGGTTTTGAGGTGATCACCGCAACCGATGGTGAGCAGGCGGAACGCCTGGCCCACGAACAGCAGCCCGATTTGACCATCCTCGACCTGCGTATGCCGGTGAAGGACGGTTTCGAGGTGGCGGCGTCCCTGCATGCTGCCGACCTGCCGTTTATCTCGCTGACGTCCTACGGCGAGGAAGAAATGGTGCAGCGTGCCACCGACGCCGGTTCGCTGGCCTACCTGGTAAAACCGCTCGATATCGAACAGCTGGTGCCCGCCGTGCAGTCGGCGCTCACCCGTGCCGAGGAAATGCGGCACATGAAAGAGTCCATGGAGCAAATGGACAAGGCGCTGTCGCAGGGCCGTGAAATCAGCATGGTGGTCGGTATCCTGATGGAGCGCTGCAATATGACCGCCATCCAGGCGTTCGACGCCCTGCGTGACGAGGCGCGCTCACAGCGCCGCAAGATCGCCGAGGTAGCCAAGGAATACCTGGCTGCTGCCGAGACCCTGCATGGTATGTCCGGCCGCCTGCTGGAGCGTTCCCGCGAAAAGGCCCAGCAGCGCAGCAGCAAACGCACATCCAGGCGTTTTCCGCCACGCATCGTTCAGTAATCTGCATTGCAAGCAGCGTGCAAGTGGTATAATCTGCCGCGTTTTCCCGGAGGGGTGTCCGAGTGGTTGAAGGAGCACGCCTGGAAAGTGTGTATACGCTAACCGCGTATCGAGGGTTCGAATCCCTCCTCCTCCGCCAGCTATAAAAAAACCGGCTCTCTGAAGCCGGTTTTTTTATAGGCCCGCCTTTTTGACGCTTCGGTATTATCTGATGAAACATGGAGTATATTCGAGTATTCCTTCGAATTACTATGCTGGCACTATGGGATCCCAGGCTTTCCATTATTAAGCTTGTGATGGCTCGTGGCGGCCCGGATGTTATGCAGCGTTCACTCAGGATCAACCTGATAAGGAGCGAGTCATGCAAACCCTGCTGGAAAAGCACTGGCATCACCTGCCCCGGGAAGAGGTGCTGGACCTGCTTGATACGAACCCGGACAAAGGACTGGACCGGTTCGAGGCGGAAGACCGCCGGCAAAACTTTGGTCCCAATGCCCTGACCCGGCGTAAAGGCCAGGGACCGCTACTGCGGTTCCTGCTGCAGTTCCACCAGGCGCTGGTCTATATCCTGCTCGCGGCGGTCGTCATCAAGGTCATGCTGGGCGCCTGGGTGGATGCCGGGGTCATCTTTGGTGTCGTGCTGCTCAATTCGATCATCGGTTTTGTGCAGGAAGGCAAGGCCCTGAGCGCGCTGGAAGCTCTTTCCCGTGCGCTGACCACCGAGGCCACGGTCGTGCGCGCCGGGGAAAAACAGCGCATCGACGCCAGGGGGCTGGTGCCGGGGGATATCGTGTTGCTCGCCTCGGGCGACAAGGTGCCGGCGGACCTGCGTCTGCTGCACAGCCGCAACCTGCAGATCGACGAATCCGCACTGACCGGTGAATCGCAGCCCGTTGAAAAACGTCCCGCTGCACTGAACCACGACACCACCCTGGCTGACCGGGCCAATATGGCTTATTCCTCCACACTGGTGACCTACGGTACCGGCATGGGTGTTGTGGTTGCGACCGGGGACGATACCGAGATTGGCCGTATCTCCGAACTCATCGCCGGCGCCGAGGTGCTGGCTACGCCGTTGACCCGCAAGATTGCCCGCTTCAGCCACCTGCTGCTGTACGCCATTCTGGGTCTGGCGGCCATGACCTTCCTGGTGGGGCTGTGGCACGGCGACAGCTGGATCGATCTGTTTATGGCGGCGGTGGCCCTGTCCGTGGCGATGATCCCGGAAGGTCTCCCCGCGGTGTTGACCATTACGCTGGCTATCGGTGTGGCACGCATGGCGAAATGCAACGCCATTATCCGCCACCTGCCGGCAGTGGAGACCCTTGGCAGTACTACCGTCATCTGCACGGACAAGACCGGCACCCTGACGCGCAACGAGATGACTGTACAACAGCTGTGGGCGGGAGAAGAAAACGTTGCCGTGAGTGGTGTCGGCTATGCACCGGAAGGTGGGCTGCAGCAGGACGGTCAGGCGCTGGACAGCCACGACAATGTCGCACTGGCCGAACTGCTGCGCGCCGGTCTGCTGTGTAACGATGCGGTCCTGAAACAGGATGCAGAAGGCTGGAAGATCGAGGGTGATCCCACTGAAGGGGCGCTGTTGGTGACGGCCTGCAAGGCGGGACTGGACAGGCAACAGGTGCAGGCATCCTGTCCAAGGCTGGACGCCATTCCTTTCGAGTCCCAGCACCAGTATATGGCGACCCTGCACGGGGGCGACTGCCGTGTGGTTTACCTGAAGGGTTCGGTCGAGAGCCTGCTGGTGCGCTGCGATACTTTGCTGGGGGCTGCTGGTGAAAGCCGGCCGCTGGACAGTGACGTGGTGCACGCACAGGTGGAAATGATGGCCGGCCAGGGTCAGCGGGTGCTGGCTTTCGCGCGCCTGACGGTCCCGCCGGATACCACCACCATCGATCATCCTGATGTCGCCCGGGGACTGGTTTTTATCGGTCTGCAGGGCATGATCGATCCGCCACGGGAAGAGGCCGTCCGGGCGGTACGCGCCTGCCAGGCGGCCGGCATCCGGGTCAAGATGATTACCGGCGACCACGCCGTCACCGCCGCCGCCATTGCTGCCCGGATCGGCCTGGATAATACCCTGGCCGAAGGTGAAATTCCGAAAGTGTTGAGCGGCCGTGAACTGGAGGCGATGCCCGACGCCGAACTGATCATGGTCGCCACCGGCACCGCGGTGTTCGCGCGTGTCACGCCGGAACAGAAACTGCGCCTGGTGGAAGCCCTGCAGGTCCACGGTGAAGTCGTCGCCATGACCGGTGACGGGGTTAACGATGCCCCGGCGTTGCGCCGCGCCGACATCGGCGTGGCCATGGGGATCACCGGCACCGAGGTGTCGAAAGAAGCGGCCGACATGGTGCTCACCGACGACAACTTCGCCAGCATCGAAGCCGCGGTGGAAGAGGGGCGCGGTGTGTTCGACAACCTGATCAAGTTCCTCACCTGGATCCTGCCCACCAATGCCGGCCAGGGGCTGGTGATTATCGCTGCGGTGATGGCGTCCCAGCCCCTGCCGGTGCTGCCGGTGCAGGCCCTGTGGATCAATATGACCACCGCCGTGCTGCTCGGCCTCGCACTGGCATTCGAGCCGCGTGAAGCCGGGATCATGCGCCGTCCGCCGCGCACACCGGGCACTGCACTCCTCAGTGGTGAGCTGATCTTCCGCATTGTCCTGGTCGGGCTGCTATTGCTGGCGGGTGCTTTCGGCCTGTTCGAGTGGGCCCTGCAGCAGGGCGCCAGTGAAGCTGAAGCCCGCACCATCGCTGTCAATGTGTTCGCGGTGGGCCAGTCCTTTTATTTGCTCAACTGCCGCTCGCTGCGCGTTTCCATGTTTCGCCTGGGCGTGTTCAGCAACCTGTGGATATGGGGCGGCATCGCCGCAATGACTGTGGCGCAACTGCTATTCACCTATGTGCCGCTGATGAACCGCCTGTTCCATACCGCTCCCATCGGCATCACGGACTGGCTGCATATCCTGGCGGTTGGCCTGGTGATCTACCTGGTCATAGGCGTGGAGAAAACACTCCGCAGGCAGCGGGAAATGAGCATCGGCACAAGATGAAAGGATCCTGGCGCGCTTGTCATGGGGTCCACCAACGAGGGAAGCCTGAATCATGCAAAGGTTTAAAAATATTCTTCTGGTACTGGATCCTGAAGCACAGGAAACGGCAGCCCTGGATAAAGCCGTGTCGCTGGCCAGGCAGAACGCGGCGCGGTTGACGCTTTTCTCGGTCGTGTACCGGCATCCCGACCTGCGCCGTTACCCGGATTCGGTCGGGGAGAGCCTCATGGATCCCCTTGTTGCAGAGCGGCAGCAATGGTTGCGGGGATTTTTGCCGACCTTGCAGGGACAGGATATCGGCAGGGTATCCGTGGTGGTGGCAGCGGGTATTCCATTCCTGGGGATCATCCGTGAAGTGCTGCGTGAACAACACGACCTGGTGATCACAACGGCGGAAGAGAAAAAGGGCATTCGCGCACGTGTGTTCGGGGCAACCTCGATGCACCTGATGCGGAAATGCCCCTGTCCCGTGTGGGTGGTCAAACGGGCGCAGGCGCGGCCGTATGCCCGCATTCTGGCGGCAGTCGATCCCTCACCTTATGACCCGAAACGCGATTCACTCAGTGCGCTGGTCCTGCAACTGGCCGGCAGTATGGCTCGCCGGGAAGCGGCGGGGCTGCATATCGTCCATGTGTGGCATATGTTCGGCGAATCTTACGTGCGCCGCGGTGGCATGACCGGGGCGGAAGTCGAGGAAGCAAAGGCGCTGGAGAAGCTGCAGCAGAAACAGCGCTTCGATCTCCTGCTGGGGCAGTCTGATGTCGCCGACCTGAAGCCCTGCCTGCACTTTATCGAGGGCTATCCCGATGAACGTATACCGGAGCTGGTGGTGGAGCAGGACATCGACCTGCTGGTCATGGGGACGGTTTGCCGTACCGGGGTTGCCGGTTTCCTGATCGGCAATACAGCGGAAGAAGTTCTCAATCAGGTGGACTGCTCGGTGTTGACGCTCAAGCCGGAAGGTTTCGTGACACCGGTTACCCTTGAATGACATGAACCATGACCCCGGCAGCTTGCGTGAGATGTCTGTCACGCTTGCCCTGCAGCAGGGCAAGCGCCACCATGGGTATACAAAGGGCGTGTGGCGGTAACGGCCCATGCCGGGCAATTGAAGCAGGCACTTCGACAGAGTCATCCAGAGGTATGCATGAGCGGGAAATTATTAGCACTGGCCAATGAAATCAGCCATTGCCGGATTTGCGCCGACAACTTTCCGCATGAGCCGCGGCCGGTTGTTCGCCTGGGTGAGAATGCCACGATCCTCGTTGTCGGGCAGGCACCCGGCCGCAAGGTGCACGCTACCGGTATCCCGTTCAACGACCCGAGCGGCGACCGCTTGCGCGACTGGATGGGGGTGTCCCGCGAAGTGTTCTACGATACCGGGCGGATCGCTATCCTGCCTATGGGGTTCTGTTATCCCGGGCATGGCCGCTCGGGAGACCTGCCGCCGCGCCCGGAATGCGCACAGGCCTGGCGTCAGCGCGTGCTGGATGAATTGCCGCGCATACGGCTGACGCTGGCAATCGGGCGCTATGCCATCGACTGGCACCTGGCCGGCGTGAAAAAACGCAACCTGACCGAGACGGTAAAGGCATGGGCCGAGTATGCCCCGGGCGTGATCCCGTTGCCGCATCCCAGCCCGCGCAACAACCTCTGGCTGCGCCGTAACGCCTGGTTTGAGGCCGACGTGCTGCCGGTGCTGCGCGAGCGTGTGCGGGGCTTGCTGGGCAGCGGCCAGGGCGTCAGCGGTCGAACAGGCTTTTGAGCTTGTTCTTGTATTCTTTCAGGTTGGCTTTGTTTTGCTTGCGCTGCTGTTTCTGTTGTTTGGCGGCAGCTGCGGCCTCCTGCCGGCGTTTGGCAACGACGTCATAGCCCAGTTTGCGGGAGCAGAGCTGGTAGTAGGCCGTGGATGCGCTGTTGCTGCCGGACAGGAAAGCCGAGGCGAGGCTGATATTGTCACGGTCGCTTCGTGCGCATTCGATGGCATAACGTTCCGCATTTTCGGTATCGCCCAGCGCCTTGTGCGTGGCTACAAGTTCCGGCAGGAAGCGGTAGTTCCGGCCGATGCGGCGGTTGCCCAGCTCCAGCGTGGACCTGGACGCCTTGTAGTCACCGGCTGCCTGGTAGAGCCGCGACAGCCGCAGGTAGGCTTCCGCCGGGGCATTGGGTGACCGGGTTACTTTTGTCAGCATCCGGGTTGCCTGCCGGTTGTTACGCTGGGTGGTGTCGAAAAAAGAGCGTGCAATACCGATTGAAGCCACGCGGTCTGCGAGGCCGCTGCCCAGCTGTTTTGCACCTTTCCGGGCCGTATCCAGCTCTTTCCTGTTCAGCGCCTCGATAGTCTCGATCGCGACGCGGTCGGCCGCCAGTATTTTTTTTGCCTCTCCCTCGTGCAGGGCCTTGCGCAGGGATGCCGTGTCGGGTACGGGCGGCAGTTCGCCGCCCTGGTGGGCGTCCTGGAGATAGATTTTAAGCATGTCGATGCGCTGTTCCCGCTTGTCGTGCTCGACATTGCCCTTGGCCAGGGCGTCGAAGGTCAGGGATGCAATCATGCTGGTGCCGAGATATTTTATATCACCCAGCGCCTTGTCCTTCTTGCTGTCCGGGTTGCCGCTGTAGAAGCGGGCCCTGTTCTGCTGCAGCAAATTGCCCGCCATGGCGTTGAAGAACCTCTGCCGGTCCGAACGACGCAGGTTGCTGTCCTGCAGCCTGGCTATGATCTTGTAGAACTCCTCGTAGTTGTAGTCAGCGCGCATCAGGAGGTCGAGACCGAGCTTGTCCGCGTCCCGTTCATAGTTCCTGGCCCAGGCAGGTGCCAGCATGTCGGACCAGGCCAGGCCGAGGGACTGTGAACCGATCAGCGCATGTTCGGCGTAGTCCTTGTATTTTTCATTCTGATTCTTGTTGTAGGCAACACCCGCGGCGGCAATCGACAGGGCACCTGCCATCTCGACGGACCATGACACGGACTTCGTGGCGCTCTTGTCCTGGTTGTGTTTCAACAGCACATGGCTGAGTTCGTGCGCCAGTACCGAGGCCAGCTGGTCCTCGTTCTCGACACTGCGCAGCAGGCCGCTGGAGACATGGATCTGGTTGTAGACATCGACATAGGCATTCAGGCTCTCGTCCGACTCGAACACGAAGCGGATACCGGGCTTCTGCCCGGCCCAGCCCTGTAACAGGCGTGCGAGTATTTTCTCGTGGTAACGCCGGATGGACGGGTTGTCGACCAGGTAGATGTCATTTTCCAGGTAAGTGGCCAGTTCCGGCTCGACCGTGCCCTTGTACCTGTTGCGCAACTTCTGTTGTTCAGCGTTGTTTTCCCCGAACCAGTCGGGGGTGTCAGCTGCCTGCCGGTTGATGGCGTCAAGGTAGGGGCCCTGTTCAGGTACCACGGCCTGGCGCACGTTGCCGGGCTGGCAGGCGCCCAGTAGCAGGGCGAGGGGCAGGATGTATTTATAGTTGTTCCAGTTCACTGGCTGTTACCGTGGGCGTGTTTGCAGGAGACGCCCATACCACTGGCGGTCGGTGTGGTGCGGTCGGCTGACTGGCCGGGCGCTTCCTCCGGACAGATCGGAGTGACCGGCATGGAGAGTTTCAGAGCGCTTTCCCTGAGCCACATTTCCCTGTTCATAAACTCGACCTTGACCAGGCCCCTTGGTGTCCTGTCCAGAACTCTCGTGCCGGCTATCTGTTCGCTGGAGATATTTTCCAGCGGGCCCAGTTTCCTGCCTTCCTTTGTATATTCGGTCAGGTTGTTTCTGTGCAGGCCTTTAATGACCTGAGTTTCGGCCGCCTGCAGGGGAGAGAGCAGGAGAAGGCCTGTAAACGCGAGCAGACTTAATGCTGAGATGTGTGACATGTTGTTACCTCTGTTATTTGCCTTCAGGTGCAAGGGTCTTGTATATCTTGTCGGTCAGAGAGTGGTTGCCGCAGTCGCTCAGTTTGACCGGGTTGGCGACAAACCCCAGGAAAGCAACAGTTATCCAGTCCATGGGGGCTACACGAAAGTACCAGAGGGGCACCGCAGCAGCGAGACTGATGGATAGTGGTAATGCGATTTTATAGATCAGGACTGACGGTGCTATGCCCATGTTGCAGAAGATAAACGCTCTGAGAAAACGTGCTGAAAAAATAATAACAAACAGTATGGCTATTTCCAGAAGCCCTGCGTTGACAGTTTTCAGCTCTGTGAAATAGTTGTTTCCCATCGTAATAAGATTGTCGAGTGACATGGCAAAAAGATAGACTCCCGGAACCTGTCCGTTGACCGGGCTGAGGACAACATCAGAGACGCCGGCTACTTTCGTGCCGATAAATACATACCTGTCCTTGATCATGGTTTCCAGGAATTCATGCAACCCGCTGGATGCGCCCAGCAGCCAGGTTGCGTACAGTGTGTCAGTATAAGTGCATCTTTCTGCTTGCCCCCGTTCCCTGTTTGATGAAAAAGACTGGCCTATGGCCATCGCCAGCTGGGTTAACGGATAGGTAAAACGGTTGATTTCGGCGCTGCGTGTGCATTCCACTGCACCGCGGGACATGGCGTCATCATGCAGTTCACTTACACCGGTACCCCAGCGGATTACCATCGGATGACTGAACTTCGGAGAATTGCCATCCAGTATCGCCTGGCAGGCACTGCTGGAAGCATTCGCTGCTTGCTGACAATAGTGGCGGTACATGGCGAAGGCTGGTGTTGGTAACTCTTTATTGCCCGCAAGATACATCGGGTAGCGGTCACCGCAACCGTTCCAGCCGATATAAGTACGGTTTTCCTGCGGCGGTCGTATGACTTCCAGTACGGAATTCTTCTGGACGATGTCGGCGGCTCGCAAGGGCTTTGCGCTACTGCTTTCACAGCTACTGATTCCCGGGATGTCTCTGGTGAGAAATGGCAGGAAGACGGGTATTCGTTTTCCGCTCGTGTCCGGGACAGACATCCGGATGGTTTCAGCGAGCTGGGCTATTTCTGCATCACTGCCATGCTGGTGGCGGTACAGGAAGTCTATGAAGACGGCCTTCGGCTGGTAGCCCAGTATGTCGGTCAGCAGTAAGTCCTGCTGCAGGTAGGACATGGGCCAGGCCTCACCGGTCTCGTCCAGGTAGGCATCGTTGACCAGTATGACAGTGATTTTGTCTCGGGCCGTGGATTTGTACCAGGGCCCGCCCACCATGCGCATGAACACGGCTTCTGACTGCAGGTCGGCTGCGGTTTTCAGGCCGAATGGATCCAGCTGGGCTGCTCCACCCCATAAGGCACTGAGCACCAGTGAAGTCATGAATATGCGGAAAATCC
>DRNU01000027.1 GCA_011374975.1 Gammaproteobacteria bacterium | reverse complement strand
TTCATACTGCTCGTCCAGTGGCGGGCCGAACAGTGACTTGCCGGAGCGGCTGCGCTGCGAGTCGAGTGCGTAGATCGACAGGCTCGGAATTCCCAGGGCATTGAAGCGCTCCAGGGTGTTGGGCAGGGCATGTTCGGGTTCACCCTCAAAGCCGTACATGGTATCGACATTCACGTTGCCGATTTCTTTCAGTGCACCTTCAAGTTCGTGCACGGCTTCATCGATATTGTAGTGCCGGTTCATGGTCGCAAGCAGTTTTTCATCCAGCGTCTGGATGCCGTAACTGAGCCGGTTGACGCCCAGCTGCGCCAGCAGCCGGGTTTTGCTGTGCGGCAGGGTGCCGGGTGCTGCCTCGATGCTGATTTCCACGTCTTCAGTACAGTGAAAATGTTCGCGGATAGCCTCGATCAGTCTGGCCAGCAGTGCTTCATCCAGGTAACTGGGCGTGCCCCCGCCAATGTAGACCGACTCGCACCACTGTCCCTGCACAGCCGGCGCATAGAGTTTCATTTCCTTGACCAGGTAATCGATATAGGTATCGGACTGTTCGATGCCGCGGCCCGGTAATACCGTGTAATAGCAGAAGCTGCACAGTGTTTTACAGAACGGGATGTGCAGGTAGAGGCTGTATTTGCCCGGTTCTACCGAGGGCCTGGAAAACAGCTCGGGGGCGGTTTCGGGTGGTTTGTGTTTGTTCAGCAGGGGGGGCGGGAAGGCCCAGTCGAAGCAGGGGAAGAAATCATTCTGTACCTGTAATACCTTCCCCAGGTGGTCGACCAGGGTATCCGCCTGCAGGGGTTTCAGCTTCCCGGCAGGGGTTTCTGCCAGCCCGGGCATTCTCAGCAGACGGGATCGTTTATTGAAACTTCCGCTGTATTGTTTCATGGCATCTCCCTGCAGTTTTTACGGCACTGTCAACCTCCGCAGTGCATACTGCCGCATAAGCCGCAGCAGTTCAATATGGGGCGAGTGCCGGGTGTTGCACGGCATCGTGCGGGCTGGTTATATTGTGCCGGCCGCGTTATCAGGCAACTTAACCTACAAATGAATGACAGGGATTATTAATGATAGAACTGGCGATTATCGGCGGCACCGGCCTGACCACGCTCAACAACCTTGAGATCAAGCACCGGGAGGTTATGCGTACACCCTACGGCGAGCCTTCCGCACCGTTGGTGCACGGCAAGCTGTGCCACCAGGACGTGGTCTTCCTGCCGCGCCACGGCCACGGTCATACCATCCCGCCGCACATGGTGAACTACCGCGCCAATCTCTGGGCACTGCGCGAGGTGGGTGTACGCAATGTCATATCGGTAGCGGCAGTCGGCGGCATCCGTGCGGATATGCTGCCGGGCCGGCTGGCGATCCCGGACCAGATTATCGATTACACCTGGTCGCGCCGGCATACCTATTTCGAGAGCGAACTGAGTCATGTCACACACATTGATTTCACCCGGCCCTACAGTGAAGCACTCAGGCAGCTGTTAATCGACTCGGCGCGGCAACTTAAGCTGCAGATCATTGAAGGCGGCACCTACGCGGCTACCCAGGGGCCGCGCCTGGAAACAGCGGCCGAGATCGACCGGCTTGAACGCGACGGGTGCAGCATCGTGGGTATGACCGGGATGCCCGAGGCGGCGCTGGCCCGTGAGCTGGAGATGGGTTACGCGCACTGTGCGGTCATCGCCAACCTGGCGGCGGGCCGGGGTGCGGGCGAGATCAGTATGGACGATATTGAAAACAACCTGGTGACGGGTATGGAGCAGGTGCGTTGCTTGCTGGAAACGGCGATCCCGAAGCTGGATAGTGCTTCCTGTACCTTATAAAATTACCTTTAAAACTGTATTTATTCTACTGTTTATTAAGGAAATAATATTAACAGGTAGATGTGGGTTGGGCTAAGCGCAACGCAGCCTGACCTGCCGTTTTTCAGGGGGTGGTGGTTGCCGGCGGAGTTGTTACAGGTACAGCAGCAGGCTCGCTCACTTCCGGCTCCGGCGGTTTTTCATAGGGCGTAATCAGGGCAATAACCCCAAAGCGCGGATGATCGAAGTAGTGAATTTCCTTGCTGCGCATGCGGCGGTGTTCGGCAAGCCGGAATTCCGGGATATCGTATTCCATCAGTTCCAGTTGCTCGTTGTTGATGGGGATATGCAGCTTCAGGTCCAGGTACAGGTGCAGGTAGCGTTCCACCGCCACGCGGACTGTGCCATCGACGTAGGCGCCATTCTTTTTATGAGTCTCGCTGGACAGATCGACGGGTTGCGCCTGGTTGCGGTCGAGTACGGACTGACGCCAGGCAAAGTAGGCCAGCGGGCGGTATTGCGAGGAACGCCCCAGCGCATTGCGTTCGGCGACCAGGCGGTAGGCGGATTCGGGCAGCCAGTCGATAGCGGTTATGCTGCCGGGCTTTGCGGCCTCTGCAGCGGCCGGATCCTGTTCCTCGTCCAGGTAGGGGTCGGCAAACCACTCTGAGTAATCGACAGGCCAGATTTCACCACCATCGTTGTTGATCAGGTTCTGGAACACCACCAGCTCGATTTCGAACTCGCGCGTTGCGGTCTCCGCGGCGCCGGCCGTGTTGCAGAGCAGCAGGCCCAGCACGAGCGCACGCAGGAAGTGATTCAGGCAATCAGTCATAGTCTCTCATCCTGCCCTAGTCGGCCGCTGTGCTCAAGCTGTCCAGCAGGCTGCTGACCTTTTGCAGGCGGGTGTCGATGTCCGGCATGTCGAAGCTCAGGCGAATCTTGTCCGAGCCGTCCAGGTTGTAGTGCTGCGGCTGGCTCTGCAGCAGCTGGATGATGGCGGCCGGATCGACATTCGGTTCGGGACCGAACTGCAACCGCCCACCGGATTCACCCACGTCGATCTTGTGGATGCCGAGCGGTGCGGCCCTGAGTTTGAGTTCGGTAATGCTGAACAGTTGTTTGACAGGATCCGGCAGCAGACCGAAACGGTCGATCATTTCCACTTGCAGTTCACGCAAATCGGTACTGTCGGCAGCGCTGGCGATGCGCTTGTAGAGGATCAGGCGCGAGTGCACGTCGGGCAGGTAGTCGTCGGGAATCAGTGCCGGCACGTGCAGGTCGACTTCCGGGCCGTGGTTGAGCGGGCGGTCCAGGTCCGGTTCGCGGCCGGCCTTGAGTGCCGCGACGGCGCGTTCCAGCAGTTCCGTGTACAGGGTGAAACCGATTTCCTGGATCTGGCCGCTCTGTTCATCGCCCAGCAGTTCGCCGGCGCCGCGGATTTCCAGGTCGTGGGTGGCCAGGGTGAAGCCGGCGCCGAGGTCTTCCAGCGATTCGATGGCCTCGATGCGCTTGATGGCATCGTCGCTCATGGCCTTGCGGTGCGGCACCACCAGGTAGGCGTAGGCGCGGTGGTGCGAACGCCCGACACGTCCGCGCAACTGGTGCAGTTGCGCCAGGCCCAGCCGGTCGGCGCGGTTGATAATAATGGTGTTGGCCGTGGGCACGTCGATACCGCTTTCGATAATGGTGGTGCACAGCAGGATATTGAAGCGGCGATGGTAGAAATCCAGCATCACCTGTTCCAGTTCGCGCTCGCGCATCTGGCCATGGCCGATTTCCAGCGTGGCTTCCGGCACCAGCTCGCGCAGCTCGCGCGCCAGCTTTTCGATAGTCTCGACCTGGTTGTGCAGGAAGTAGACCTGGCCGCCACGGGTGATCTCGCGCAGGCAGGCTTCACGGATGGTGGCGGTGTTCCATTCACTGATAAAAGTCTTGATGGCCAGTCGCTGCACCGGCGGGGTGGCGATAATCGACAGGTCACGCAGGCCGGACAAGGACATGTTGAGGGTGCGCGGTATCGGTGTCGCGGTCAGCGTCAGCAGGTCGACCTCGGTGCGCAGTGCCTTGAGTTTTTCTTTCTGGCGCACACCGAAACGGTGTTCCTCGTCGATGATCACCAGGCCGAGATTTTTCGGCTTGATGTCGTCCTGCAATACCTTGTGGGTACCGATCAGGATGTCCAGCGTGCCCTTGCTGAAGGCCGCGACAATCTCGTCCTGCTGTTTCTTGCTGCGGAAACGCGACAATGCTTCGATGCGTATCGGCCAGTCGGCAAAGCGGTCGCAGAAGTTCTGGTAGTGTTGCTGGGCGAGCAGGGTGGTCGGTACCAGCACCACCACCTGGCGCCCGGACTGTGCGGCGATAAACGCGGCACGCATGGCAACCTCGGTTTTGCCGAAGCCGACATCGCCGCACACCACGCGGTCCATGGGTTGTGCGGAGGTCATGTCGGCGATGACCGCCTCGATGGCCTGTGCCTGGTCCGGTGTTTCCTCGAACGGGAAAGTGCTGGCAAAGGCGTTGTATTCCTCGTTGTCGAGTTGTGCGGCATGTCCCTTGCGGGCGGCGCGGCGGGCGTAGATATCGAGCAGTTCCGCGGCCACGTCGTGCACACGCTGCGCGGCTTTTTTGCGCGCTTTCTGCCAGTGGTCACTGCCCAGTTTATGCAGCGGTGCGCTTTCCGGCGCGGAGCCGGTATAGCGGCTGACCAGGTGCAGGGAAGCGACCGGCACGTAGAGCTTGTCATTGCCGGCGTATTCCAGGGTCAGGAACTCGGCCTCGAAACCGCCCACGGCGAGTTTCTGCAGGCCGAGATAACGGCCCACGCCATGATCCTCGTGCACCACCGGCGCGCCGACATGCAGGTCGGTGAGGTTGCGGATAATGACATCGGCGTCGCGTTTGGGACGCCGGCGGCGCTGTTGCAGGGCACGTTCACCGAACAGTTGCGGTTCAGTGATAATGACCAGCGCGGGATCCAGGGGCAGCCAGGCGCCCTGTTCCAGCGGCGCAATAGTAATAGCCAGGGCATCGTCGCCGTCGCGGAATGCCGGCCAGTCGTCGACCACCCGCGGGCGCAGCCCGAACTCACGTAACTGGCCGAGCAGGGTTTCGCGCCGGCCCGCGGATTCGGCACAGATCAGCGCACGTCCATCGAGGCCGGCCAGGAAATCCTGCAACGCACCGGCCGGGCGTTCGGCACGCGCCGCCACGCGCAGGGTCGGCAGTGCACGGGTGTTGAACGTGGAAACAGCACTGTCACCGGTGTGCAGGGCTTCGGAACGCTGTACATCGATGCGCGCACAGGCGGACAGTGCCGCCTGCGTTTCGGCTTCCGTCAGGTACAGCTGGTGCGGTGGCAGCAACGGGCGTTCGATATTGTGGCGCAGCGACTCGTAACGCTCCTCGACCTCGGCACGGAAATGTTCGATGGCGGTATGCGCCGCCTCGGTCTCGACCAGGCAGGCGTTGCGCGGCAGGTAATCGAACAGGCTGGCGGTCTGTTCCAGGAACAGCGGTTGGTAGTATTCGATACCGTTCGGTATCAGGTTATTGCTGACGTCACGGTAGATCAGCGCACGCTGCGGGTCGCCCTCGAACTGACTGCGCCAGGCCTTGCGGAAGCGTGTAATGGCGGCTTCATCCACCGGGAACTCACGTGCCGGCAGCAGCCTGACTTTATCGACCTTGTCCAGCGAACGCTGGCTGTCGGGGTCGAACTTGCGTATCGATTCAATTTCATCGTCGAACAGGTCAATGCGCAATGGTGTGTCGGTACCCATCGGGAACAGGTCCAGGATAGAACCGCGCACCGCGAATTCGCCATGTTCCATGACCTGCGAGACGCACTGGTAGCCGGCTTTCTCCAGCCGGATACGCATGGCGTCGAGGTCCAGCGTATTGCCGGTTTCCAGGATCAGGCTGTACTGGTCGAGAAAGTCGGCGGGCGGCAGGCGCTGGAGCAGGGTGGCAACCGGCACCAGCAGCACGCCCCGATGCAGCCCCGGCAAACGATGCAGCGTCTCAAGGCGCTGTGAGATAATATCCTGGTGCGGGGAGAAACTGTCGTAGGGCAGGGTCTCCCAGTCGGTAAAACACAGGATGTCCAGCGCGGCATCGCCACAGAAAAAGCGTAACTGGCGTTGCAGTTGCTCGGCTTCCTGGCTGTCCGGTGTGACAATGACAAGCAGCCCGTCATGGCGCTGTGCGGCACTGGCCAGCACCAGCGGCAAACTGTCCCCGTACAGCTTCGACCACAGGACCCGCGCCGCGGCTGTCGGCAGTTGCGGCTGTAGCGGGTTGGCGCCGCTGGCGGCAACCGGTAGGTCTGTGGCGGTCTGGTGCATGTAGAACCCGGCGTGGCAAAGCAGGCTATTTTCGCACACTTGCACCAGTGCCGGAAACCTCGGGCCATGTTATGTCGCCTGTAAAACAAGGAGGGGCGGATATTCCGCCCCTCCTGCCCGACGTGACTTCAGATACCCCGATTACTGAAGTGGATCATGTATCGCAATAGAACAGTTTGAAACACCCTTGCCATTGAAATCCTGGTCAAAGGTAAAAGTGCCGTTCAGGCACAGGGTGCCCACCTTGCCGGCATAATCACCTTCGCCGCTTGTTTCACGCAGACCCGCACAGCCGGCCATGCGCAAGGCCATGGTGCCGGTTTCAGCCGGGTTCTCGACGGGTCCCAGTTGCGGGAATGCTCGGCCGGTCAGTTGCTCTTCGAACACGAATGTCGAGCCGTTGATCTGCATCGCGAAGTCATCATCCATTGTCCAGGGCATGGTCTCGGGAAGCAGACTCCAGTCACCCATCAGGCCAAAAAAGCTGACATCGAATAACACCGTAGCGGAAATGCTGCCCGCTTGCCGGAATGAGCCCAGTGTTTCACCGGTACGGCCGTCAGTCACGGTGGCGTAGACATCGCCCGAGATAGGGTAAAGGATGCTGACATTGTTCGGGTTGTACATGTCGCCATTGATGTCGCCGTTGACGTCAATGAAACCACCCACATGCCCGGTAACATCGGAAATGGTGTTAACGATCGTCAGTGGCGCAGGGTTCGGGTTGTACAGTGACATTTTGTGCAAGGGCCCGGCAAATGCCGCGCTGGACGTGAATGCCATCGACACAGCAGTAAGGAGTGCCGCTATTGATTTTCTCATGACTCATTTCCTCCAAAGGATGTTATTTCGCCTGGATTGCCCAGGCCATACCCGCCAGACAAGAATGATGCCATTCGATATTTATTATTATATTTCAGTTGCTTATATTGTTGTGTCTTGTGCCGGACCGGTGCGTCGGCGAAAAGTGTAAACATGGCCGAAGCCCGGATTACTCTGTGCTCCCGTGCAAAACAGACGAAAGTCTATTGGCATCAACCACTTGATCTTCCAATGCTGATAAAAGCTGTGTGTAAGGTACAGCTTAAACTTGAACAGGCAGGGGCGCGTTGAGGAATTATTCTTTTCCGCAAATATACTGATTGGATTTCAACAGGTAACAGGTGATATCAAGAAATCCTGTCATGTAAAGGTTTCTGACACCTGGACAAAAGGCATGACAAAAAAAACCGGCGAAGGGCGCCGGTAAAGGGATGGGAACTTTTACACGGTGTTAAATGAATAAACACACGTCGGATTGCTGGGCCACGGGCAGGAAATAGGTGGCACCGACAAAATCGGTGACTTCAGGAATGAACTCGCTCTGCTCGAAACCGAATACATCAACGGTCATCTGGCAGGCGACCATTTTGACATCGGCTTCCAGGCAAAGGCTGCGCAGTTCCTCTACAGTTGCAACGCCCTTGTTCTTGAAGGTCTTTTTCATGAGTGTCGTGGCGACCTTTTCAAACCCCGGTACGCCCGCCATCAGCGCATTCGGCATGTTCCAGTTGATATTCCGGAACCATTTGGGGCCAAACGGCATTTTCATCGGCATGGCCGGGTTGCCCAGCGGGCTGACCTCGCAGGGCAGTTCCTTCTTCAGCAACAGTAGCCCGTAGAAGGTGAAAAAGATCGAGGTATCCCAGCCCAGCGCGGAAGCGGTTGAGGCCAGGATAAAGGGCGGGTAAGCCCAGTCCAGGGTGCCCTTGGTGGCGATGATCGCCATGGACGGGGTTTTGGCTTCTTCGATGGTCTTCAGCTTGGTCGGCAGCAGTTCATCGAGTTTGTCGCTCAGCCACTGGTCCCTGTCAGTGCTTGCGGTTACGGTGTCGGCTTCGGCATTCATACATACCTCCTTTCGAGGGTTGATGGGTTAGCGATTCCGCGCAAATCCGTATTCGCCGAGCCATTCTCCGGCCCGGTAATCAATTCTGATCCAGTCTGGCATGAACATGCCGCGTTTCTTCACCGGCATGGTCTCGACGGGGGGCTTGCCCACAAAGTCGGCGATATTGCAGTGTTGAGTGCAGATAGCACGAAAGCTGGTGAACAGGCCGGGTATGATGCTGGCCCGGTCGGCGACGATATCCGGGTTGGCCAGGTCCAGTTCCATAAAACGGACCTGTTTACGCACCAGGCAGCTGAAATAGAGTTCCATCTGCGCCAGGATCGGCTTGCTGGCCTCACTGGCGGCGTCGACCGCGGCGGCACTGAGGAATATCTCCACTTGCCTGTCCTGTAGTGTCACGCTGCCGGTAAAAGCACCGGATGAGAACACCGACCGGGTCACCCGGTCGCCCACACTCAGATTCAGTAATTCGCTCTCTATCACCAGTAACTCCTTATAAAACATTAAATTATTATGCTTTTGCTTGCGCACAGACTGGTTGGTATGTAGAATACGTACCGACTGGATGGTTTGTCAATAGCTTTGCGCACATAGTTCCAGAATAATGGCGCAATTCCTCACAGCAGGTGATGTATGGACAGTGCAAAAAATGTAACCCGCCTCGAACGCAACCCCGACCAGACACGCACCCGCATTCTGGAGGCGGCGTTTATGGAAATCTACCGTAACGGTTTCCAGGGCATGCGTCTCGATGTCGTGCTGGCCGCGACCGACCTGACCAAGGGGGCGCTGTACCACCATTTCCACAACAAACGCGCACTGGGTTATGCCGTGGTCGATGAAGTGATTATCCCGACCGTGAAAAGCCTGTGGCTGCAACCGCTCAAAAATGCGGCCGACCCGCTGGCGACGCTGATCACGGTCATTGAGCAGATGCCGGACAACAAACCTTTTCCGGAAATGATCCAGTACGGTTGCCCGCTGAATAACCTTGCCCAGGAGATGTCACCGCTGGACGAAGGTTTCCGGCAGCGTCTGGATTATGCCTTTTGCGTCTGGCACGATGGTACCCAGGATGCCCTGGAGCGCGCCAAACTGAAAGGCTCCATTCGCGCGGAAGTAAACTGTGACGAAGCGGCAACCTTTATTATGGCGGCACTGGAAGGCTGCATCGGTCTTGCAAAGAATGCACAGAGCGTGGAACGCCTGCATGTATGCAACCGGGGTCTGATCCAGTTTATTAATTCACTGAAACCCTGACCAGAGCCCGGATTCGGAAAAGGAGTCATTATGTCGCGTTCCCTGGCGGAACAGCTGTTGCGCTGGAGATGGCTGTTACTTGCCGTGGTGCTGGCCGGCGTGGGCCTTGCCGCCAGCGGTGCGCGCTTCCTGAGTTTCTCCAACGACTACCGGATCTTTTTCAGCGCTGAAAACCCGCAACTGCTTGCCTTTGAGGAGCTGCAGAACACCTACACCCGGTCAGACAATGTTCTGATCGTCCTGGCGCCCAGGGACGGTAATGTCTTCACCCGCAAGAGCCTCGAAGCCGTCGAATGGCTGACTGAGCAGGCCTGGCAGATTCCCTATTCGATCCGTGTCGACTCGGTGACCAACTTTCAGCACACCTATGCCGAGGGCGACGACCTGGTGGTCGAAGACCTGGTGATGGATGCGCCGCAGCTCAGTGCGGAAGACCTGGCGGCTATCCGCGCCGTGGCTGTCAGCGAGCCGTTGCTGGTCGACCGCATTGTTTCCCCCTCCGGCCATGTCACGGCCGTCAATGTCATTATCCAGTTACCGGGTCTGGACCCGGCCGCCGAAGTACCGGAGGTGGTCAGTTTTACCCGTGACCTGGCCGGCCAGCTGAGCGAGCGTTTCCCCGACCTGGAGGTGCACCTGACCGGCATCGTGTTCCTCAACAATGCATTCTCGGAAATGGCGATGGCCGACATGCAGACACTGGTCCCGCTCATGTTCCTCATCATCACCGTACTCATGGTGCTGATGTTGCGTTCCTTCTGGGGCACGCTGGTGACAGTGTTTGTCATCCTGCTGTCAATTGCCACGGCCATGGGCCTGGCCGGCTGGATGGGTATTGCGGTGACGCCGCCGCTGGCCAGTGCGCCGACCATGATCATGACGCTGGCCGTGGCGGACTGTGTGCACCTGCTGGTGACCTTCCAGCAGCGCTTGCGCAGCAGTGAATCGAAAGCCGAGGCAATGCTGGAAGCCCTGCGTGTGAACCTGCAACCGATTTTCCTCACCAGTGTCACCACCGCGATCGGTTTCCTGTCGATGAACTTCAGCGATGCACCGCCTTTCCGTGATCTCGGCAATATCGTCGCCATCGGTGTGGTCGCCGCGTTCGTCTATGCCGTGGTCCTGCTGCCCGCGTTAATGCTGGTGCTGCCGGTCAGGGCCAGGGTGGCGCGCAACCCCGCCATCACGGCAATGGATGCGCTGGCCGATTTTGTCGTCAAGCACCGGCGCCCGGTACTCTGGAGCATGTCGTTCGTGGTGATCGGGCTGGTAGCCTTTGTTCCCACCAATGAGCTGAACGACGAGTTCGTCAAATATTTTGACGAGAGCGTGGACTTTCGTGTGGATACGGATTTCACCACGGATAATCTTACCGGCCTGTACAATATCTCCTATTCACTGGGCGCCGGGGGTTCCGGTGCGATCAGCGAGCCGGAGTACCTGCGCAAGCTGGACAAGTTCGCCGTCTGGTACCGGCAGCAACCTGAAGTGATGCACGTCAGCACTCTGTCCGACACCATGAAGCGGCTCAACAAGAACCTGCACGGCGACGACCCGTCCTGGTACCGCCTGCCGGACGAGCGCAATCTGGCGGCCCAGTACCTGCTGCTGTATGAAATGTCGCTGCCTTACGGGCTGGATCTCAATAACCAGATCAACGTCGACAAATCCGCCACCAAGCTGGATGTTTCACTGCGCAGCATCTCCAGCAACATGACGATAGCACTGGAGGAACGCGCCCAGCGGTGGCTGGAGGAGAACGTACCGGATTCCATGCAGGCACACGGTGCCAGCCCCACGGTCATGTTTTCGCATATCGGCGCGCGTAATATCCGCAGTATGCTGACCGGCACCACCCTGGCGCTGGTACTGATCTCCTTTATCCTGATCTTTGCCCTGCGCTCATTGCGCATCGGCCTGATCAGTATCGTCCCCAACCTGGTGCCGGCCGCCATGGCGTTCGGCCTGTGGGGGCTGCTGGTGGGGCAGGTGGGGCTGGCGTTATCGGTGGTAACCGGCATGACACTGGGTATCGTGGTCGATGACACGGTGCATTTCCTCAGCAAATACCTGCGCGCACGGCGTGAGGACGGGCTGACTTCCGCCGAGGCCGTGCGCTACGCCTTCCATACGGTCGGTACCGCGTTGTGGACCACCTCTATTGTACTGATGGCCGGTTTCCTGGTGCTGACACAGTCACCCTTCGAACTGAACTCCGGCATGGGCCTGCTGACGGCAATCACCATCGGCTTTGCGTTGCTGGCTGATTTCCTGCTGCTGCCCACCCTGTTGATGACCCTGGATAAGAAAGGAACATTATGAAACCTGTATGGTTATTGATCCTGCTGAGCCTGCCGACTGTCCTGCTGGCACAGACGGCGGAGGAACGCGGGCTGGAAATTGCTGTTGAAGCGGATCGCCGCGATACCGGCTTTCACGATTCACAGGCCTCGATGCGCATGATACTGCGCAACAAACATGGCGATGAAAGCGTCCGCGACATCCGCGTGCGCACCCTGGAACAGCTGGACGATGGCGATAAAACGCTGACCACCTTTGACCGGCCCGCCGATGTCAAAGGCACCAACTTTCTCAGCTTTACCCACAAAACCGGCCCGGATGACCAGTGGCTGTACCTGCCTGCACTGAAACGCGTCAAGCGCATTTCCTCGCGCAACAAGTCCGGTCCGTTCATGGGCAGCGAGTTCGCCTACGAAGACCTGTCTTCCCAGGAAGTGGAGAAATACACCTATAAATACCTGCGCGACGAACCCTGTGGCGAACTGGAGTGCTTCGTGATCGAACGCTACCCGGTGGACAAATACTCGGGTTACACACGCCAGGTGGTGTGGCTGGACAAGCAGGAATACCGGCCGCAGAAGATCGTGTTCTACGACCGCAAGAATTCAAAACTGAAAACCCTGACCTACAGTAACTACCACCAGTACCTCGACAAGTACTGGCGCGCCCACGAAATG
>DRNU01000026.1 GCA_011374975.1 Gammaproteobacteria bacterium | reverse complement strand
GAAACCCGCGGCCTGCCGCAATCAGTGCTGGATTCCCTCGGCGGGCAACAGGTGTTGCGCTTGCCCATGGTGCCGGAAAGCCGCAGTCTCAACCTGGCCAACTCGGCTGCGGTGCTGGTGTATGAAGCCTGGCACCAACAGGATTTCAGGGGTGCTGTCAGCAAGAGCGACTAAAGGCATACAAAGGGTATGCCGCAACGCCGGTTAATTCTCACCTGGTGTGGGGGCGGCTTTCCAGCCGCGAGGCCTTCGGTTAAAGGTTTTCCGCCTTGAGTTCGCGGGTAAACAGCGTATCCACTGCCGTGGCGGCATCGCCCCCGTCAAACAGCACATGCTTTACCTGCTGGGTAATCGGCATATCCACCCGGCGTGTATCCGCCAGTGCGGCCAGTTCGCGGGCCGTATGCAGTCCCTCGATAGCCTGGCCGATTTCCGTCACTGCCTCATCCAGCGCCACCCCGCGCCCGAGTGCCAGGCCCAGGCGGCGGTTACGCGACTGGTCGTCCGTGCAGGTCAGTACCAGGTCCCCGACGCCCGCGAGCCCCATGAAGGTTTCCCGCTGGCCGCCCAGGGCAATGCCAAGGCGCATGATTTCCGCCAGGCCACGTGTAATCAGCGCTGCCCGTGCGTTGGCACCGTAGCCCAGCCCGTCGGAAATGCCGGCCGCTATGGCCAGAACATTTTTAATAGCGCCGCCCAGTTCGACACCGATCACGTCTTCACTGGTGTAGGCGCGAAAACGCGTGCAGTGAAACAGTTCAGCGACCTTGCGGGCATATTCGGTATCGGTTGATGCGATGGTCACCGCGGTTGGCAGGCCCCTGGCGACTTCGGTCGCAAAACTGGGACCGGACAGTGCGGCGACCAGGCGATGGTCCGGCAGTTCTTCGTCGAGTACCTGGTGCAGGAACTTGCCGGTGTCAGGTTCCAGGCCCTTGCTGGCCCAGATAAGGTTGAATGCAGCACCGGCGTGCGAGCGGATTTTCCGGATAACGGAACGGAATGCGATGCTGGGTACGACAATGAGGACATAGTCTGCCGCGTCGAGAGCGCCGCTAAAGTCCGCGACGGGTGACAGCAGTTCGGGAAGTTCGATGCCGGGAAGGTAACGCTGGTTCAGGCGCTCGCTGCACAGCCGTGCAATATGTTCCGCATCCTTGTCCCATAGCTTTACCGGGCTGCCGTTCCTGGCGAGTAACATGGCCAGTGCAGTACCCCAGGAGCCGGCACCCAGGACTGCGACAGTAGGGCGGGATACCTGTGACATCTCTATACCGGGCGGGTCAGTAGCCTACCCGGCAGTCTCGGCCTGGGCGGCAGCCTGCGCGACTTTTTCCGCGTGCAATACGTCAAAATTAATGGGCGACAGGAGCAAGGGGTGGAAACCGCCCTTGGTCACCAGTTCGGAAATGGCTTCACGTGCATAAGGGAACAGCGTGTTGGGGCAATAAGCCCCCAGCATGTTGCCTTTCTGCTCGGAGTCAAAACCCTTCAACATGAATATGCCGGCCTGATGGACTTCGGCCAGGAATGCTGTTTTTTCCTGGTGAGTCGCCGTCACGGTAATGCTCAGCACAGTTTCGTAAAGATTTTCTTCAAGTTCATTGACGGATGTATTCAGCTGGATATTGATTTCCGGCCTGACATCCATGGTGAAAATGGCTGGCGAGTTAGGCGTTTCAAAAGAAACGTCCTTTAGATAGACACGCAGGATCGAGAATTCCGGTCCTTCTCCAGCCGGCACCTGATTATTTTCTTCAGTCATTTTAATTGTCCAGTGGTCAAGATTAGATTACCTGGTGCTGACCGGCAGATTGGCGCTCTGCCAGGCCGTAATGCCCCCGCCAAGATTGTACACACTTTCAAAGCCGTGTTTCTTCAGGATGCCGCCGGTCGCCGTGGAGCGGCTGCCGGATCTGCAATAGGTGATAACCGGACGCCCACGGTGCTTTTCAAGCTCCTTGACGCGTTCCGGCAGCTGTTTGAGCGGGATATGGATGGCATCCGGGATATGCCCGGTGCGGTATTCGGCATCCTCGCGGATATCCAGAAAAAGGGCATTCTCGCGATTGCTCAGCTGGGTGGCCTGCAGCGGGCCTATAGATTTCATGCCGTTCAGGCGGCTTCTCAGTTCACTGAATACCAGGGCAACGAGCACGCCGATAAAGGCGAGGATCAGTACCGGGTGATTGGTCGTGAATTCAACGAGACGTGCGATATCCACGCGGGGTTTTCTCCGGACAGGCGTTACAGGAGGCGGTGGCTTAGCTGGGGCTCATGCTGCAGAAAACTTCCCGCATCATGCCGATCAGGCGCAGGGTGCGCGAATCACTTACCCGGTAATAGACGCGGTTGGCATCTTTGCGTGAGGCCAGAATACCCTTGTCGCGCAGGATTGCCAGGTGCTGGGAGATATTGCTCTGCGAAGTGCCGACGTGCTCCACGATATCCTGCACACTGACCTCCTGGTCACCCAGTGTGCACAGGATTTTCAGGCGCAAGGGATGCGACATGGCTTTCAGTGACCGGGATGCGCGATCGATATCCTCGTCACGGGTAATGAGGGCTTCGGTGGCTGGCGCCATCATGGTTTGCTCCACCTGCTGGTGTCATGACAATTTCACAAATAAGGGCACTGTGACTGGTGTTTTAGCCCTGCCCTTTATAATCAAAACATTATACAATAATACGCCGGTGAAGAAAGCCGTAATTTTTCTCCGCCGGACTGAAGGGCATGGTCTCCATGCAGATATCAGGCTAGACTTGGTCTAAGTCATCGTCTTTCACCCGTGGTTTGTTTGAGGTTATGTCAAAAACACCGAAGCCTGTAGCGTTAATCATCCTGGATGGGTGGGGTTACAGCGAAGATCTGGAATCCAACGCTATTGCGGCCGCCAATACCCCGGTATGGGACAGCATGTGGCAGAAATATGCGCACAGCCTGATCCGTACCTCCGGCGCAGCGGTCGGCCTGCCGGGTGACCAGATGGGCAACTCCGAGGTCGGTCATCTCAATCTCGGCGCCGGGCGTGTGGTCTACCAGGAATTCACCCGCATCAGCCGCTCCATCAAGACCGGCTCCTTCTTTACTAACGCCACCCTGACCGATGCCGCCGATCTGGCGATCGAGAACGACAAGGCGGTGCATGTCATCGGCCTGTTGTCACCGGGTGGTGTACACAGCCACGAAGAACATATCCACGCCATGGTCAGGCTGGCAGTCGAGCGCGGTGTCAGCAAGGTCTACCTGCACGCCTTCCTCGATGGCCGTGATACGCCACCACGCAGCGCCGCGGCCTCCATCCAGGCCATGGAAGACACCTTCCGGGAGCTGAACGGCGGCCGTTTCGCTTCCATTATCGGCCGCTACTACGCCATGGACCGTGACCATCGCTGGCCGCGCATTCAGGCGGCCTACGACCTGATCACACAGGGCAAGGGCGAGTTCGAGGCCGTGGATGCCATAACCGGGCTGGAAATGGCTTATGCGCGCGACGAGGGTGACGAGTTCGTCAAGGCGACCAGCATCGTGCCGGAAGGCACACAACCGATACAGGTTGTGGATGGCGACGTGGTGGTGTTCATGAACTTCCGTTCCGACCGCGCGCGCCAGATTACGCGGCCCTTCATCGAGGCCGATTTCGACGGGTTCGAGCGTGCTGTCACGCCGAAACTCGGCCGTTTTGTCAGTCTTACCGAGTACAACTCGGAATTCGATGTGCCGGTGGCGTTTCCGTCGGAACGTCTGAAAAATGTCTTCGGCGAATACGCTGCACGGCTGGGCCTGCGCCAGTTGCGGCTTGCGGAGACCGAGAAATATGCGCACGTGACGTTCTTTTTTAACGGTGGTGTGGAAGAACCGTTCGAGGGCGAGGATCGTATCCTGGTGCCGTCGCCACTTGTGGCAACCTATGACCTGAAACCGGAGATGAGTGCGCCCAAAGTTACCGATCACCTGGTTGAGGCGATAGAAGGTGGCAAATACGATGTCATCATCTGCAATTACGCCAACCCCGACATGGTGGGACACACCGGGAATTTCGACGCTGCTGTAAAAGCGCTGGAAGTTCTCGATGCCTGCCTGGGCAGGGTTCTCAAGGCGTTACTGGCGGTGGGTGGTGAAGCCCTGATTACCGCCGACCACGGCAATGCCGAGCAGATGCGTGGCAAGAAAACCGGCCAGGCCCATACGGCGCATACCTCCAACCCGGTGCCGTTGCTGTATGTGGGGCGCCCCGCGCACCTGGTGGACGGCTCGCTGTCCGATGTCATACCCAGCGTCCTGTACCTGATGGGCCTGGAGCCGCCCCGCGAGATGACCGGACGCTCGCTGATTGAAATTTTGCCTGAATCACCCGAGACAGCCGCGGCGGCCGAGGCGGGAGCGGAAGCCTGAGCCGGCTGACACCAGCACGTAACGCTGCCCCGAACATACGCCTGTTGCGGGCCGCCCTGCTGCTGGCGGCCTTTGCCCTGCTGTCGTTTACTGTCCAGGCAGAGCCGGATGCCGCCGCCAGGGCACAGGAGCTGGAACAGCTGCGCAGCCAGATCCAGACGCTGCAGCAACAACTGGCCAACAACCGGAAAAAGAAAAGCCGCGCTGAACAGCAGCTGCAAAAGGTCGAAAAACAGATCGGCCGTTCAGCTCGCGAGCTGCGGCGCATCGACCGCGAACTGCGCGCGCAGCGTTCGCAGCTGGCGGACTTGCGTGCCACGGAAAAGGCCCAGGTCCTGAAGCTTCAGCGCCAGCGTGAAAACCTGGCGCGTGAGGCGCGCGCCGCCTATGCCATGGGCCGTCAGCAACAGGTCAAGTTGCTGCTCAACCAGGAACGGCCCTCCGCCATCGGCCGCATGCTGGTCTATTTCGGCTACTTTTCACAGGCGCGTGCGGAGCGGATCAGCGCCATACACAGCATGATGGACGCCCTGCATGAAACCGAAACGGCCATTCAGCAGCAAACCGCACGCCTGACCGAATTACGCAGCAGCCAGCAGCTCGTGGTGCAGCAGCTGGAAGAAAAGCAGCAGGCACGCAAGCAGGTGCTGGCCAGCATCAGCCGCGAACTGCAAAGCCAGGGCGGTGAGCTGCAGCAGTTGCGCAGCGATGCGCAGCAACTGCAGGCGTTGCTGGCCTCATTGCAGGAGCTGTTGGCGGATATTCCGGCCAACAGTGGCCAGCAACAGCCGTTTGGCAGCCTGAAAGGCAAGCTCGGCTGGCCGACGCGAGGCCGCCTGACGACGCGCTTCGGTAGCCGGCGCGGCAGCAGTGGCCTGACCTGGCAGGGCGTTATAATCAGTGCACCGGAAGGCGGTAAAGTGCATGCCGTGGCCCAGGGGCGGGTTGCCTTTGCCGACTGGTTGCGGGGTTTCGGTTTGTTGCTGATTATCGATCACGGCGACGGGTATATGAGCCTGTACGGGCATAATCAGGCCCTCTATAAGGAAGTCGGCGAATGGGTCGATACTGATGAAGTGGTGGCGACTCTGGGTGCCAGTGGCGGGCAAAGCCGTTCCGGGCTGTACTTTGAACTCCGGCACAAAGGCCGGCCGGTCAACCCGCTACGCTGGTGTACCGGCAAGCCCGCCGCCCTGTCATAATGTACGATGGGTTCCCGGCTATGGTATGGTCGCTATCTGTCAACAGCCAAGGCGATGCTAAGGCTTTCATTACTCACATAATTAAAGGCGATTTAACACGTCGTCAGGTTGGAATTGAATGAGCACAAAAAGACAAAATGTTTTCCTGGTACTGGCCGGTGTCGTGGTCGGATTGTCCCTGTCTATCGGACAAGGCGTGTTTGCCGAACGCGATGCCACCCCTGTCGCCGGTCTGCCGGTGGAGGAATTACGCACTTTCAGTGACGTATTCGGCCGTATCAAGAACGACTACGTCGAGGATGTCGAGGACAGTGAGCTGCTGGAAAATGCCATCCGCGGCATGCTTTCCGGCCTTGACCCGCATTCCGCCTACCTGGACCGGGAACAGTTCAAGGAGCTCCAGGTGGGCACCTCGGGTGAATTCGGCGGCCTCGGTATCGAAGTGGGCATGGAAGACGGCTTCGTCAAGGTCATCGCGCCGATCGACGATACGCCGGCCCAGCGCGCCGGCATCCAGGCCGGCGACCTGATTATCCGCCTCGACGACACCCCGGTGAAAGGGATGACATTGAACGATGCGGTCAAGATCATGCGCGGCAAGCCAGGCACCGTGCTGAAACTGACCGTGGTGCGTGAGGGTGTCGACCAGCCGCTGAAAATCAACGTCAAGCGCGCCATCATCAAGGTCAGGAGCGTCAAGCATCGCATCCTGGAAGACGGTTTCGGTTACGTGCGCATCTCGCAGTTCCAGTCCAAGACCGCAGAAAACATGGTCGATGCGATCGAGAAGCTGAAAAAAGAAGCCGGCGGCACCCTGAAGGGACTGGTACTGGATCTGCGCAATAACCCGGGCGGTGTGCTGAACGGGGCGGTTGCGGTATCCGACGCTTTCCTGAAAAAGGGGCTGATCGTCTATACCGAGGGTCGGGTGAACGACTCCAAGCTGCGTTTCAACGCCACGCCGGATGACGTCCTCAATACGGCGCCGCTGATCGTGCTGGTTAACCAGGGTTCGGCCTCGGCCTCGGAAATCGTTTCCGGTGCCCTGCAGGACCACAAGCGTGCCATCATTGTCGGCACGCCGACCTTCGGCAAAGGCTCGGTACAGACCATCCTGCCGCTGAGCAACGGTACCGCGGTCAAATTGACCACGGCGCGCTACTACACGCCGTCCGGTCGTTCCATCCAGGCGGAAGGCATCAAGCCGGACATTACGCTGGACCCGCTGCAGGTATCGACCATCGAGCGGACCTTCGAACCCGTCAAGGAAGCGGATCTTTCCGGGCATCTGTCAAACGGCAATGGCCACAAGCCGAAAAAGTCCTCCGACAAGGGCAAGGACAAAGACAAGCAGGAGAAATCACTGGCGCAGCGCGACTACCAGCTCTACGAGGCGCTTAACCTGCTGAAAGGGCTCGCGATACAGCGGGAGCAGATGCAGTGATACAACGAACCGGCCTCTGGCCGGTTCTGTTTTTATGCGCCGGGTTCTTTTCCGCGGCGCAGGCGCGTGAGCCGCTGGTGCTGCAACCGGCCATCAGTATCGTTATCGATGACATGGGCAAGCGCCTGCCGAACGGGCAGCGGGTGCTGGCATTGCCCGGCCCCGTCGCCTGCGCTTTCCTGCCGCACGCGCGCCATACCGGCGAGCTGGCTCGGGGTGCGCATGCGGCCGGCAAGGAAGTGCTGCTGCACCTGCCCATGGACAGTGTCGACGGACGCCCGCTGGATGCGGGTGCGGTGACCCTGGATATGACAGAGCAGCAGTTCGTCACCACGGTACTGGACGACCTGGCATCAGTGCCGTATGCCGTCGGTATCAATAATCACATGGGCAGCTTGCTGACCCGCCATCCCGGGCATATGCTCTGGCTGATGCGGGTGATGCAGCGGCAGGCGCCACTGCTGTTTGTCGACAGCCGCACCACGGTGCAGACTGTGGCGCAGCGGGTGGCGCTGGAAAATGGCGTGCCCAGTGTCGAGCGCAAGGTGTTCCTCGACAACGAAGCGGATGCGGATGCAATTGCCTACCAGTTTGAACGTCTGCTGAAACTGGCCGGAACCGAGGGCACCGCGCTCGCGATCGGGCATCCCTACCCGCAGACACTGGCGCTGCTGGAGCAGCAATTGCCGCTGTTGAAACAGCGCGGCATCCGGCTGGTCACAGTCAGCGAGTTGATCGAAATTCAACAGCAGGGTGAGCACACATGGCAAGCGTCCTGGTCCCCCTCGCACAGGGATGCGAGGAACTGGAAGCCGTTACCGTAATCGACCTGTTACGGCGTGCGGGTATCGACGTCGTTACCGCAGGCCTGGACGACAAACCGGTGCGGGCGGCGCGTGGTACGGTATTGATACCGGACACTACGCTGGATGAAGCACTCGGGCGGCAATACGATATGGTGGTACTGCCCGGCGGCCTGCCGGGTGCCGATCACCTCGACAACGACCCGCGCATCCGCACCTTATTGAAAGACATGGTTGCCAGTGACCGTTACACGGCCGCTATTTGTGCGGCGCCTAAAGTGCTGGCCGGTCTCGGCCTGTTGCAGGGCCGGCGCGCAACCGGGTTTCCCGGCGTGCTGGACGCTTTCGAGGGTTTTGAAAACAGCGAACAGCCGGTGGTACAGGACGGCCGCATCATTACTTCGCGTGGTCCGGGTACGGCCATGGATTTTGCACTGACCCTGATCGAAAATCTGGCCGGCAAGGACCGGCGCGATGAAGTCGAAGCAGGTCTGCAGCGGCCGCACTGATTCCCCATGAAACTGATCGAAGTCGTCGCAGATGCCGGCCACCTGGACACCCTGGTCGGTCTTGCCGAGCAGTTTGGCGCGCTGGACTGCTGGTACAGCCAGACCGTCGAGGACCAGCGTCGCAGTGTGCGCATGCTGGTGAATGACGAAAACCGCCAGACCGTGCTGGATGCGCTGCAGGGGCTGCTGGGCACGTCAGAAAATGCACGTATCATCGTGTTGCCGGTGGAAGCCGTCCTGCCCCGCCCCGCCCAGGAAGAGGTGCCGGGCAGCAGCAAGAACACCAAGAACAGCAAAAGCTCCACCAGCGCCACCCGCGAAGAACTGTACAACCAGATCGAAAAGGGCGCCCGCCTGGACATGAACCACCTCATCCTGGTGTTCCTGTCCACGGTGGTGGCTGCCATTGGGCTGCTGGAGAACAATGTGGCCGTGATAGTCGGCGCAATGGTTATTGCGCCGTTGCTGGGCCCGAATATAGCCCTGGCATTTGCCGCTACGCTGGGTGACCGTGACCTGTTGCGCGAGGCCTTCCGCACCAACCTGATCGGCGTGGTGTTCGCGTTGCTGATTTCACTGGCGATCGGCTGGTTATGGCCGGTGGTTGCGCCGAATGCAGAAATCATGTCGCGTACCGATGTTGGCTTCGATGGTGTGGTGCTGGCGCTGGCCTCCGGTGCCGCGGCGGTATTGTCGTTGACCAGTGGTGTTGCCAGTGCGCTGGTCGGGGTTATGGTAGCGGTTGCCCTGTTACCGCCTACAGCGACTCTGGGCATGCTGCTGGCCTCAGAGCAGCTGGACCTGGCGGCGGGAGCGGCCCTGCTGCTGGCCGTGAATATTGTGTGTGTGAACCTGTCCGCCAACCTGGTGTTCCTGATCAAGGGCGTGCGACCCAGGACCTGGCTCGAAAAGCGCAAGGCAAAACAATCCGCCGTGTGGATTGGTCTGTTCTGGAGTGTGACGCTGGTGGTGTTACTGGTGGCGCTCTATGCACGCCACCTGGTCGATGCGTGACGGGTGCGATTCCCCTTCTGGTGACGCTGACTTTGTCGAAATGCCTTACACTGGGTTCTTGCCGGGTATGGGCAGAAGGCCCGTTTATAACCTACTGATTTAAAATGTATATAAGCCTACTCTTATGGGGTATTGGCGTCGGGATTTTTTACAGAGTAAAAGACGCAATTTTTCGGCCCCGCATAACCCAATGATTTATAAGAAAAATAAAAGTAGGCACGCTTGTTGCTCTATCTTTGTTACTGATACCGGTAAGAATAATGCAAAAGTCAGCGAATTCGGGGGGGCTTTTGAAAACGGTGTTGGAGGAGTAACGACAAGAAAACGCTGCAAGGTGAAACAGCCTGCAACGTAACATGACAACAACAAGGCTCACTGAACAAGAACCGCGATAATAAAAGCAAGAGCCCATTTGGCCCGCCTCTGGCGGGTTTTTTATTGCCTGCTAATCATCGGTCCAGGCGTAGACCAGGAACAGGACGGCCAGTCCGCCCAGTATCCAGGTGAGCAGTGGTGCGCCGGCAAACATGGCGGGGCTCAGACCGTCGAGGCCATAGATCAACGAAGCGCTGATCAGCAGAGAGCCACCGAGTATGGCGGACAGCGAGCGCTGGTTGGAGCGGTGCATCTGTTTGCGCAATTTCTCCAGTTCACGGGACTCCCATTGAACGCGCAGCTTGCCGTCCATGGCCTGCTGCAGGGTGCGGTGCATCAGTTCGGGGATCTCCGGCAGGTGTTCGCTCCATTCCGGGAGGCTGCGGCGCATGCGGTTCATGAACGCGCGTGGCCCGACCTGTTCGCTCATCCAGCGTTCCAGGAACGGCTTGGCGGTTTGCCAGAGATCGAGATCCGGGTACAGCTGGCGCCCCAGGCCTTCGATATTGAGCAGCGTCTTTTGCAGCAGCACCAGCTGCGGCTGGATTTCCATGTCGAAACGGCGTGCGGTCTGGAACAGCCGCAGCAGTAACTGGCCGAAGGAAATCTCTTTCAGCGGGCGTTCGAAAATCGGTTCGCACACCGAGCGTATGGCCGATTCGAATTCATCGATGCGGGTGCCGTGGGGTACCCATTCGGACTCGACGTGCAGTTCCGCAACACGCTGGTAGTCGCGCCTGAAAAAAGCCAGGAAATTTTCTGCGAGGTAGCGCTGATCCTCCGGGCTGAGGGTGCCCATGATGCCGAAGTCGACCGCCATGTACTGGCCCTCGGGGGAGACAAAAATATTGCCCGGGTGCATGTCGGCGTGAAAGAAGTTGTGTTTGAAGACCTGGGTGAAGAAAATCTCCACGCCCTGTTCCGACAGGGTCTTGAGGTCGACACCGGTGCGCCGCAGGGCATCCAGGTCGTTGACCGCAACGCCGTAGATACGCTCCATGGTTATCACATTGCGGCGGCAGTAGTTCCAGTAGATTTCCGGCACATAGAGCATGCCGGAATCTCGGAAGTTGCGTCTCAGCTGTGAGGCGTTGGCCGCTTCGCGCAACAGGTCCAGTTCATCGTAGAGCGTCTTTTCAAATTCATCGATGACTTCGCAGGGCCGCAGGCGCCGTCCGTCGCGCCAGTAGCGTTCCGCCAGCCCGGCGATGTAGTGCAGCAGGCTGACGTCACGGGTAATATCCTTTTCCACGCCGGGCCGCAGTACCTTGACGACCACGTCCTCGCCGCTTTTCAGTGTGGCGGCGTGCACCTGTGCGATGGACGCTGAGGCCAGTGGTTGCTCGTCGAAGCGGTGGTAGATATCGGCAATGGGTTGCTGGAAGGCAAGCTCCACGATCTGGCGCGCGCGCTCGCCGTCGAAGGGGGTGACACGGTCCTGCAGGCGGGCGAGTTCCAGCGCGACGTCATCGGGCAGCAGGTCCTGGCGGGTGGACAGGATCTGGCCGAACTTGACGAATATCGGCCCCAGGTCTTCAAGTGCCTTGCGAATGCGTACCGCACGGGGTGTCTTGCGTTCATACCAGTGCCACGGCACCAGGTAACCGATGAAGCGGATGGGCCGGAACAGGTGGGTGGCCAGGATAACTTCGTCAAGCCCGTGACGTACCAGTACCCAGGCAATGTACAGCAGGCGCAGCAGTTGCGAGAAGCTGATCATGAATTATCCGCCTCCGCCCGGTGCAGTCGATCAAGCCGCGCGGCAAGCCGGTCCACGTCGGCGCGCAGCCGGTCCACGTCGTCGAGGAAATAACGCACTTCGATGGCCGTGGGCAGAATGCGAGCTTCTTCCTGCAGGTACTCGGACAGGTCCTGTTGCAGGGTGGCCTGGCTGCTTTTGATGAAGTGCTTAGCCTTGCGTACCAGGCTGCCGGCCTGGTGGGCAAGCAGGTCGCCGGTGACGCGTGACAACTGTTCTTCCCAGTCCCAGTCCACGCCGGAGAGAATGGCCTGGAACTGGTGGCCGGTATCGGTGTCGCCCTGTATCTCCACCGCACCTTTAAACAGCGCATCCTCGCGGGAGCCGAGTGTGAGCCGTACGAAGCCCGGCAGTGAGCCGCGCAGTCGCGTGTCGGCATCACCTTCGTAATGACCGGCCACCAGCACGCCGTTGCTGCCGGGCAGGAAGTACAGCGACAGGCCCAGGTCGGTAATGTCGACGGCAATCACCTTGCCATCGAGTTTGGCACAACGCTGCAACGCCAGGGGATCCTGTTTCAGGTACAGGTTCAGCGCGGTTTCCAGCGCGGCGGCCAGTGGGGTCGTAGAGGTCAAGGCGGTTCCCGGTTTATGAAGCTATGCTCTGTTAATAACGATAACCACGGTGCAGCGCAACAATACCACCACTCAGGTTGAAGTATTCGCAGTCTTCGAGGCCGGCCTGCTGCATCATGTTTTTTAATTCTTCCTGCCCGGGGTGCATGCGAATCGACTCGGCCAGGTAGCGGTAGCTGGATTCATCGCGTGCAATAAGGCGCCCCATCAGCGGCAGCAGTTTGAAGGAATACAGGTCATAGACCTGTTTCAGCCCCGGCAGTACCGGGCTGGAAAATTCCAGCACCAGCACCCGGCCCCCGGGCTTGAGACAGCGGTACATGGACTGCAGGGCCTTTTGCTTGTCGGTGACATTGCGCAGGCCGAAGGCGATGGTGATGCAGTCGAAGCTTTGATCGGGAAAGGGCAGCTCCTCGGCGTTGGCCTGCACGAAACTGACATTGCCGGTAATGCCGTGGTCCAGCAGCCGTTCGCGCCCCACGCTCAACATGGAGCCGTTGATGTCGCCGATGATGACTTCGCCTTCCGGCCCCACCAGGCGTGACAGGCGTTCCGCCAGGTCACCGGTGCCGCCGGCCAGGTCGAGGATGGTCTGGCCGCGGCGCGCACCGCTCTGCTCGATAGCAAAG
>DRNU01000025.1 GCA_011374975.1 Gammaproteobacteria bacterium | reverse complement strand
GCTGGATCAGGCTTGCGCCCATTGTCCAATATTCCCCACTGCTGCCTCCCGTAGGAGTCTGGGCCGTGTCTCAGTCCCAGTGTGGCTGATCGTCCTCTCAGACCAGCTACGGATCGTCGCCTTGGTGGGCCATTACCCCACCAACTAGCTAATCCGACATAGGCTCATCCAATAGCGCAAGGTCCGAAGATCCCCTGCTTTCCCCCGAAGGGCTCATGCGGTATTAGCCTGGTTTTCACCAGGTTGTCCCCCACTACATGGGCAGATTCCTATGTATTACTCACCCGTCCGCCACTCGACGCCTGGAGAGCAAGCTCTCCATCGTTTCCGTTCGACTTGCATGTGTTAGGCATGCCGCCAGCGTTCAATCTGAGCCAGGATCAAACTCTTCAGTTCAATCACATTAGTCGCTTGAGGCGACAAATCTTGGCTCGATGTACACAAACTCGGAATTGCTTGAGTTGCTTCCATCGAATGTTGCTTTAGCTACGCAACCATTTCGACGTAAGCACCCACACAAATTATCTGATCTAAATTGTTAAAGAACTCGCCGGCGCTGTGGCCAACGGAGACGGACAAGTATGGAACAACTTCACCTGCTACGTCAATACTTTCCTGTCTGGTTCCGGGTTTGGACTGTCGCCCTCTCCCGAAGCAGAGGCGCGCATTATACAGCCCGTCCAAGGGCCGTCAAGAAGAAAATGAGACTTTATTTCGAGACCCGGAAAACTCCGGCAAAATCGCGTTAAATCAGGCGTTCCCGGGCCGCCTCAGGCGCCTGGCGGAGAAACATTCAGCACCAGCCAGTACATGCCCAGTTGCCGCACGGCTTCCATAAACTGGTTGAAATCGACCGGTTTGCGTATATAGCTGTTCGCGCCAAGGTCATAACCGGCGATGATATCCCGCTCTTCGTTGGAAGATGTCAGGATAACCACGGCAAGGCGCCGGGTTTTCTCGTTCTCGCGGATGCGCCGCAGCACTTCCAGGCCATCAATCTTGGGCAGTTTCAGGTCGAGCAGCACGACTTCCGGCAGCTTGCCGGGGTCGCGATCGCTGTGCGCGCCCTGTGCAAACAGGTAATCCAGCGCCTCGACGCCATCCCGCGCCACGACGACCTCGTTAAGGATATTGTTGCGCTGCAGCGCGCGCAGGGTCAGCGCTTCGTCGTCAGGGTTGTCTTCGACCAGCAATATGGTTTTGCTTTCCATAACAAGGGCATCCTCCCGTTGTCCCATTGTTCTGTTTTTCTGTCCTGGCCTGCACCAGCGGCTTTCTTCGCGCCCTTTCCGGGTCAGTATAGACAGTAATCATGGGGATTCTACATAAATAGAGCGGTTTATGCCCCTTCTGTAGAATCCCGGCCAGCACTCAGGTCACAACAATACGCGCAAAACGCCGCTTACCGACCTGGCAGACATAGCTGCCGGGCTGCACGCGCAAGCGGGTATCACTGACACGCTCACCATCGATCCGCACCGCACCCTGCTTGATCATGCGCATGGCATCCGAGGTGCTGGACGTCAGCCCCCCCTCTTTCAGCAGATTCGCAATCGGCATGCCGTCGGCACCGGCCTGCAGGCTCAGCTCCGGCATATCCTCGGGCAGCGCGCCCTTCTGGAAGCGGGCGATGAAATTTTCCTGCGCGCGCGTGGCCTCAGCCGCCGAATGGAAGCGCGTCACCAGCTCCTGGCCCAGCTCGAACTTGATATCGCGCGGATTGCGCCCCTCCTCCATCGCCTTGCGCAGCCCTTCTATATCCGTCAGCGAACGGAAGCTCAACAGCTCGAAATAACGCCACATCAGGTCATCGGAAATCGACATCAGCTTGCCGAACATATCGTCCGGCGGCTCGGCAATGCCGATGTAATTACCCAGCGACTTGGACATTTTCTGTACCCCGTCCAGTCCCTCCAGGATCGGCATGGTCAGTACCACCTGGGGTTTCTGGCCGTAGGCTTCCTGCAACTGGCGCCCGACCAGCAGGTTGAATTTCTGGTCGGTGCCACCGAGCTCGACATCCGCCTTCAGGGCAACCGAATCGTAGCCCTGCACCAGCGGGTAGATGAATT
>DRNU01000024.1 GCA_011374975.1 Gammaproteobacteria bacterium | reverse complement strand
TTATTGATTTTACTGGCTTTGAAAATCCCCGTGTCGGCAGTTCGATTCTGTCCCCGGCCACCATTAATTTCCTACGATGCACTGTTTCTTACCGGCTACATGGCCGCATTCACTGTTTCTGGCGTTGCTGCTTTTTGAGTCGCCGGTTTATCACTACGCTGATCAGCAACAAAACGAATCCAGGTAGCGCCAGAAACCCGTGTGCACTGATCAAACTACCCAGCAGGCAGTAAAAACCGGTTGCGCCAGACAGTCGTGCCAGGGCTCTCCTGCCTTTGGCTCTCAAGACAAGAAATAAGACTGCCGGCAGCAGAACAGCAAACAGCCAGAGCAGGGCAATATTTCCGTCTTCCCCGTAAAACAGGCTGTAAGACCCTGTGCCGGGGGTATAAATGATTGAAGCGATATAGAGCCAGAAAATAAAAAATATAGAAGACGGTAAATATAGAGTAACCAGTAAAAATACCCATTTCTCTGTGGTTCTGTTGCTCATGTGGATATTCCGTTCACCCTTTAATTGTACCGCCTTAATCCTGGTGTGTTTGCCTCTGTGCTCTTGGGTCCTTAAGGAGTTACGTCTGTGGCCGATGCCTCTATGCAATGCAACTGGTATGACATGATTGATTGTTATGGTTTTTTGGGCCTGGAGAATCCAGGCCGGGACTTTATTGCTGGAGCGAATAGACAATGAAAATAAATACCCCGGTGACAAATACCGAGGTCGAGTACCCGGAAGATTACAATCTTCTATCAACGACCAACCTGAAGGGCGCTATTACCTACTGTAGCGATGATTTTATGAAGGTCAGTGGTTTTTCCGAGCAGGAACTGACCGGCCACAATCACAATGTTGTCCGCCACCCGGATATGCCGCCGGCGGCTTTTGCTGACCTCTGGTCCAGTCTCAAGCGCGAAAAGCCCTGGATGGGCGTTGTGAAAAACCGCTGCAAGGACGGCAATTACTACTGGGTCGATGCGTATGTCGCACCGATCAAGGCGCATGGCAAGGTCGAGGAGTACCAGTCGGTCCGGACTCAGCCTGAACGCGCGGTTGTGCGGCGTGCGGAGAAAATTTACCGGCAGCTGATGCAGGGGAAAACGCCCCTGGCGCTGCGATTGCCGAAATTCAGCCTGCGCTCCAGGCTGATCGCAGGTTTTGCAATCGCTGTTGTCCCGCCGTTGGGAGCGCTTGCCAGTGGCGTGGAGCTTAGTGGCTCAGCCGGCTGGGCAATTGCCGCCCTGAGCCTGGGCGCCGCCACGTTGACAACCTGGTCTGTATCACGGCGGTTGACCGCAGGTGTCAGTGCTGCGCGCAAAATCATAGATAACCCGCTGATGCAGCTGATCTATACCGATTCCACGGATGAAGTCGGTGCGATGGCCCTGGCGATGAAAATGCAGGCTTCCGAGTTGCGTGCCGTTGTCGGTCGCGTCAGCGATTCAAGCCTGGCGCTCAAGGGCTCGACAGAAACGCTGGCCGGCACCATCGAGCAGACCAATGTGCGGGTCCACGAGCAGCAGTCCCAGACCGACCAGGTCGCCACTGCCATGCATGAAATGTCGGCTACGGTTCAGGAAGTGGCCCGCAATGCCGCGTATGCCGCCGATGGCGCGACGCAGGCGCAGCAGTCTGCCGATGAAGGGCGCACTGTGGTCAACGAGACTATTCGTTCCATTCAGGATGTCGCCACAGGTGTCGACCAGGCTGCCGGCGTTGTTAATCGGCTGAACAGTGATGCCGCCAGCATTGGCACGGTTGTCGATGTCATTCGCGGCATTGCCGAGCAGACCAACCTGCTGGCCCTGAATGCCGCCATCGAGGCGGCGCGTGCCGGTGAGCAGGGCCGCGGTTTTGCCGTGGTGGCCGACGAGGTTCGTACCCTGGCGCAGCGGACCCAGCATTCGACGCAGGAAATCCAGGATATGGTCGAGCACCTCCAGGTGGGGGTGCACGAGGCCGTAGCGGCAATGCAGCAGGGCACGGAAAAAACCGAGAGCAGCGTGCAACGGGCTACAGCCGCGGGCAAGGCGCTGGAAGATATCACCGCAGCGATCAGCAAGATCAGTGATATGAATGTACAGATTGCAACTGCTGCGGAAGAACAGAGTGCCGTTGCCGAAGAGATCAACAGTAATATTACTGCCATCAACGAACTTGGCCAGGGCACTGCCGACGCGGCTTACCAGAACGGTGAAATCAGCCAGAAACTGATTAACGAGGCGCGGCGCCAGCAGCAACTCGTGGCGCAGTTCCAGCGCCACGGCTGAGTGGCTACTGCTGCTGCATCTGCTTCATCAGTTCCTGCATATCAGGCATTTTCTGCATCTGTTGCAGGGTGTCACGCATCATCTGGTCGGTGTTATGGACTTTGTAGTCGGCGGGTATGGCAAAGGCATTGGCCGGTAGTGCCGCATCCTTGTCAATCGTTATCACCTCACTGACTGTTTTGCCATTGCTGTCCAGGATGCGCAGTGGTGCGCCAATCTTCTTCAACATATCAGTCAGTCCAGGGCCGGTCCTCTCACAGGGATCGGCATCCTGTTGCCCGAATGCAGACATCATGGCGTCAGCCTGTGCCGACAGCCGCTCCATCATGGCAAACATATCGTTTATGCCGGTATCCGCCAGGGCCTGTTGCGAGGTGAACAGCGTGCCGCAGTCTTTGCCATCGGCAGAATAGCTGTAGCGCGTGGTCTTGTAGCCGCTGATGCGTGGTCCGCTACCCTGCTTGTTCAGTTTGATTTTGACGCTGGAGGCCGGCCCGGCGTCCGGGGCGTTCTTCAGGCTGTCGCTCATGTCCATAACCATGCGCTCTTCAGGCACTACCGCGTGCACAGTCTGTGCTGCGCTGTCGATGACCATATAACCGCTTTCACCCGACATCTCGAGCCGGGATTTTGAGCCATCCCTGAAGATCCGGGTCAGGCCCTCGGTGTCTGTTATTTCAACCAGTGTTGCAGCCTGGACGGTCGGCAGAACCAGGATAATGCCTGCTAGCAGGCAGGAGCGCAGTTTCATGGAATTCTCCCTGAGTGGTTTTCCGGCAGGCTAACAGCTGACCGGGTACTTGTCATCAGTACTCATGCTAGAGTGGGTTGCTCGTGTCCGGACCGAAGGAGAAAGCAATGGTTTTTGACATTATCAATCCTGCCACTGGCGAAAAGATCAACAGCTTTGAAGCCATGAGCGACGCCGGGGTGCAGGGCATCCTCGAGCAGAGTGCCCGGGCGCAACACGACTGGGCGGCGACGTCTTTTGCGGAGCGGGCCCGGCTGATGAAGTCCGTGGCGCAGACCTTGCTGAATAACCGGGAAGAATATGCGCGCCTGATGACCGCAGAAATGGGCAAGATCTATACGCAGGGTATCGCCGAGGTCGAGAAGTGTGCCTGGGGTTGCGAGTTTTATGCCGACCATGCGGAAGAATTCCTGGCGTCGGAGGATGTGGAGACAGAGGCGCAGCACAGTTTCGTTACCTACAAACCGCTGGGTGTGATACTGGCGGTAATGCCCTGGAATTTCCCGCTCTGGCAGGTATTCCGTTTTGCCGCTCCGGCGCTGATGGCGGGCAACGGCGCGGTGCTCAAGCATGCGCCGAACGTGTTCGGCTGCGCCCTGCTCATCGAACAGATTTTCATCGATGCGGGGATGCCGGCCAATCTGTTCCGTAGCCTGTTGATTGACGTGCCGCAGACCACGCAGGTCATCCGCAATCCGCTGATTGCGGCGGTTTCCATCACCGCCAGTGTCGCGGCCGGCCGCGCCGTCGCCGGTGAGGCGGGTAAAGTGCTGAAAAAATGTGTGCTGGAGCTGGGCGGTTCCGATGCCTTCATCGTGCTGGAAGATGCGGACATAGACAGGGCGGTCGAGGTCGGCATCGTCGGGCGTTTCCAGAACAGCGGCCAGAGTTGTATCGCAGCCAAGCGTTTCATCGTGGTGGATGCGGTCTATGATGCGTTCGAAAAGAAATTTGTCGACCAGGTCAGGCAGCTGCAAATGGGCGACCCATCACAGGCGGGTATTTATATCGGTCCGCAGGCCCGGGTGGACCTGCGTGACGGGCTGCACGACCAGGTGCAGCGCAGCGTGGCAGCTGGCGCGAAGGTGCTGGTTGGTGGCGAGGTGCCGGAAGGCCCCGGCGCCTTCTACCCGGCTACCGTGCTGGCCGGTGTCAGGGAGGGCATGGCGGCCTGGTCCGAGGAGCTGTTTGGGCCGGTGGCGACTCTGATCCGGGTAAAAGACGAGCAGGAGGCCATCCAGGTTGCCAACTGCACTGATTTCGGCCTGGGTGGTGCGGTCTGGACCCGTGACCTGGCGCGCGGCGAACGTATCGCCGCCGATGAGATCCAGTCCGGCGCCGCTTTTGTCAACGACATGTCCAAATCCGACCCGCGCATGCCGTTTGGCGGTATCCGCAATTCCGGTTATGGCCGCGAACTGTCAATCCACGGTATCCGCGAATTCGTCAATGTGCATGCCGTCTGGGTAAGCGCCCCCTGACCCGAATACAACGCCCAACCTGCTGTTTACAGCCTGAATGAGAATGATTATAATTTACTTTACTTCCTCCTGGCTGAGCTGTAATGGCATGAAACGTCTGCTGGTATTCCTGTTCCTGTTATTTATGGCCTCCCTGGCACGGGCGGGTGATATCCAGCAATTATTGCAACTGATTGATTATGTTGGTGTTGACTACGCCGAGGCAATACGTGATGGCGAAATCGTCAACCCGGCGGAATACGCCGAGATGCAGGACTTCACGGCCGGCATCCGCCAGCAGCTGGACGATCTGCCCGACAGCGACAGCAAATCGGCCCTGCTGAAGCAGGGCGAATTGCTGGCTTCGCTGGTCAATGCCCGCACCGCGCCTGCCGAGGTGAACCTGCTGGCCACGGCGATGCGGCTGGCGGTCATCGAGAGCTACAAGGTAACGGTAGTGCCGCGTAAGCAGCCGGACCTGGCGCGTGGCGCCAACCTGTACAGCCGGCTGTGTGCCGGCTGCCACGGTGCCAACGGTGATGGCCGCGGCCCGCAGGCGGAAGGCATGGACCCGCCGCCGATCAACTTTCGTGACGAAAAGCGCTATGCGCAGCGCACCCTGTACGGCCTGTACAACACCATCACCCAGGGTGTCCCGGATACGGACATGAAGCCGTTTCACGAACTGCCGGCGGAAGACCGCTGGTCGCTGGCATTCTATGTCGGCCAGCTTGCGGTCAGCGAGCCGGCGGTGATCGGTATGCCGGAGCAATCGGCTTCCGGCGGGCTGAAACAGCTAATGAACATTGCCACGTTGACCATCACCACGCCGGCCGGTGCGATCGAGGAATACGGCCCGCAGGGCGGTGTGCTGATGGCGCAGCTGCGCCGCAACCCGGCCGCCCTGTTTTCTGATGAGACGCCGTTGCAGTTCTCGCGTCACCACCTGGATGACGTACTCCAGGCCTATGTCAAAGGCGAATACGAACAGGCCTACCGGCTGGCTGTGGAAGCTTACCTGGAGGGTTTCGAGCTGGTCGAGCAGGGCCTGAACGCGGTCGACTCCGGACTGCGGCTGGCGATCGAAACCTCAATGACCGAGCTGCGCACCGCGATCCGCGACCGGGTTCCCGCCGCGCAGCTGGAGCTTATGATCGTTGACGTCAAGGGTATGCTGGATACGGCTGCGGAACGCCTGGCAGGGCGCAGCCTGTCCGGCAGTGCGGCCTTTGCCAGCGCCTTCTTTATCCTGGTTAGGGAAGGACTGGAAGCGCTGCTGGTGGTCGCTGCGCTGGCGGCTTTCCTGGTCAAGACCGAGCACCGCAATAGCATGCGCTATTTGCACTATGGCTGGGTCGGCGCACTGGCACTGGGGTTCCTGACCTGGCTGGCCTCGGTATC
>DRNU01000023.1 GCA_011374975.1 Gammaproteobacteria bacterium | reverse complement strand
GGCAGAAGCGGAACGCAAGCGCAAGGAAGAAGCGCGCCGCAAGGCGGCCGAGCAGGAGTTGCAGGCCCGCCTGGCCGCGGAACAGGAACGCATGGCGGCGCAGCGGCGCAGCGCCATGCAGCGCATGGTCGACGAGTACGTGCTGCACATTAAGGAAAAAGTGCAGCAAAAGTGGATAAAGCCACCGAGTTCGGGGTCCGAGCTGTCCTGTACCGTGGAAGTGCGCCTGATCCCGGGCGGCGAAGTGGTCGATGCGAAGATTGTGCGCAGCAGCGGCAATCCCGCCTTTGACCGTTCGGTGGAAGCCGCGGTTTTCAAGGCCTCGCCGCTGCCGGTGCCGCCCGACCCGGACGTGATGGAAAAATTCCGTACAATACGCTTTGAGTTCAAACCCGGATCCTTATGAAAATGTCTTATCGCAGTGTTTTGTTCCTCTGTCTGTTACTGCCGACCTGGTTGCAGGCCGCGCTGACTATCGAGATCACCCAGGGCGTGGACGGCGCCGTGCCGATTGCCGTGGTGCCGTTTGGCACGGCGGGGATTACGCTGCCGCAGGACGTGGCGGGCATCATCGCCTCGGACCTGGCGCGCAGCGGCCGTTTTGCGCCGCTGGCCGAGCAGAACCTGGTCGCGCGACCGGTGGAGAGCAGCCAGGTGCGTTTCCAGGACTGGCGCACACTGGGCGCCGAGAACCTGGTGATCGGCAAGGTGGAGATGCTGGGCCCCGACAGCTACCGTATCCAGTTCCGCCTGTTCGACGTGTTCCGCGGCCGCCAGATCACCGGATACAGCCTGCCTGCCAACAGCGCGCAGCTGCGTTATGTAGCGCACCGCATCAGCGACATTATCTACGAGCAGCTGACCGGCCAGCCGGGTGCTTTCGCGACGCGTATTGCCTACGTGATTTCAGAAACGAAGAACGGCAAGAAGGAATACCAGCTGCAACTGGCGGACAGCGACGGCTATAACCCGCAGACGCTGCTGACTTCGGCGCAGCCGCTGATGTCGCCGGCCTGGTCGCCGGACGGGCGCAAGCTCGCCTATGTGTCGTTTGAAAACCGCCGCGCCGCGGTCTTCGTGCAGGATATTTTTGCCGGCACGCGCACCGAGCTGAGCGCCTTTGCCGGGATCAACGGCGCACCGTCCTGGTCACCGGACGGGCAGTCCATGGCGGTGACGCTGTCGCGCGACGGCAACCCGGAGGTCTACAGCATGCGGCTCAGCGACCGCAAGCTGAAACGCCTGACTTCCAGCGCCGCCATCGATACCGAGCCGGTGTGGACGCCGGACGGCAAAAATATTGTGTTTACCTCGGACCGCGGCGGCAGTCCGCAGCTGTACCGCATGTCGGCGCAGGGCGGGCGTGCGCAGCGGCTGACGTTTGAAGGCAGTTACAACACCAGCGCCGATATAGCGCCGGATGGCAAGAGCCTGGCGCTGGTGCACGGGCAGGACGGGCGTTACCGGATCGCCGTGCTGAACCTCGAAACCGGTTTGCTGCGCGTGCTGAGCGACGGCCGCCTGGACGAGTCGCCGAGTTTTGCGCCCAACGGCAGCATGATCATCTACGCAACAGAAACCGGGCATCGCGGCGTGCTGGCCGCGGTCTCCAGTGACGGGCGCTTTCGTCAGCGTTTCAGTCTGCGCCAGGGTAATGTGCGTGAGCCGGTCTGGTCACCCTTTACCCAACGCAAGTGACAGTAAGGAATTACACCGATATATTACCGAGATAAGGAGCTAAACATGAAAATGATACAGGCAGTAGTCATTGCGTTGATGCTGGGTGTGCTGGCAGCGTGCAGTTCCACCGGCGGCGCCAAAGATGGCGATGTCACCGTCGAAGACCACAGCGGTGCCGCGGATGTCGGTGCCGGTGGCAGTGCCACTGCCAGCGGTGTGGGCGCCTATGGCGACCTGAGTATTGAGTCGCTGAATGACCCCAACAGCCCGCTGGCGCAGCGCGTCATTTATTTTGCTTTCGACAGCAGTGAAGTGGCGGAGCAGGACCGGAACATCGTTGCCGCCCACGCGGCGTTCCTGTCGGCCAACCCGGATGTGAAGGTCTCTGTCGAAGGGCACACCGACGAACGCGGTGCGCGCGAGTACAACATCGGGCTGGGTGAGCGCCGCGCCCAGGCGGTACGGCGCATGCTGGAGTTCCAGGGTGTGGCACCGATGCAGATCACTACCGTCAGCTATGGCGAGGAAAAACCGGCGGTCGAGGGGCACGATGAATCGGCCTGGAGCATGAACCGGCGTGTGGAACTGGTCTATGTGGGTTACTAGGAGCGCACTGGCACTGAGCCTGCTGGCGCTGGGCGCAAATGCCCCGGCGGCCAGCAAGGCTGAACTCGAGGCGCGCATCCAGCAGCTGGAACGCAAGCTGGACAGCCGCAGCCTGGTAGAACTGATGGACCAGGTATCCGCCCTGCAGCGCGAGGTGCAGCAGTTGCGCGGGGATATCGAGGTACAGACGCATAGCATGGAAGGTCTGCAAAAACGTCAGCGTGACCTGTACCTGGATATCGACCGGCGCCTGCATCGCCTGGAAGTGGGGGGCGCCCAGGGGCAGCCGGCCACGGGTGCGGCACCGGTACCGGGTGCTGCACCCGCCGGCGGCGTGACGCCACCGGTCCCGGCCGCATCCGCCCCGGCGTCGGCGGCCCCGGCGCTGAAGCCGGCCGACCAGCGCAAGGATTACGATCATGCGCTGGAGCAGTTGAAGGAAGGACGCTACAGCGAAGCCTCGGCGGCGTTCCAGGCGTTCCTGAAAAAATACCCCGGCAGCAGCTATGCCGACAATGCCCAGTACTGGCTGGGCGAGGTGCACTACGTCACGCGCAAGTTCCAGCCCGCGCTGGATGAGTTCAGCAAGGTGGTCAATAACTACCCGGGCAGCAGCAAGGTAGCGGACGCCAAGCTGAAAATGGGCTACATCCAGTACGAACTCAAGGACTGGGCCAAAGCCCGCGACTGGCTGCAGCAGGTGGTGAGCGGTTACCCGGGCAGCACCACGGCGCGCCTGGCGCAGGAACGCCTCGACCGCATGAAACGCGAAGGCCATCTCAACTGACCGGAATTTAACCGCTTTCCGGTGCTAAAATACCGGCATGGAATCCAGCGCACAGCAGGCGCCGGCGGCACTCGCCGGGCGCCTGCGCATCACCGAGATCTTTCTTTCCCTGCAAGGGGAGTCCAGCACCGCCGGCCTGCCGACGGTGTTCGTGCGCCTGACCGGCTGTCCGCTGCGTTGCCACTATTGCGACACCGGGTATGCCTTCCGGGGTGGCGAATACCTGCCGCACAGCGCTGTACTGGCGCAGGTGGCTGCCTACGGCGTGCAGCACGTCACGGTGACCGGTGGTGAGCCGCTGGCGCAGGCGGCCTGCCTGCCGCTGCTCAGTGCATTGTGCGACGCCGGCTACCGGGTGTCGCTGGAGACCTGTGGCGCGCTGGATGTCAGCCAGGTGGACGCGCGGGTCATGAAAGTCATTGACCTGAAAACCCCCGGTTCCGGTGAAATGGAAAAGAACCTGTACAGCAACCTCGATTACCTCGCGGCCAGCGACCAGGTGAAGTTCGTCATCTGCGACCGCGCCGATTACGAGTGGGCGCGTGACATGCTCGCTGAGCACCGCCTGGCCGGGCGCTGCGAGCTGCTGTTCTCGCCGAGCGCCGGCCAGCAGGACGCCACCCGGCTGGCGGAGTGGATTCTGGAAGACCGCCTGCCGGTGCGCTTCCAGCTGCAACTGCACAAAATTCTCTGGGGTGACGAAGCTGGACACTGAACGCAAGGCCGTGGTGCTGCTGTCCGGTGGCCTGGATTCCGCCACCACACTGGCTATCGCCCGCGACCGGGGCTACCGCTGTTATGCCCTGAGCCTGGACTACGGGCAACGCCACCATGCCGAGCTGGCCGCCGCGCGGCGGGTGGCGGAAGCGCTGGGCGCGGTCGAGCACAAGGTTATCCCGCTGGATCTCGGGCAGATCGGCGGTTCGGCGCTGACAGATCACGCGATTGCGGTCCCGGAGCAGGCGGAAGAAGGCATACCTGTGACCTATGTGCCTGCCCGCAATACTATTTTTCTCTCTATCGCGCTGGGCTGGGCGGAAGTGCTGGGTGCCTGGGATCTGTTTCTCGGCGTCAACGCGGTGGATTACTCGGGTTATCCTGACTGCCGGCCGGAATATATCGAGGCTTTTCAGCGTCTCTGTCAACTAGCCACCCGTGCGGGTGTCGAGGGTGGCTCATTTCGCGTGCACGCCCCGCTCATCGAGATGAGCAAGGCGGACATCATCAGAACCGGTATGCAGCTGGGTGTGGACTACGGACAGACCCTGTCCTGCTATGCGGCGGATGTGTCCGGGCGCGCCTGTGGAAAATGCGACTCCTGCCGCTTACGCGCGCAGGGCTTTGCGGATGCCGGTGTCGAGGACCCGGCCCGCTCCCGGACATGATCCAGAACTGGAAAAGGTACCAGCTATGACGTTTGAAAGTTTTTTCGCCGCGCAGGAGTTCTTCCTGTGGTCGGTATTCGGTATTGCACTGCTGCTCGGTGCACTGGTCAACAAGACCAATTTCTGTACCATGGGCGCGGTTTCAGACTGGGTCAACATGGGTGACACCGGGCGCTTCCGGGCCTGGCTGCTGGCCATCGCCGTGGCGCTGCTGGGCGTGACGGTGCTGGAGTCCGGCGGCATGGTTAACGTGGATGCCTCGTTTCCCCCGTACCGGGCCGGGCAGCTGATCTGGGCCGAGAACCTGTTCGGCGGCCTGCTGTTCGGTATCGGCATGACGCTGGCCAGCGGCTGCGGCAACAAGTGCCTGGTGCGCATCGGCGGCGGCAACCTGAAGTCGATCATGGTGTTCCTGGTCATCGCGGTGATCGCCTATTTCATGATCAACCCGTTCCCGGGCAGCGACCAGACCCTGTTCACGGTGCTGTTCTATGACTGGATCCGGCCGCTGGCGGTGGACGTCGGGCCGGCACAGGACCTGGGTACGCTGGTCGCCGGCAGTGACAATGCGGCCATGGCCCGGCTGGTGATCGGCGGTGTGCTTGGCCTGGTTCTGCTGGTGGTGGTATTCCGCTCCGCGGATTTCCGTAGCAGCTTCGACAATGTGCTCGGCGGCCTGGTGGTCGGCCTGGCGGTGCTGGGCGCCTGGTATGTGACCAGCAATGCCATGGTCGATGCCGATGGTGAGGTCTATTCGCTGCAGGCCTATGCACAACAGTGGGATTTCCTTGCCGAGTCGGACGAGGGCAAACCGGCCGACACGCGGCCGCTGGCCTCGCAGTCGTTTACCTTCATTAACCCGATGGGACAGATGGTGGGCTATTCGACATCCGGCTTCCAGCACGCCTACCTGACGTTCGGTGTGATGGCCGTGTTCGGCGTGGTGCTGGGTTCGCTGCTGTGGTCGCTGCTGAGCCGCAGTTTCCGCTTTGAATGGTTTGCCTCGCTGAAGGATTTCGCTAACCACCTGATCGGCGCCATTCTGATGGGTTTCGGCGGCGTGCTGGCGCTGGGCTGCACCATCGGCCAGGGTATCACCGGCATCTCGACGCTGGCGCTGGGCTCCTTCATCGCCTTTGGAGGCATTGTGCTCGGCAGCGCCCTGACCATGAAAATCCAGTACTACAAGCTGGTCTACGAGGATGAGGCGAGCTTCATGGCGGCGCTGGTCACCTCGCTGGTCGACCTGCACCTGCTGCCCAGCGGATTACGCCGCCTGGATGCCGTCTAGACTTGTCATTTTTGGCCGGTTCGGTATGATTCCGGCCTCTGTTCAGGGTCGTTAGCTCAGCTGGTAGAGCAGTTGGCTTTTAACCAATTGGTCATAGGTTCAAATCCTATACGACCCACCAAAATCAAATGTTTACGGGGCTCTTTCTGAGCCCCGATTTTTTTGTGGCGGCATAAAAAAAGGGGGAGGATCTGCATCCTCCCCCGTAACGTCAGGCGGACAGGCCGCTAGTCGTCATCTTTGTCGTGCTTCTTCTTGTCGCCGTGCTCCTTGTCACCGTGGTCTTTCTCGTCGCTGTCGTGATCGTCATCACTGTCGTGATCCTCGTCACTGCTGTCGTCATCGCCACCAGCCGGCTTGATGCGTGCCGTTGTCATGGCCGCGTCAGTAGCACCTGTGTCGTCAGTTACCTCCAGGGAGACATTGTAGGTACCCCCGGTTGCGTAGCTATGGCTCGGCGTTGCGCCGCTGCCGGTATTGCCGTCACCGAAGTCCCACGCGTACGAGGCGATGCTGCCGTCCGGGTCGCTGGAGCCGCTGCCGTCGAATGCCACGGGGACACCGACTGTTCCGCTGTACGGGCCGTTGGGATCCGCCGCCGGTGGCAGGTTGCCCTGTCCGATTGTGGCTGCAGTCGTCGCCGTGTCGGTGGCGCCCGCGTCATCCGTTACCGTCAGGCTTACCGTGTAATTGCCGTCTGTGGTGTAGGTATGGCTCGGGGTTGCACCGCTGCCGGTGCTGCCGTCACCGAAGTCCCACGTATAGCTCACGATGCTGCCGTCCGGGTCACTGGAGCCGCTGCCGTCGAACGCTACCGGCATGCCGGCTGTGCCGCTGTACGGGCCATTGGGGTCAGACACTGGCGGCAGGTTGCCGACCGCGCCGATGCTGGCCGTGGTGGCGTCGGTGCCTGTGTCGCCGGCATCATCCGTCACTGTCAGCGTAACCGTGTAGTTACCGTCTGCGGCGTAGGTGTGGCCTGGTGTTGCACCGCTGCCGGTACTGCCGTCACCGAAGTCCCAGGTGTAGCTCACGATACTGCCGTCCGGGTCACTGGATGCCGTGCCATCGAACGTTACCGGTGTACCGGCTGTGCCGCTGTACGGGCCATTCGCGTCGGCTACCGGCGGCTGGTTGGCGGGTACGGTGATGTCAGCCGTGGTTCCTGCCGAGTCGGTGGCACCCGCATCATCGGTTACGGTCAGTATTACGTTGTATAAACCGGCTGTAGCGTAGCTGTGGCCGGGTGTCGGTCCGGTGCCGGTACTGCCGTCACCGAAGTTCCAGTCATAGCTGACGATGGTTCCGTCCAGGTCGCTGGAGCCGGTGCCGTCGAATGCAACGGCTACACCAACGCTGCCACTGTACGGGCCGTTCGGGTCCGCGACCGGCGGCTGGTTACCCAGACCGATGGTGGCCGTGGTGGTGCTGGTTCCCGTGCTGTTGGCATCATCCGTCACCGTGAGGGACACATTGAAGATGCCGTCAACGGTGTAGGTATGTGTCGGGGCTACGCCGGTGCCGGTATTGCCGTCACCGAAGTTCCAGTCATAGGAAACGATCGTCCCGTCCGGGTCGTTGGAAGCCGAGCCGTCAAAGGTCAGCGGTATATTGACCGTCCCGCTGTACGGGCCATTGGCATCGGCAACCGGCGGCTGGTTACCTGCTGCCGGGTCCAGGTCACCCGCGATAGAGGTAGGTGGTGCTTCCGTGGTGCCGGTAGGCGTGCAGTTGCCACGGTTGAACTGTGGATTGACATTACCGGGTGTCCAGCCCGGCT